>NZ_CCDG010000062.1 GCF_000723885.1 Paenibacillus camerounensis
AACAAGCGAAACACCGGAGCGATGGTTAAGCTAATAAGAGCACACGGAGGATGCCTAGGCGCCAGGAGCCGACGAAGGACGTGGCGAACAACGAAACTGCCTCGGGGAGCTGTAAGCAAGCTTTGATCCGGGGGTGTCCGAATGGGGAAACCCAGCTGTGGTAATTCGCAGTTACTCGTATCTGAATACATAGGATACGCAGAGGCAGACCAGGGGAACTGAAACATCTAAGTACCCTGAGGAAGAGAAAACAATAGTGATTCCGTCAGTAGCGGCGAGCGAACGCGGAACAGCCTAAACCAGGGGGCTTGCCTCCTGGGGTTGTGGGACGTCTCACATGGAGTTACAAAGGAATATGGTAGGCGAAGAGGTCTGGAAAGGCCCGCGATAGAGGTAAAAGCCCTGTAGCCTAAACTGTGTTCTCTCCGAGACGGATCCCGAGTAGTGCGGGGCACGTGAAACCCCGTATGAATCCGGCAGGACCATCTGTCAAGGCTAAATACTACCTGGCGACCGATAGTGAAACAGTACCGTGAGGGAAAGGTGAAAAGCACCCCGGAAGGGGAGTGAAATAGAACCTGAAACCGTGTGCTTACAAAAAGTCAGAGCCCGATCTATGGGTGATGGCGTGCCTTTTGTAGAATGAACCGGCGAGTTACGTTTAACATGCAAGGTTAAGGTGAGAAGCCGGAGCCGCAGCGAAAGCGAGTCTGAATAGGGCGACTGAGTATGTGGACGTAGACCCGAAACCGTGTGATCTACCCCTGTCCAGGGTGAAGGTGCGGTAACACGCACTGGAGGCCCGAACCCACGTACGTTGAAAAGTGCGGGGATGAGGTGGGGGTAGCGGAGAAATTCCAATCGAACTCGGAGATAGCTGGTTCTCCCCGAAATAGCTTTAGGGCTAGCCTCGGTGAATGGAGTGATGGAGGTAGAGCACTGATTGGGTGCGGGGCCCGCAAGGGTTACCAAGCTCAGTCAAACTCCGAATGCCATTATCTTCTTGCCGGGAGTCAGACAGTGAGTGCTAAGATCCATTGTCAAAAGGGAAACAGCCCAGACCATCAGCTAAGGTCCCCAAGTGTGTGTTAAGTGGGAAAGGATGTGGAGTTGCACAGACAACCAGGATGTTGGCTTAGAAGCAGCCACCATTTAAAGAGTGCGTAATAGCTCACTGGTCGAGTGACTCTGCGCCGAAAATGTAACGGGGCTAAACACACCACCGAAGCTATGGCTAGATGCGTATGCATCTGGGGTAGGGGAGCGTTGTGTATACGTTGAAGGTGTACCGTAAGGAGCGCTGGAGAGTACACAAGTGAGAATGCCGGTATGAGTAACGAAAAGATCAGTGAGAATCTGATCCGCCGAAAGCCCAAGGTTTCCTGAGGAAGGCTCGTCCGCTCAGGGTAAGTCGGGACCTAAGGCGAGGCCGATAGGCGTAGTCGAAGGACAACAGTTTGAAATTACTGTACCACCGTAATCCGCTATGAGCGATGGGGTGACGCAGGAGGGTAGTGACGCGGACTGATGGATGTCCGTCTAAGCAGTGAGGCTGGTGTGTAGGCAAATCCGCACATCGTAAGGCTGGGCTGTGATGGGGAGCGAAAATTGTAGTAGCGAAGGTCATGATCTCACACTGCCAAGAAAAGCCTCTAGCCAGGAGAAGGTGCCCGTACCGCAAACCGACACAGGTAGGCGAGAAGAGAATTCTAAGGCGCGCGGAAGAACTCTCGTTAAGGAACTCGGCAAAATGACCCCGTAACTTCGGGAGAAGGGGTGCCTCGGTAGGGTGAATAGCCCGAGGGGGCCGCAGTGAAAAGGCCCAAGCGACTGTTTAGCAAAAACACAGGTCTGTGCGAAGCCGCAAGGCGAAGTATACGGGCTGACGCCTGCCCGGTGCTGGAAGGTTAAGGGGAGTGGTTAGGAGCAATCCGAAGCTATGAACCGAAGCCCCAGTAAACGGCGGCCGTAACTATAACGGTCCTAAGGTAGCGAAATTCCTTGTCAGGTAAATTCTGACCCGCACGAATGGCGTAACGACTTGGGCGCTGTCTCAACGAGAGATCCGGTGAAATTTTAATACCTGTGAAGATGCAGGTTACCCGCGACAAGACGGAAAGACCCCATGGAGCTTTACTGCAGCTTGATATTGAATTTGGGTACGATCTGTACAGGATAGGTGGGAGCCGTAGAGACAGGAGCGCAAGCTTCTGTGGAGGCGCCGTTGGGATACCACCCTGATCGTATCTAGGTTCTAACCTGGTGCCCTTAACGGGTACGGGGACCGTGTCAGGCGGGCAGTTTGACTGGGGCGGTCGCCTCCTAAAGAGTAACGGAGGCGTTCAAAGGTTCCCTCAGAATGGTTGGAAATCATTCGAAGAGTGCAAAGGCATAAGGGAGCTTGACTGCGAGACCAACAAGTCGAGCAGGGACGAAAGTCGGACTTAGTGATCCGGTGGTACCGCATGGAAGGGCCATCGCTCAACGGATAAAAGCTACCCTGGGGATAACAGGCTTATCTCCCCCAAGAGTCCACATCGACGGGGAGGTTTGGCACCTCGATGTCGGCTCATCGCATCCTGGGGCTGAAGTAGGTCCCAAGGGTTGGGCTGTTCGCCCATTAAAGCGGTACGCGAGCTGGGTTCAGAACGTCGTGAGACAGTTCGGTCCCTATCTGTCGTGGGCGCAGGAAATTTGAGAGGAGCTGTCCTTAGTACGAGAGGACCGGGATGGACGTACCGCTGGTGCACCAGTTGTTCCGCCAGGAGCATGGCTGGGTAGCTACGTACGGACGGGATAAGCGCTGAAAGCATCTAAGCGTGAAGCCCCCCTCAAGATGAGATTTCCCAATTAGTAAGACCCCTTGAAGACGACGAGGTAGATAGGTTGGAGGTGGAAGTGCAGCAATGCATGGAGCTGACCAATACTAATCGGTCGAGGGCTTATCCAAT
>NZ_CCDG010000063.1 GCF_000723885.1 Paenibacillus camerounensis
TGCGAAAAAACGAATACAATCTGCCACCATGAGGGCAAACTAGCCAAATGTATACGAAAAACCGAATACAATCGGGGTATCAGGTCGTTTCTTCCATGTCTCCTGATTCTTCACGTCAACCCCCTCCTTTACTTTTCATCGGAGTTATCCACATTTTTTTGCATTGTATAATTTCCTATACAAAAAAAACGGCATCGCTGCCGTTCTTCGTGTGATGGACTCTCAGGGGCTCGAACCCTGGACAAATAGATTAAGAGTCTACTGCTCTACCAACTGAGCTAAGAGTCCGCATTATGTAGGCTGTCAACAACCTTTGTTCTCAAAAGGAACTCTTATAATATACCTCGTGGCGATATAAATGTCAACTGTTTATTTTGAAGCTGCCTGGGCCCACTCTGCCGGGCAGCTGTCATGCCTTTCCCGGTACAACGCTCCTCAACGTTCAATCAATGGTCCGCCTCTCCCCTGCCAAATCTCTCCTGATAATAGCTTGGGGTACATCCCGCATATTTCTTGAAGATGGCTATAAAATATTTGTAATCCTTATAGCCTACATCTGCAGCAATTGCATATACCTTGTCCTCGCCGCTGCTCAGCAGATCCATCGCTTTTTGAATACGGTACCGGTTCAGAAAGTCGTTGAAGGTATAGGTTGTTTCACTCTTGAATGTCCGGTTTAGATACGTGGCGCTTACGCCTAGGCTTTCAACCAGATCCTTAATGCCGATTTTCTCCGCATAATGCTCCTGGACATATTGAATCATTCTGGATACATAGCGGGACGACTTCCCCGGCAGCTTCACAACAGACGCCTGCAGCAGCTCCCCGTTCCCGGCTCCGGAAGTAACCATCGCATTGTACTGGCGTTTCATTTCCAGCTGACTCTTAGCACGCTCTAGTGCTGCTGATAACTGCTCCTGTTCAAGCGGCTTCAGCAAATACTCGGTAACCCCCAGCCGGATAGCATCCTTGGCCAGCCTGAATTCATCGTAGCCTGACAGGATAATATAGCTGCAATCCGCTTCCTCCACACTATGCTCAATCATGGATATCCCGTCCATCAGCGGCATATTCACATCAACAATCACAATATCGGGATGAAGCAGAGCGATCTGGCGGAGACCCTCCTCACCGTTCTCTGCTTCACCAACCACCACACACCCGGCCCCCATCCAGTCAAAGGTAAACCGCAGACCTTTACGGATCATCTCTTCATCCTCTACCAGCAGCACCTTAAACATCCGCTTCCTCCTTCCTGTACGGCAGTACAAAAGTAACCCGGGTTCCTTCTCCCTGAGTACTGTCAATCTGAATGCCATAACGTTCCCCGTACATCAGCACAAGCCGCCGGTGCAAATTATGCAGCCCGATATGGGGGGCACGGTTATCCTGAGACGCCATAATAGCCCGCACCTCCTCCAGCCGTTCGCTGCTCATTCCTCCCGCATTATCTTTCACCTCAAGGAGCAGATCCGCACCCTCCACACGGCCTGTCACAGTAACCGCAACAGTCTGGCGCTGGCGGTAGCCGTATTTAATTGTATTCTCGATGACTGGCTGCAGCATCAGCCTGGGAACCAGTGCAGTCTTGGCCGCCTGGCTTACCTCTTCCCGGTAATGGAGCCTGTCCTTGAACCTTATCTGCTGCAGCTTCATGTACCCGGCAATATACTCCAGATCATCGCCAAGCATAACATGGTCCTTTTCGTTGCCAATGCTGTAGCGCAGATGTCTGGAAAGAGTAAGTACCATATCCTGGGCGAGCTTGTTGTCTACAACAATTGCGTAGCGGAGCGTCTCCAGCACATTAAATATAAAATGCGGGTGAAATTGCGACTGCAGGTGCTTAACCTCGATAACCCTGCGCAAATCGGACAGCTCCGCATTCTGGGCGACGAGCTCATTCAGCCGCTGCAGCATCTGATTATACTGGTTCGCAAGCGTCTCGAACTCATCCCCGGTCCCGATATAGACGTAAGAGTCCATGTTGCCTGACTCCAGCTCTCTGACGGCATAGATCAGCTTATCTATTGCCCGTGACTGGCGTGTGGAGATTATGCGGGCAGAATATTGAATAACAAGCCACAGCAGCAGACTAGCCATCACAAAAAATACAGCCAGTGACCAATAGGCGCTATGATTCCCCTCAGCAGCGCTTAACGTGTAAACTCGCCACTGGGACAACGGTATGTATGTTTCTTTACTATAATACTTCCCCTTATCTATCCACACGTAGCCCTTAGAATCGCTGGACAGGCTGTATTTATTCATCAGCCCCTGCGTCAGATTATTCGTAGTGGCAATAATGGTACGGTAAGGATCAGTAACCACGGCAATTTCGTTATTCTGCACAAAGATCAGCTTCTGCAGATCCAATTCATACAGCTGATAGATCAGATAACCGAGCGCTGCCCCTCCGTTACGGATTTCATGGGCAAAGGTATAGGCGGTATAACGGTCATGCGAGAAGCGGATATGATTGGTTTCGGCAAGGAGTGGCAAGCCTTGGCTATGCATCCGCCGGGCAATCGCCTGCAGCGCAAGATCAGACGGTTCATCATTATAGTTGGCAGAGGAGGCCATGATCGTCCCGTCAGCACTGATTATATACATAATGCTTTTTACCTGCTGCCGGTTATTGAAGCCGTAAAACCGCTCAAATACCTCTGGACCGTGATTCCGTGATCCGGCAAAAGATATGACCGCATCCAGCGCTGCAGCTTCACTTATCTCCTTAACGTAGGAGCTGTAGACTTCCTCCATCGATGATTTGATCTGTTTGCCCGCTTCTGCCGTCTGGCTTACCAGCAAAAACCGTGAATTGATCATCATGAACACCAGGAACAGCACAAACAAAATGGAAATAGGCACAAGGGTATGCAGCAGAAACATCCTGCGCAGCGAATCCTTGAAGCTTCTCTTAACCATTGCGCCACTCCCTTTCTGATACGTTCTACTATCATAACCGACTGGCCGGATTCACGAAACCGGCGGCGGGCTGCCCTCCGGATGAACAAAAGCCGGCCCGCTTACGCAGGACCGGTTCACTGTTACATGGTTACTTCTTTTTTGCCGGATAGCTTGAAGAACAGCAGCAGGGAGACCACAGTAATGGCTGTCAGCAGGGTTGACAGTGCGGCTGCAACCCCGTAATTGCCGCGTACAACCTCTGTGTAGACAGCAACCGTCATCGTCCGGGTATTTCCCGTGTACAGAATGATGGAGGTGCTGAGCTCTGTTATAATGCTTATCCAGCTGATGATGGCCCCGGCAAATACACCTGAGATCATCATTGGAACGGTAATCTTGAAGAACGTCCGCATCGTGGAGGCTCCAAGGCTGATTGCCGCTTCTTCAATGCTGTCATTCACCTGATGAAGCACTGCAGCGCTGGAGCGGATCGTGTAGGGCAGACGCCGGATAACAAAAGCGGCAATCAGAATAACAGCCGTTCCGCTCAGTACCAGCGGCTCCTTGTTGAAGGTAACCAGCAGGGCGATCCCGAGAATGGAGCCCGGCACGATATAGGGCAGCATCGTGAAGGTATCCAGGACATTCGCGACTGCACCTTTGCGCTTTACTGTTACATAAGCGATCAGTACGGCAGCAAGCGTGATAATGATGATCGTAATACTGGCCATCATAAAGGTGTTGTAGATGGAATCGCCAACTTTTGAGAAGGCTGCACGATAGCTGTCGAGAGAGTATCCGTCCACAAATATTTTACCGGAGGTCTTGAGGAATGACGTATACGCTACATATCCCTGCGGCAGCAGCGCCAGTAGAGTAAACAGATACACGTAGGCGTGGGCTGCCACATTGGCGAACCCTTTGAGCTTTTTAGGTTCAATCGGATTCAGCGCACTCATGCTGTATGATTTCCGGTTAGCCACGAACTTCTGCACCAGAAACACAGCAACGGCGAACAGAACTACTATAACACTGATCGCAGCAGCAAAGCCGTCATCGCCTCCAACCTCACTGATAAATTCATTAAAGATCAGCACCGGTACGGTCCGGTACCCTTCACCGATCAGCATCGGTGTGCCGAAATCGGCAAATGCCCTCATAAAGACCAGCAGTCCCCCGGCGAGTAAGGTCGGTGTAATCAGCGGTACGAGTATCTTCCACATTTTCCGCAGGCCCGTGCAGTTCATGCTTTCGGCTGCTTCCATCAGCGAGTTGTCGACATTCTTGAGTGCCCCTGACACGTACATAAAAATCAGCGGGGACAGCTGCAAAGTCAGCACAAGCAGGATACCGGAAAAGCCGTAAATATCAGGCATACGAATACCGAATACACTGGATAAGAATGTGGTAATCACCCCGCTGCGCCCGAGCAGCAGAATCCATGCGTATGCGCCGATAAACGGGGCCGACATAGAGGAGATCAGAATCAGGATGCGGACTGTTGCACTTCCTTTTATTTTGGCAACCGTCATAATGTAAGCCAGCGGACCGGCCACCAGGATGGACAGCAGCGTGACACTTACCGTCACCTTAATGCTGTTCCATACCGCGTTCATATAATAGGCTTTGCTGAAGAATTTATGAAAGTATGCGAGCGAGAACTCGCCGGTTGTCCCGTCAAAGAAGCTTTTGATCAGCAGCATGAATAAAGGCAGAGCCAGGAATACAAGATATCCGGCAAAAATAATAAAGGTAATCAGCGACCAGATGTCCAGGCGCTTCATGCGGCCGCTCATAAGTGCGCTCCCCGGTTCAGATTGCGTTCGCCGGACGCATCATAGACATTGACTGTTCCTGAAAGGATGGCCAGTGTAACCTTCCGGCCGATATCCACTACTGTACTTACTGCCGACTGCTGAATGATTTCTACTTCCTGCCCGTTTTCGAGCTCGACGACCAGATGTGTATTCAGTCCCAGAAAAACATTATTGACAACCTTTCCGGTGAGTCCCAGCCCGTCCTCCGAGAGTACAAATTCCTCCGGCCGGACTGATATTTTGACCTCTACCGCATCAGCAGGCGTCACTTCCGGCAACAGCTCCGGCATCTCAAATGTATAGCTGCTGCCAATACGAAGAACCGCCTTGCCTTCGGCACCTGCCTCCAGCTGTGCCTCTATTACATTTGTCCGCCCTATAAACGTTGCGACGAACAGATTAGCCGGACGCTGGTAGACATCCCTTGGGGTTCCTACCTGCTGGATGATGCCGGATTTCATCACTGCGATCCGGTCAGATACTGCCATCGCCTCTTCCTGATCATGCGTTACATATACCGTGGTAATTCCAACCTCGCGCTGAATCCGCTTAATGGCATTACGCATGTCGACACGGAGCTGGGCATCCAGATTGGAGAGCGGCTCGTCCATGAGCAGCACGTCCGGATTAATGACGATGGCCCGGGCCAGGGCTACCCGCTGCTGCTGTCCTCCTGACAGGTTTTTGGGCATTCTGTTTTTGTACACTTCGATCTGTACCGTATCCAGAATCTCCCCGACTCTGCGCTGCTGCTCCTCCTTGCTGACTTTACGGTTCTGCAGCCCGAATGCAACATTCTCAGCAACATTTAAATGAGGAAAGATTGCATAATTCTGAAACACCATCCCGATATTCCGTTTGCCCGGCGGGACGGTATTCATCACCTTATCATTGAAACCAAGATCCCCGCCTTCAATACTGTTGAAGCCTGCCACCATCCGCAGCAAGGTCGTTTTCCCGCAGCCCGAAGGACCCAAAAGGGTGAAGAACTCACCCTTTTGAATGTCCAGGGACAGCTCGGGGATAACGGTTGTGTCGCCATATTTTTTAACAATGTCCTTGAAGGATATCGCAACGCTCATGTTATACACCCGCTTTCGTTTTAATTAGCTGTACTGATTCCGAATTATTCCGCTATATCGGTAAAGAGCTCCGTGTAACGCTCTACAATGGCTGCTTTATGCTCTGCAACATAAGCTACATCCTCATCAATGACCTGGATTTGCTCAATCGGTGTCATGAAGTCGCCAATCGCGGCATCTGTGCGCAGGGGCCGGTTCGTCGTCTCCTGTCCAAGGGCATCCTGTCCTTCTGAGGAAATCAGAAAATCAATAAATTTCTTAGCGTTGTCCTGGTTTGACGAGCCCTTTACGACTCCGGCTACTGCATCCAGGAATACCGTTCCTTCTTCAGGATATACAACCTTTACCGGGGCACCGTCTCTGACATAGCTGACTGCCGGATCTTCATAGGTTAACGCCACTACATATTCACCGTCTGCTACGCTTTTGTGCGCTTTGCTGGAGCCGCCGGCAATTTTACCATCCAGATTCTCCAGAAGCTTCGCTACATAATCCCAGCCTGCTTCAGAGGTATAATCCCCGCCCATTGCTTTTAGCATATTAGTCAGCTGCGCAAATGCAGAGCTGGAGTTGGCAGGGTCAGCCATCGCAATCTTGCCTTTCAGCTCCGGATTCAGCAGATCCTCATAGCCGTTAATTTCAATACTTCCTGCCAGATTTGTATTCACCAGCAAGACGCTGCCATCCGAGACGTACGAGGTCATAATGCCTGTTGTATTCGTATGCCCTTCAAGTAAATCCTTATCATTAGGTGACACGTATTCCTCGAACAGATCTGCATTATCGTTAAACAAGGCGTATGCTCCGCCGAACATGACGTCAGCATACGGGTTGGATTTCTCTGACTGAATCCGCTTGATCAGCTCACCGCTGCCTGCCGATACCAATTCCACTGTAATGCCTGTCTGCTTCTCAAATGCAGGAACAAGTGCATTGATCATCGCTTCACTGTTCGGTGTATAGACCACCAGCTTGCTGGATGAACCGCTGCTGGAGCCCGACGCCGCTTCATCTGTTTTGCTACCACCGCATGCAGACAGCACCAGCACCACCATTGTAATAATAATTGACACGCTTAACCATTTTCTCATTTCCCGCTCACCCCTTATATGAATATAGGTCTATTTTAGCAGCTTAGAAATTCATTTAAATCCTATTATTCGACAAAATCATCTAAAATGCACAACTTAATGTCACTTTATATGACACACAAGTCCATTTTAAGGTAATATAGCACTGATTGATTAACATAACATCAATTTCCCCTAGATGAACTGCACTTAGACAGACACCCGGGCTTTCAGCATGTGCAAATTGACGTATAATGAATACAGCAGACGTATCGCATGAATCAGGACAGGAGGCATTTTATTATGAAGCTAAGCCTTAACTGGATTACACTTAGAGTACGCGACCTGGAGGCATCCCTCCATTTCTATCACCGGATTCTGGGTCTCCCTATTGAGCGGCAGTTTGAAAGCAGGGGCAGGCAGATCGTTATGTTAGGTCCGGAGGGACAGCCCAAGATAGAGCTGATTCAGGGAAGTGACCCTGCCTTGAAGCCTGAATGCGGGGTCTCTGTCGGATTCGAAACGGAGTCACTGGATGGAACTATCGAGGAATTAAAAAGCCACGGCATCCCGGTAGCCCGCGGACCCGTCTCGCCGAATCCGCATCTGCGGTTCTTTTATGTGCTGGACCCGGACGGCTTTGAGGTGCAGATTGCGGAGCACAGCTAGTCTGGTATAGCAGGGTGTCAGACAGCCTGACGGGCTGCAAATGAATGCACGGCAACGCAAAACGACCGCCCTTTTAAATAGGCGGCCGTTTTGCTTTTACAGATTGAAATGAAGCTACAGCAGATCCGGGACCGGCACCTTGGACCAGTTCATGTCCGTACCCAGATAGAAGCTGGTATAGCAAGGCTGGTTATACACTACATTCTGCCAGGCCACTCCTGTGCGGTACTGCGGATCATGCATCAGAGTATACAGCTTCCGGTCTGTCACCTCTGTGTTCATGTAGATGCGGATAGCCGAGCTGTCGGCCATACGGACAACCAGTTCCTCCCGCCAGTCTCCGAACAGGTCTGCTACCAGGCAAGGATTGCCTTTGGTTCCGTTGTTGGAGCGCGTCCCCTCTGCTGTCAGCAGTGTGCCCCGTCTCCAGTCTTCGATGGTTACAGGATCTTCAAAGGTGCCGCTGATGAACTGGGTCGTCATATCGGCTGCCCATTTGATGTTCATGTTAGTACCCGGCGCCCGCTCGTCCAGCTGCTCACCCTTGGCTGACCGCAGACCGCGGGACGGCTCTTGAGCAAGATGACTTTCGCTGCACCAGGTCTGCAATCCGGGTACGTCCGGGTCTACTTTACCGACCATACCGCGGCCTACATCCTCCTTGGCAAACCCTCCATAGAGCACTTCCCCGGTAGCCGCATCACGCAGTGTATATCCATAAGGGCCGTGTATCCCCTCTTCGTGAACCATATAGATCTGCAGTCCGTCCCGGTCAGGATCGACCACCGCGACATGCAGCGCATCCCCGTGGCCGAGCTTGGCGTATTCACCCGGAGCTGCACTTCCCTCAGGCAGAATACCGCCTGAGCTGTACAGAAGGCTGCCGTCGTGATCAATCGTAGCTGACCCGTAGATAATCTCCTGGCAGCCGTCTCCATCCACATCGGCTGTGGATAGTGCATGCGCGCCCTGCTTGGCTAAGCCGCCGAAGCCGGGGTTCCTGCCGTCCTGAAGGTGCAGCGTGTCGGCAAACGGATTGTTCATGGTGACCCAGCCGCTGTCAATGTACCAGGTCTCGCTCAACTCCTGCCCATCCCAGCTATACGCAGCCATTGTAGCCCTTGTATAGTATCCGCGGGCAAACAGTGCATATGGCTTCTTTCCGTCCAGATAAGCGACTCCGGCCAGGAACCGGTCTACCCGGTTGCCCGGTTCGATGCGGTTCCAGGAATAGTCTCCCCACATCAGCCCGTCATCATGGCGCCCCGGCTTATAGCGCACCGTCTTAAGCTCTTCACCCGTTTCTCCGCGAAAGACTGTGAGATACTCCGGCCCTTTTAGAATAAAGCCTTCAAATGCACGGAGCTTGTTCCGCTCACTTCTCGAAGGAGCATATACATCTAAGAAATAATCCGCCAGACGCACTGCGTCCACTCTAGACAAAGGATATGTATATTCAGGTATAATGCCGAAGCATTCCTCCAGCGTAGCAGGCCAGTGTCCGGCCGTTACCTCCTCATGCTCATGCCAGCGTTCAAACATATCTGCCACATGCTCTGCGTAACCTGCACCGTTGATGCGGTAGTCATCCTGATGGCTGTATCCGGCCGCTTCATCCTCCGGCAGCATGGTGATGAAAGACTCAGAGACAGGAGCTCCGTCCTTATAACAGATGGTCCGCGTACCCGGTGCTGTCTTGAACATCAGCTCCGCCTTGCCGTCCCCGTCAAAGTCATAGACCAGGAACTGGGTATAGTGAGCCCCTGCCCGGATATTAATACCTAAATCGATCCGGTACAGCAAAGTACCGTTCTGCTTATAGCAATCTACATACACATTACCTGTATATCCTACATGAGAGACATCTTTCGCATTCGACGGGTCCCATTTTACAATGTATTCGTATTCCCCGTCACCGTCAACATCGCCTACACTCATATCATTTGCACTGTACGTGTACGTTTGACCGGCAGGTGTCACTCCGTCTTCCGGCTTCTGCAGCGGTATTTCCAGGTAGGGGGTCTCCCACGGCCGGATAGATACGCACTGCTCTTTCTCTTCTCCGTCTATAACGGCGGCTACCGCATACTCCGCTTCCCGGCTGCCGGACGTATCCAGATAATTCGTGCTGTCACTAATCTCAGCAATTCGTTCGCCGTTACGGTATATCCGAAAATCGGCAGCAATCAGGCCGCTGTCTGTAGCAGCGCTCACTTCCTGTCCCAGCAGCCGCCAGCTGATAAATATCCCTTCCGAAGTGCAGACTGCCGCCAGCCCCCGGTCCAAATGCTCCATTTGAATACTCATTTACGTTTCTCCTCCATACCTGCCTGTTTATAATGAGATCTCTCCAAAGAATCAACAACTGTAGCATACTTATCTCCTGTTATTCCGGCAATAGGACAATTTTGCCCGCTCTATTAAAGGGTTTTGGACTATTTAACCCGAGTTGGACATTCTTGCAGCTTAGGCTGGTTATATGCAAAAAGACCACCTCCTGAGCTAACAGAAGGCGGTCTCTTGTATTCGGATTATGCTTTTTTACGCGATAAAAGATAATATACCGGCAGTCCGGCCAGCGTAATTCCGATTCCGGTCAGCGAGCGCAGCGGGTCACTGACAATCGTGCTGCCTAGAATATAAAGTCCGCCAGCGACCCCGATTACCGGAGTAACCGGATACAGCGGCACACGGTAGCGTCCTTTTTCGGGCGGCATTTTTTTTCGGAGAAGAAAGACTCCAAACACACCCATCGTGAAAAAGATCCACAGTACAAACACTAGCAGATCCGTCAGCGTATTGAAGGTCCCCGAGAAGATGTAGATAACCGCGAGCACACTCTGAAAAATCAGCGCATTCGCCGGAGTACGGAACTTCGGATGAATGCTGCTCAGCACCCGTGAGAACGGAATCTGCTGCTTCTCCCCCATTGCCTGCGGCACACGGGCTGCGGTCATCAAATAACCGTTCAGCGCACCCAGCACCGATATAATGATGCCTGCGGTAATAAACGCTCCGCCCCCGTTCCCGAACAGTGCCTCAGCGGCGTCAGCGCCCGGAGTAGGTGAACTAATGATCTGCTCATAAGGCAGCGCCTTGAACACCGCCATATTAAACAGAACATACACTGCTATCACAAAAATAACTCCGATAGAGATGACCCTCGGCAGGGTCTTAGCCGGATTCTTAATTTCACCTGCCATATTCGTCACACTGATCCAGCCGTCGTAAGCCCATAGCGTACCCAGAACTGCCGCTCCAAACCCTGCTCCCGCTGCCGGTGCACTGATACCGTCAAAGCCGGGAGCCAAATTCGAGAACAGGCCAACGCCGATGATCCCCGCGACCGGAATCAGCTTGCCCACCGTCGCAACCGTCTGGATAATGCCGCCGAATCTGGTGGCAATGACATTCATGATGAGGATGAACGCCAGGATGGCTACAGCCAGCAGCTTCTGCTGCCAGCCGTTCAGCGGCACAAAGTAACCGGAATAAGTGGCAAAAGCAATCGCCAGCGCCGCTACCGACGCCGGATAAGAGATCACCGCCTGCACCCAGCCCAGCAGGTAGCCGGCTACACCGCCGTAGAGATCATCCAGATAGGTGTACAATCCGCCGGACTTCGGAATCGCAGCCGCAATCTCCGCCACAGTCAGCGCGGATGCCAGTGTAATGATGCCTCCGACACTCCAGGCCAGGATGCTCATCCACGGAGTACCGGCATTGCTCAGCACAATCCCCGGCTTCAAAAAGATCCCGGACCCGATAATCATTCCCACCACAATAGCCAGGGCCTGAATGGATGTTACTGTATTGCCAAGTGATTTGGTTGTTGCCTTCTTAGTGCTCATAATGTAATTTCTGACCCTTCCTGTCTCTGTAATCACGGTACATTTCCGTCTGCTTATCTTACCATGTTGTGTGAGATTTGGAAGTGGGGAAATTCACTACGGCTTGATTAGAGTTCTACTACTCTTAATCCTCATCCCAATCATCTTCAACGCCAAAGCTGTCATACTGCTCATACGTCTTTTCATTACTCTCTATAACATGAGGCAGCTTTTGAGCCGGCTCCACTTCTGCATCCCCCAGATATTGAACAATAAAATGCCAGCAGACACCGTAATCGAACAACAGCAGCATCCTTTGCTTGGGTGCAAGGAATACACTGCTGATTTTCACTTTCTGAACACCGGGAAACCTGCTCTCTTGGCCAATATCCGCAAATAATTCGTAGCCTTCCTCAGCACGTGTCCAGTTTATAATGTTATCATAAAATCCAAAAGCATGATCCAGGTCAAAATCAAAGGCTTCGATGGCAGCCTCGGCAAGATCATATAAGGACGCCTTCGCAGCAACCGCAATTTTGCGTGACGGGCGTCCCCGGACACCGCCGCTGGGATCACTTAGGATGATATTAAATAGTTGAGGTTGTTTAGTTGCAGCCATATTAGTCCTCCGTACATTTTATTTTTAGAATTAATGTCGATTGTATTTGAAACTTATCATTTATTGCAATTTTAATCAACAGAATGTCATTGTTTCCTTATTTGATGTCGATAATATGGAATATAAGCCGTGAAGCACACGCCTGAGACCTTGATGTTAGGAGATTCAAGGATTTATGCCGCAGACATTGTCTGCCGGCTTTGGACGGCTGTTCGTTTCTCCCCATCGCATCCCCCTCTATTGTAGAAGCGCCTAGATACACACCCGGAGTACTCGGTGCCTAGAATGGTTCAATTACCGTCTACATATTTTCAATACGCTGAAATGAACATAACAAAAAAACGGCATCTCTGCCGTTCTTCATCGGATGGACTCTCAGGGGCTCGAACCCTGGACAAATAGATTAAGAGTCTACTGCTCTACCAACTGAGCTAAGAGTCCATGATATTAAGATATTTGGTGGAGCCAAGGGGGATCGAACCCCTGACCTCATCGCTGCCAGCGATGCGCTCTCCCAGCTGAGCTATGGCCCCATATTAGTCATTGTGGATCTACAACTATGTATTCTAAATCTTTGTGTGAGCATCAAGCTCACCTCGCCGTGTTATTAATTATTTCGTAGCCGACTTCTATATAATACAGAAATCTGTTTCTGATGTCAACACTTTTATCATTTTTTTATTCTTTCCTCTTCCGGAAGAACCGCTACAGCACCTATGCAACGCTCCATACCATACAGAGCATTACGGGGCACAGGTGCTGCAGCCTGTCTATAGCCCCTCCATCTCACCGTCGTCTTTGGACAGCAGACCTTTCAGTTCCTTCATAAACATGTTGATGTCTTTGAACTGACGGTATACTGAGGCAAAGCGGACGTAAGCCACCTCATCTACCGGATATAGCTGCTCCATCACCAGCTCGCCGATCTGGCGGCTCTCGATCTCAGCCAGGGCGATACCGCGCAGCGTCTTCTCCACCTCTGAGACGATGGATTCCAGACGTTCGACGGAGACAGGACGCTTCTCGCAGGCTCTGATCAGTCCGCGCAGAATTTTGTCACGGCTGAATTCCTCGCGGCTGCCGCCTTTCTTGATGACGATTAGCGGGGTTTCCTCAATCATCTCAAATGTAGTAAAGCGCTTGCTGCAACGCTCACATTCACGCCTGCGCCGGATTGATTTATTCTCATTGGCCGGACGCGAGTCAAGCACTTTGGTATTTGTATGATCGCAGTATGGGCATTTCATAAGCTAAGGCCACTCCTTTTACTGTAGTATTAGTCGCCGCTGTTTTCTCTACCCCAATGTTCGGCAGGTAATATTTTTTTCCATAAAACACCGTTTTTATCTTGTTATGAATCTGGCGAGTCCGGCACATAATACAGTTACCAACCGATAGGAGGTGAACAGAAATGAGCCAAAACAATAACAGCAACAATCTGGTAGCTCCAAACTCACGCGGTGCCTTGGAACAACTGAAATATGAAGTTGCCCAAGAATTGGGTATCACTCTTTCCCCGGACGGATACCAAGGCAATAAAACTTCTTACGAAAACGGTTCGATCGGTGGTTACATCACTAAACGTCTTGTAACGATCGCCGAGCAATCCCTGGCAGGTCAATATAAATAACCTGTCCCCATAAGCTTGCCTAAGAAGTATTAAACGGCTGCATGCCGTTTAATACTTCTTTTTACATAGCAGAGGCTTAGAATTCACTATAAATCTCCGTGTACTGATTATAATAATAAATCACGCGCTGCACGTAGTGTCTGGTCTCGCCAAACGGAATATCCTTGGCAGCCGCTTCTGTCCCGTCCCATTGTCCATCATTGATCCAGCTCTGCACCTTGCCGGGCCCGGCGTTGTAGGCGGCTATCACCGCAGTACGGTTGCCGTCAAACTGGCGGGACAGTGAGGAGAGGTACCAGGTGCCCAGCTCGATGTTGGCCGATGGCTCCTCTTTAAGCTCATCCAGGGATACTTCAGGCAGTTTGGCCATCTCAAGCGCCCACTTGGCGGTGTCCGGCATGAGCTGCATCAGTCCAAGCGCGCCTTTTTTGGATTCACGGCCTGTCTTGTAATTGGTTTCAACACGGATAATAGCGGCAACCAGAAACGGATCCGTCTCATACGTGCTGCTGTGCTTTCGGATTTCGTCTTTATAATGAATAGGATAAAACCATGACATCCAGTTGGTGCCGAGAAACAGAATCGCAGTAAAACCAATGAACAGCAGGAGCAGCACTCTTTTTTTACGCAGCCAGCTCATAATAAGCCCAGCCTGTCCCACAACACGGCAACCTGCTGCTCAGTCTCGGCAGGCCCGCCGCTGTTGTCAATAATATAATCTGCTCTGCTTCGTTTCTCTTCAATATCCATCTGAGCGTCCAGCCTTGCTGCTGCCTGTTCGTTGTTGAGACCGTTACGCTCCATCAGACGGGCGAGCTGCACCTCACGGGGCACATAAACAGCTAACACCTTATCGAACAGGTTGTCCAGCTTGGACTCATACAATAGAGGTATATCCACAATAATCAGGCGCTGCGGGTCCTCTTCTTCGAGTGCATACATCTGTTCCTTAATTTCCCGGCGGATCGCAGGATGAGTCAGACTGTTCAGCTTCTGCAGGGCAGCGGGATCGCTGAAGACGATCTCCCCCAGCGCAGCCCGGTTCAGCGTGCCGTCAGGCAGCAGTATTCCTTGGCCAAAATGACCTGCAACAGCAGCCAGCACGGGATGTCCCGGGAGCATGACCCCTTTTGCGATGACATCGGCATCAACGAGTCGTGCTCCTTTTTGTATTAGCATTGCGGAGACGGTGCTTTTTCCGGATGCAATACCTCCGGTTAAGCCCATAATCATGTACTCACCTCATAACAGCTTCATTATTCCCATAGCAATTAATAATAACGCAGGCAGCGCAGCAGCGTGCTTCATCCAGAAGCTTCCCGACAGCCTAAGGCCGGTTTTCATTCCAAGCAATAAAAAGGTGCCGCTAAACAGGGCAATCATCAGCGAGGTCCACACCGGGCTGAAGCCGAGCAGCGCAGCACCAAGCCCCGCTCCAAATGCATCCAGCGAGAGCGCAATCCCCAGAATCATCGCTTCCATCGAAGATATACTTCCCGAATCATCTATATCCGCGGAAGACGGCGTACGCAGAATTTGTATGACCACACCCAGATGCCGCAGCTCTAATGAAAAGACGGCGGACTTCTGCGGGCCGGCTTCTCCGGGATCCGCAGCCGGTTCTGTAATTCCGGTCTCCGGGCCAGCCTGAGCAGCTGCCGGCATTCTTTCATCCGCGGCTTTCCGCTCCGTCTCCTGCGGGCCCTTCTCCTTCTGGGTCAGCATCTGAAACAATGACCAGCAGCCCATTAAGACGAGAATAACCGCTCCAATAATGGAGGCGGCATCCGGAGAGACAACCTTGGCTAAAAGTACACCGACCTGCATGGAGACACAAATGACAATCCCCGAACAAAGCGAGATAATCAGAATGGAGAGCAGCGGTATTTTCATTTTACGTAAACCATATGTAATGCCTACACCAAAACCGTCCAAACTAAGCGCAAAAGCCAGCAGCAGCAGTGAAAATAATGGGCTGATCACCCGCAATCCCTCCCGTGAAGAAACAGAAGCCCGGAGGATCAATCATTCCGGTTCCGTTTGCTTGTTTCAGCGTTCTTCACACAGTATATGGGCGGGACCGGCAGTCGGTTCCTGGGCTTTTGCGTCTAGCCGGATAGTTCGGTGTATTACATCCTTAAATCAGGTGAATCCCGTCTCTAATTGTTGCTTATAACAACGGTCAGCGGCTGGCAATTCGGGCAGATATGCGTGCCGCGGCCGCCTACAACGCTTTTCTCGATCAGAGTACCGCAGGTTGTGCAGGGCTGGTCCTTACGGCCGTAAATGAGATGCTGCTGCTGATAGCTGCCGCTCTCACCCTGCCCGTTGACATACGATTTGACAGACGAGCCTCCGGCGTTGACCGCATCTGTCAGCGTTGATACGATCGCACTATGCAGCCGGTTCAGCTGCCCGTCCGAAAGCAGCTTCGCTGTCTCCTCAGGATGAATCCCTGCGCAGTGCAGTGCCTCATCTACATAGATATTACCGATGCCGACAATGTATTCCTGGTTCAGCAGCAAGGGCTTGATCTTGGTACTGCGGCCCCCGACAATTTCCTTAAACCGCTCGGGCGTAAAAGAAACATCCAGCGGCTCCTGTCCCAGCTTATTCAGCGGCTTCAGCAGCAGGTCTTCACCGGGATCGAACAGATGCATCGTTCCGAACTGGCGTACATCCGTGTAGCGAAGCTCCGTACCGTCGGTGAAATGGAAAATAACATGCGTATGCTTGTCCAGCAGCTCATCCTGACGGTACAGGCCGTAACGGCCCTCCATCCGCAGATGGGAGACCATAACGAGCCCGTCCAGCACAAACCGCAGGAACTTGCCTCTGCGCTCAACTGTAACAATGCTATGGCCTGCCAGCATGTTGGCAAAGGCCTGGGTATCGTCCGGACGCTGGATGATCCGCGGCAGCCGGACGGTGACGTGCTCTATCTGCTTGCCTG
This sequence comes from Paenibacillus camerounensis, assembly GCF_000723885.1. GTDB lineage: Bacteria > Bacillota > Bacilli > Paenibacillales > Paenibacillaceae > Paenibacillus_AQ > Paenibacillus_AQ camerounensis. The sequence continues at coordinate 16,581 of NZ_CCDG010000063.1, forward strand.
TAATTAATTCATTTAGAGTTCTTCTGACTGTTTCAACTTCCGGTAATTCCGGCATAATGGCTCACCTCCACTCCATTATACCGGATAAAGCAAGGTAACGGGGAGCCTATTTAGCCTCGTACCAGTTACTTCCATAACTTACCTCTGCCTTTAGCGGCACAGACAGGCTAAGCGCTCCGGCCATTACCTCAGGAACAAGCTCCTTCATCAGCTCCAGCTCATCCTCCGGCACCTCGAATACAAGCTCATCGTGCACCTGAAGCAGCATACGGCTCTTCAGCCCGCGTTCAAACAGCGCTTTATCCATGTGCACCATAGCCAGCTTGATAATGTCGGCAGCCGTTCCCTGAATTGGAGTATTCATTGCGGTACGTTCAGCAAACGACCGGAGGTTGAAGTTGCTGGCATTAATCTCCGGCAGATAGCGGCGGCGCTCCAGCATCGTCGTAACATAACCTTGCTTCCTTGCTTCCACAACAATATCGACCATGTACTGGCGGACACCGTTGAAGACCTCCTTGTATTGCTCAATGAACTGGGCCGCTTCCTTACGCGGAATATTCAGGTTCTGGGACAGACCGTAATCACTGATGCCGTACACAATCCCGAAGTTAACTGCCTTGGCGGAACGGCGCATGTTACTGTCCACCTGATCAGCCGTTACGCCGAATACATCCATCGCTGTCTTGGTGTGAATATCCATATCCTCCAGAAAAGCTTCCTTCATCCGCTCATCGCCGGAGATGTGGGCCAGCACCCGCAGCTCAATCTGTGAATAGTCTGCCGCCAGAATCGACCAGCCCGGTTCAGAAGGAACAAATATCTTCCGCAGCTTGCGGCCTTCCTCCAGCCGGATTGGAATATTCTGCAGGTTCGGGAACTGGCTGCTGAGCCGGCCTGTCGCCGCAATCGTCTGCCGGTAGAAGGTATGCACCTTGCCCGTCTGCTCCGAGATTTCCTTGAGCAATCCTTCCACATAAGTGGACTGGAGCTTGGCTATTGTACGGTACTGCAGAATCAGGCGAACCACATCATGATAAGGTGCCAACTTCTCCAGCACTTCTGCATCTGTAGAGTAGCCTGTCTTGGTCTTCTTCACCACAGGCAGTCCCAGCTTCACGAACAGGATTTCGCCAAGCTGCTTCGGTGAGTTGAGGTTAAATTCAGTGCCGCAGATCTCATAAATTTCCGTAACCAGCGACGCAATCTGGGCCTCGAACTCTTTTCCCAGCTCTTTAAGCTCCTCTTTGTTAACGGCAATCCCCTGCTTCTCCATATCAGCCAGAATCCGTGACAGCGGCATCTCCAGATCCTCGAACAATCCGGTCATTGCCGTCTCACGCAGCTCTTCCTGCTGCTTAGCCACAATGCCAAGCACAGTTGCGCTCTTGCGGGCTACGTGGTTGCCCAGAATTTCCAGCTCCGGAATTTTGTATTTGGCGCCTTTGCCAAAAATATCTTCGTCCGGTGACAGGCGGGGCAGGCCGTATTTGGAGGTGAGATCATTCAGGTTCTGATTCGATTCCGTCGGGTCTAGCAGATATGCGACAAGCTGAACATCATTCGCAGCCCCGGCAAAAGCGATTCCCTGCCAATGTAATGCGAGATCTGCGCGGTGCAGATCATATCCGCTCTTCGGCGCCTTGCTGTCTCCCAGCCAGTCCCGCAGCGGCGCTGCCGCAGGGCTCTGCAGCAGTTCAAACGGAACATAATAATGCCGCTCCGGCGAAGACAATCCGAGACCGATTACCTCGGACCGGTGCGGGTTCTCCCCGTTTGTCTCGACATGCAGGGCTGAAACCTCCGGTAGTGCGGCAATCAGCGCTTCCAGATCAGCCTCACCGACGATTGTAATATCCAGCTCGGCAGCTTCAACTGCTGCTGCTTCATCTGATGATCCCGAATGCGCACTCAGCGACAGACGCTCCAGAAGAGATTTGAACTCCAGCTTTGCCAGCGCAGGTCCTGCTGTATCCCGGTTAATCCCTGTAAAGGACATATCCTCCCAGGCATGCTCGAGCGGAACCTCGCGGTAGATGGTCGCCAGCTTTTTGCTCATAACCGCACTGTCCGCATGCTCCTCCAGCTTCTCCTTCATCTTACCCTTTAGCTCGCCTGTTCCGGCCAGAACGCTTTCTACGGAGCCGAACTGGTGCAGCAGCTTAAGTGCGGTTTTCTCACCCACTCCAGGCACCCCTGGAATATTATCACTCGCATCGCCCATAAGGCCCTTCAGGTCAATGATCTGCTCAGGCGTCAAATCGTATTTCTCGCGGATCTGCTGCGGCCCGTACAGCTCCACTTCAGTCACGCCTTTACGCACAAGCGCTATGGTTGTATGTTCCGAAGCCAGCTGCAGCATGTCCTTATCCCCGGATACGATCATCACTTCACGTCCGGCAGCATCTGCCTCACGGGAGATCGTTCCGATAATATCGTCAGCCTCATAGCCGTTGATCTCAAACTGCGGAACTCCAAGATCACGCAGCAAACCTTTTAGTAAAGGGAATTGTTCGGACAGCTCCGGCGGCGTTTTTTGCCGTCCGCCCTTATAATCCTCATAGCCTTCATGACGGAACGTAATCTTCCCTGCATCAAATGCCACGATCATATGGCTTGGTTTATGTTCTTCAATTAAACGCAGCAGCATGGTCGTAAAACCGTATACGGCATTCGTCTGCTGCCCGGCTGTATTCGTCAGCGGCGGCATCGCAAAAAATGCGCGGTAAATAATATTGTTTCCATCTATTAGTATCAACTTGTCCACTGTAGCACCTCGCCTTTTTCTTGCTTACTCTTTACATCTTACCATATGCCCTGCACCAAAATGAACCAAAGTGCACGATTTACACTGCAGCTAAGCATATTCCCGCATGGAATGCAGGATTGCCAATCTTCACCGGCTTGAAACCGTAAACCCTGCGATAACAGCAAAAAAACAGCAGCCCGCCTAAGGCGGGTGCTGTTGTGGCACTGCATCATTCTACTGATTCAAATCCGGGCGCTTGCCTGTTACCAGATACACTACGCTCTCACCGATGTTAGTGGCATGATCGGCGATCCGTTCAATATAGCGGCCAACCAAGGTCAGCAGCATCGCCTGGTTCAACGATTCCGGCTTCTCAACCATGTAAGTATACAGTTCATTGATCGTTGAGCTGTAGAGTCCGTCAACCTGATCGTCATCCTGGGCCATTTTGTAAGCCAGATCCGTATTCTCATCCAGGTAGGATTGAATGGCTTCGGTAATCATCACCGATACGATCTCAGCCATACGAGGAATATCCACCAGCGGCTTGATCAGCGTCTGCCCCTGAATGCGCATAGTTACCTTAGCCACGTCCAAAGCCAGATCACCCATACGCTCAAGATCACTGGAGATTTTGAAGGCAACAATGATACGGCGCAGATCCTTTGCAACAGGCTGTTGGGTAATAATCAGACGGGAACCGATTTCCATAATTCGGTCTTCCATCGCATTGAGATGCAAATCCGCCTTTACAATCTCCTGCGCGCGTGCAATGTCAAGCGTCTGAAGTGCCACAATCGCACCTTCCAGAGCATCTATCACATGTTCGCCCATTTGCTGCAGCAGGCTGCGTAATTCTTCCAGATCTTTATCGAATTCTTTTCTGCGAATCATAAATAATGCGATCCTCCTCAAAAACATATGGTCAGCCTGATATTTCAGGAGCGGGTCCCCGATAGGATATTAGCCGAAACGTCCGGAGATATAGTCTTCTGTGCGGGAGTCCTTCGGGTTCGAGAACAGCATTTCTGTATCCGCAGCCTCCACAATAACGCCGTTCAGGAAAAATACAGTGCGGCCCGATACACGGGCAGCCTGGTGCATGTTGTGCGTTACCATAACAATCGTATATTTGCTGCGGAGCTCCTGTACCAGTTCCTCAATCTTTAGGGTCGACACAGGGTCAAGGGCAGAGGTTGCCTCATCCATCAGCAGAATATCTGGCTGAACGGCAAGCGCCCTGGCAATACACAGGCGCTGCTGCTGTCCGCCGGACAGGCTGAGTGCAGACTTTTTCAGGAAATCCTTAACTTCCTCCCACAGGGCGGACTGGCGGAGGCTCTGCTCCACAATCTCATCAAGCTCCTGCTTGGAGTGTTTCCCGTGCAGGCGCGGGCCGTAAGCTACGTTGTCATAGATCGACTTCGGAAAAGGATTGGGCTGCTGGAACACCATGCCGACCTGCTTGCGCAGGCTTTCCACTTCCACTTCGTCGCTGTAGATATTTTTACCGCCGATGTTCACTTTACCTTCAATACGTGTTCCGGGAATCATGTCGTTCATACGGTTTAGGGTGCGCAGGAGGGTGGATTTACCACAGCCGGACGGTCCGATAAAGGCGGTCACTTGTTTCTCCGGAATCTGCAGATCCACGTTCTTCAATGCGTGAAATGACTCATAGTAGAGATCAAGCTTCTCTATGTCAATGATGGATTTCATGTGTTTTGGCAGTCTCCTTCTCATCATCTTCGTTCCCAATGATAAGCTTTTAGTGTAAATAGAGTTGAAGAGAAATGTTAACGCAGTGTAAAATCACAAATCCCATTATCATTCATCTAAACTAATTATAATTATATTTTATATTTAATATTAATTTTTTATGTACAACATTTACGCTATATAGATTGAACTGGTAACTATTTATTTGAGGATTGGCCGTGACTCCAGGAATGTTTGGACTTCCGGCCGCTGTTATGTTTGGATTTCCTGATTAAACGGCTGACCGCGGTAGAAATCCAAACATAAAGGCGAACGCTCCGCTCCTGCAGTTCCAAAATTCCTTCCGCCACTTTTCCTTTAATTTAAGTTTTCAAGTTCAATCTATATAAAAAAACACCGGCATGTTAAATGACCGGTGCTCTTTTTTTGTTAACAACCAGCTTGTAGCCCACTCCGCGGATCGAATCGATATGAACGGATTCAGGGTCAAGCTCAAGCTTCTTGCGCAGGGAGCTGACATGTACATCCACTGTGCGCTGCCCGCCGATATAATCAAATCCCCAGACTGCATTCATCAGGTCATCGCGGGTAAGCACAACCCCCGGCTTACGCGCCAGATACAGCAGCACTTCAAATTCCTTGGGCCGCAGGTTAATGCTGTGTCCGCCCAAAGAGACCTCATACCGCTCCGGATAAATCTCCAGCTGTCCCAAAATAATGGTTGAAGCAGAGACTGGATTGTCCGGCTGAATATCTTCAGCCACCCCGGATATGCGCCGTAGCACGGCGCTGACTCTGGCAAGCAGCTCAGATACGCCAAACGGCTTGGTTATGTAATCATCGGCGCCGGATTTCAGGCCGCGGACTACATCCTCTTCGGCATTTTTGGCCGTCAGTACAATTACAGGCGTGCGGATGCCTTGTCCGCGAAGCTTATCAAGGATATCTATCCCGTTCATACCGGGCAGCATCAGATCGAGTACGATCAGATCAAAAGGTTCTCTAGTCGCACGGTCGTATCCTGCCGTTCCATGATCCTCCACTGTTACTTCATAGCCTTCCTGCGTCAGATTATAGGACAGCAGCCGGGCAAGCGTCGGTTCGTCTTCAATGACCAGCAATCGTTGTGCCATAGTTTCCCCCGTATTCACGTGTTTTTAAATTTTACAAAAAATGCAGCAAACCCATCATATCACCGGAATGTTAACTTGGTGTAAAATAACAACAAATTTCGCAGATGATCCTGCAGATTAATAGTATTCCTCTGCGCTGCAATTGGCAAATCGGTTCGCCGCTTATTTCAGCGATATCCGGTGCCCTGCAGTTATTTATCGTGCTCCTGCAGCAGCGGCAGCTCCAGAATAAACGAGCTTCCGATTCCCAGATCGCTCTCTACAGTTATCGTCCCCCGGTGAAGCTCCACCAGATGCTTGACTATAGATAAGCCAAGCCCTGTACCGCCGGAGCTTCTGGAGCGGGCTTTATCCACCCGGTAGAACCGTTCAAAAATCCGCGGCAGATCCTTGCGGGGGATGCCCATCCCGGTATCACTGACTGTAAAGATAACGGTTTCCGTGCCGTCAGGCTTATGCCCGTCAGCTACTGTAACTTTGACATTGCCGCCGTCATGCGTGTAATTGATCGCATTGGAGAGCAGGTTCATAAAGATTTGCCGCAGCTTATCCTCATCCCCTTCCATTAAAAGCTCATCCGGGATATTTGCGCTGAGGCTGATTTTTTTCTTCTCAGCTACTTTACTTAGCGTTTCCAGAACAGAATCAAAGAACTCGCTTAAATATACCGGAGAGCAGTCGAGCTGCACCCGCTTGGATTCAATTTTGGACAGCTCCAGAATATCGCCGATCAGCCGGTTCAGCCGTTCATTCTCATCATAAATAATCTGCAGGAACGAGCGCGCCGTCTTCTCGTCGGTTACACCGCCGCCGAGCAGCGTCTCGGCAAAACCTTTGACTGCAGCAACAGGCGTCTTCAGCTCATGCGACACATTGGCAACAAACTCGCTGCGCATCTTCTCCAGCCGGCGGATATCGGTAACCTCCTGCAGCAGGAACAGCATGCCCCGGTGAGAGCCGTCCTGCGCCATCGGCACCCCGTCCAGCCGGACAATTCGCTCTGCCGGGGTATATATGCTGCGCTCTTCATGGATAGGCTCGCAACGCATTACACCTTCTTCAATAAGCCGGCTAAGCTCATAATGATGCTTCAGCTCTTTATAGGAATGCCCCGTCATTTCGCTGTTCTTCACATCCAGCATACGTTCTGCCGCCCGGTTAATCAGGGCAAATTCGCCTTCAGCATTAACCATGACAATACCGCCGGTCATATTATCAAGCACGCTCTGCAGCAGATCCTCATTGTCGCGGATCGTCTTGAGCTGGGCCTGCAGGCTGTCCGCCATGGCATTGATCGCTTTGGCCAGCTGGCCGACCTCATCCTTGCGCTGCATCGGCACTCTCGCATCATAATCCAGATCTGTAATGCGCCGGGCAACCCTTGTTATCTGCTCAAGAGGCGAGGTCATGCTCGATGCCACTTTATAGCTGACAAAGGTTGCTGCCACGAATAGCAGGACCAGCCCTATAGCCATAATGAACCATGCTCTGCTCAGCCCCTCGGTTACTGCGTCCAGACCCATAGACAGCCGGATGTAACCGTCAAAGCCGTCAGCTGAGGTTACGGCACCGGCGACATAAAGCATCTCGCGGTCCAGTGTATCGCTGTAGCGGATAGCCCGTCCGATCCCTTCCTTCTGCGCAAGCATTTCCTCTTCACGGTTAGAATGATTGTCCATTTCCAGCGGATTCCGTTCAGAATCACCGATAACCTTCCCTTCTTTCGTAATGAAGGTAATCCGCGAGTCGGTTAGCCCGGCAATATGCTTAGCCCGTTCCGTATAATAGGAAATCGCCTCCGGACTGTTCATATCAACAAACTGGAAAGTTCCGGAGAGCAGCTTTATTTCCCGGGACATGTTCTCCTCCAGCGCTGAAATGTGTGAATCCTTAAAGAGCTTGGCCATCGTGAGGCCTGCGCCGATCATCGAGATGCCAACCAGAGCCATAAGGATAAAGGTAAGACGAATGCGGAACGGTTTCATATCAGGCAATCCTCTTTCTTCTCTTTTGTCTTTGAGATCATCCTAACTCCATTTCCGCAAAAACACCAGTTCCCGGCACAATTATCAACGCAGTGTAAAATCCCTATCCGGCTGCCGGCTGCTCCGGTAAAAATGTTGCCTGTCGTATATCGCACCGCAACATGCTAAACTATTAGTTAGTACCTTTTACTCTTATTTTTTGCGAGGGATCCCGATGAAAGTAACCATTTCGGATGTGGCAAGAGCAGCAAATGTGGCAAAGTCTACGGTCTCCAAGGTGTTAAACGACTCTCCCAAAATATCATCCGAGACAAAGCAGCGCGTCCGTGAGATTATGAAGCAGATGAATTATATACCGAGCAGCATCGCAACCGGTTTAGCCAGACAGAGCTCTCAGACGGTAGGCCTGCTGGTTGATATGTCAAAAGAAAGTGAGTTCCTTAACCAGTTCTTCTACAATATCATCGGCGGAATCGAGAGCGTTATGGGACCTCTCGGATATGAGCTGACGCTCTGCAATATCCAGCATCATGACGCGGAGGATCATTTTCTGAACCGTCTGGTCCTGAACCAGCGGGTCGACGGAATTATTGCCAACAATTCGGTACTGACGGATGAGCTGGCCAAGGAGCTGGACCGGCTCCGCTTTCCTTACGTTTCTATCGGAGAAATGGAGCCTGCTGCGAGCTGGGTCGATTTCGACAATGAAGCCGGCGGGAGAATGCTGACCCGCCATCTGCTGGAGCAGGGCTACAGCAGACCCGCATTCATCGGCGGCCAGCGGAATGAACGGATTTTCACCCGGCGACTGGGCGGTTATCTTCAGGCGCTTAAGCAGTCCGGTGTCATTGTCCGCCAGGACTGGATCATCAACGGCCAGGCGGATGAGCATGAAGGCTACCGCTCCGCCCTCCGGCTCCTGCAGCGCGAAGACCGGCCGGACTCGGTCGTATGCATGACCAACTATACCGCCTTCGGTGTCCTGAAGGCCGCGCGTGAGCTGGGGATAGAGGTGCCGGGTCAGCTGGGTATTGCGGCGTTTGATGAATATCCCTTGTCCCGCTATACGACCCCGCCGCTAACTTCACTGAACATCGATACCTTTAAGCTTGGAGTGACCTCCGGCCAGTGGCTGATGGACCATATCCGCGGGAACTGTACCGGCTCACGGAGCCTGCTGCTGGAGCCTGAGCTTATTGTACGCGAGTCTACAGCCGGCCTTACGCGCTGACTTGTCATCTAATATAACTAAAGCCAGGGGCTGTTCTGCTTGTTTAGCAGACAGCCCCTGGCTTTATAATTTTTTAAAAGGGAAGACCCAAAAAACAGAACCGGATGACATCAACAATCCCATGCGCCAGCATGGCGGAAGTTATGTCCCTTTTCTTCTGAAGAACGGCAAACGGAAGACCGAAGAGCAAAGCCAGCATGATAATGTTGATGACTCCCGGAACGATCCCGTTAGTGATAATGATGTCTGGAGTATGTATCAGCACGTGCGGAATAATCATCATAAACCAGGCAGTGAACCTCTGGGCTCTGGTATCCATTCTTCCGTTCAGCAGTGACAGGCAAAAGGCGTAGAACACTGCACGCATAGCCATCTCTTCATATATTGCCGGGCTGAGTGCAATTTTGAAATAAGCGAACTTGATACTGAAGCTGTCCAAGGCCTTCCCGCTCAGCAGCGGATTAATTATGCCTAGAACCGCACCGGCAGCAATACCGGTAAGCAGGCTTACAGCAACTGTTCGTTTGGTTGAATTGTGCAGGAAGACAAGCCGGTTATCACTGAACCTGTTAAACGTACTGAATACAGCAAGCGATGACATTAAAGTGATGACGCTCGTTTCAATCATAGTGAACAGGGAAAGGTTAATATACGCTGCCGCAACCGCTGCCGCCAGCAGGAGCGAGATCAGGATCTGCCGTTTTGCAGGCAGCTTGTGCTTAACTAATAAAAATCCGCTTACAAGCAGGGAGCATACCCCAAGAACAATCCACATTCTAGATGTTGCATCGGTTTCATTACTGCCGGCATAAAAGTTCAGCACAAAAAGCAGCATAAATACGCCAAACATCATCCATACCATTTTCAAGTTACTCTTGATAGCCACAGCTATACCCCTTCCAGACTACACATTTGTATATACACAATTGTATAATCCTACCACCATAATCCTTGTGAATAAATGAACTAACTCACTCCTTAACTGCTGAAAGCCTTTGCCGCTTTATTTATCAGACAGTAACAGCGGCAGATTGCCCCTCCTATTAAAAAGCAGCGCCGCCCCAAACGGAGCAGCGCTGCTGATAATACCGGTGAATTATTGATCCTTCCAGCGCTGTACGGTCAAGTTCACAGTCTGTGCTCCACCGGCCGGTGTCAGGGTCCGGTTGGCAATGTCTGCACCGCTTGTGCCGGTTTCAACCGAAGCCCAAGTGCCGCGGGTGACCTTGTACTGTACCGCAGTTCCTGCGGGCAGGCTGACTGTGATGGAGTAGACACCATCACTGCCCTTAGTCAGCTGATAAGCAGGATCGGCGGCAGCCCAGCTGTTGAAGGAGCCGCTGAGATACACCGGACCGGATGACGGTGTAGTACTTGGAACACTCACCCTGAAGGTCACGCTGTCCGCTTGGGGCACCCCGGAAGTCAGGCTTCCGTTTACGAGGCTCCAGCTGCCGGCAGTCAGATGATAGTTGCTGCCTCCGTTATTATCCCAGGTACCGCTGCCATTATTGAAGGCGGCAGTCAGACCGGCCGCAGCGCCCAGCTGAACTGTAGCTGTCTTATATCCAGCATAAGAAGAAGCCTGCAGCTGTACTCCCGGTGAAGTGGTCCATACGCTTGAACCGTCAACACTGTAATGCATATATGAATTCGTGAATGTTGTATTCTTGTAGTAAATGGTCACTGAATTGCCAACGGGAGTAGCGGTAGGTATTGGTGTAGCCGTTGGCGCTACTGTTGGTGTTGCTGTAGGCGTTGGTGTAGCGGTAGGCGCTATTGTCGGAGTCGGTGTAGCCGTTGGCGCTACCGTTGGAGTAGGTGTAGCAGTCGGGCCTGCCGGACCTCCTGACTGGATATTTCCGGCAGGTGTATACGTCCAGGTGCCTGTGCCGAACAGGTAATTGCTGCCTCCATTGCTGTCCCACGTGCCGCTGCCGTTGTTGAAGCAGGCTTCAAGCTGGGTAGCTGAGCCGATATTAATCGTTATCTTGTTGTAGCCTGATACTTCTGCAGCCGGAATAGCTACACCGGGTGCAGTCGTCCAGGTTCCGCCGGCAGGCCGGTAGTGAATGTAAGGGGTAGTATAACCCTGCTTATAATAGATCGTCACACTGTTCCCGGCCGGAGTTGTCACCAGCGCAGCTGCACTGAAGGCGGACAGGTTACCTGCCGCGTCAAAAGCTTTTACCGTATAGGTATAACTTGTCTGTCCCGCCAGTCCGCTGTCTGTATAGGAGGTAGTTGCAGAAGTGCCTACCTTGACTCCGTTGCGGTAAATTTCATAGCCTGTTACCCCCACATTGTCGGTGGACGCTGTCCAGCTGACCAGTGCACTGGAAGCATTTTGTACGGTGGCTGTAACGTTAGCAGGAGCTGTTGGAGCTGAGGTATCGGTTACAGGCTGTGTTTTGGAATAGATTTTGGCCGAGTTGGCATTGACGGATACAGTGATCTGCTTACCCGTAACACCGCCTGCCTGTACTGTTACTGTATCAGAGGTATTGAGCTGATTAATTAACACCGTTCCGGCAGTCAGCGTACTTTCGCTGCGAAGCGGAATGGTGACCGTCTGCGTCCCTCCAGAGGCATTACTGAATACAGAAATGACCTCCTGCCCGACATTCGTACCGGTATCAATCCGGCGGGAGAAGGCATACAGATTCTGGGCGGACCACATCTCACGCTGGGTGCCTGTACGCAGGGCCGGATTATTTTTGCGGATTTCATTCAGCTTGGCTACATGCTTGTAAGTGCTCGTATTCTCATTAAAATAGTTCTCCAGAACATTGCCGTTTGCATCCCGCTTCACCATCGACCAGCGGTTCCAGGTATCGGCAATGCCGCCGGTCATAATCTGGCCGTTACCGTTGCCCTTATTCTGTTCTGTTCCCTGGAAGACTACCGGCGTCCCCCGGACGGTGAAAATAAAGGACAGTGCATTCTGCAGCTTCTCTACACTGCCTCCAGCCTCCGTCAGGAAGCGGTTACGGTCATGATTGTCGATAAAGGTAACCATGTGGTTCGCATTTCCATTGTAATAGGAATCCTGTGCCAAGGTACTCTTAACGTTGGACTCAAAAGACTGCCCGTAAGCAAAGCTGTTCAGCACCGAGAAGAATAACGGGAAGTCCAGCATTCCCCATTCCTTGTTCGCTCCAACCCAGCGGGAGACAAATTCCGCATTGCCGTCAAAATTCTCACCAAAGGTATTAACCCCCAGCAGATTCTGCAGCTCACCGATGTCGGTTGGCTTCATCAGCTTGGCGGCATCTACGCGTGCACCATCTGCTCCGGTATAGTCAAACCAGGCTTTGATTGAGCTGAAGATAGCCTGCTTCGCAGCAGGAACATCAAAGTCAATATCATCCAGCCCGCCCAGATCGTGATTCTCCAGGTAATCCTGGGCCCATTGATCATATCTGCCGTCGGCCAGCGACCAGTTAATATCCCCGTTGTGATGATACCAGGCCGGATTGTTGAACGGTGCAGCCGGCTCCAGGCCAGGGATATCGTAATAAGCCTGAGTGCCGAGCATGTAGTCGCCGATATGATTCGGCACTACATCAATAATGACTTTGATGCCAAGCGCGTGTGCAGCATCTACCAGCTCCTTAAGCTTCTCCTTAGTACCAAAGTATGGATTGGCAGCATTGGGGTCTTTTACATTGTAGCCGTGATAGGCAGTGTTCTTGCCCGTTCCGTTATTATCGCGGCTGGTCATCTGCGGCTCGGCCACAGGAGAAATCCAGATCGCGGTATAACCCATATTGGCTATATAGGGAAGCTTATTGATGACCCCCTGCCAGTCCCCGCCCTTCATATAACGGAAATCCTCTTCGGAGGTTTCCCCGTAGCGGATTGCAGCCCCGGTTGCATTATTGGACGTATCCCCGTCAGAGAACCGGTCGACCATAATCTGATAAATCGTGTCATTCTCTGTAATAGTGCCAATACTTGCCGCCTCAGCCTTAGACGGTGCCAGAACAAACAAATTCGTCATAACAGACAGAACAATAGACGTGATCAGAACCGGAATCAGCCATCGGTTGCGTTTCATTCCCTCATCTCCCTCTCCTCATTAAACCCATTGGAAATTCTGCTGCTTGTGAACTATCACCACATCACTTGCATATCTGAGATGTAAACAAGGAAACCGGTTTCCCAAGTAAAAATTACCATGTCCATGTATGCGCTGTCAAGAGAAATTATGCCAAAAAGCCTCCTTTCCGGAATTTGAAAGGAGGCTTCTGCTTACACCGCTGTCATCATCAATTCTGAAGCAGTTCTTTTATTTAAAAACCGGCTCCCGGAACTGGGCCAGCTTGGCCGCGGAGTCCTTCTCAACATCGGCATGCAGGCTGTTGCCGTGTGAATCCATCGTTACAATGGCGGCAAAGCCCTCTACCTGAAGATGCCACATCGCTTCCGGAATACCGAATTCCATGAAATCAACTGCGTTAACCCTTTTGATGCATTCTGCGTAGTACTGTGCTGCTCCGCCGATCGCGTTCAGGTATACCCCGCCATGCTCCTGCAGCGCCTTCAGCGTCTTGGGACCCATTCCTCCCTTGCCGATTACTGCGCGAATGCCGAATTTCTTAATAATATCGCCCTGGTAAGGCTCCTCGCGGATGCTGGTAGTCGGACCTGCCGCCTTAACATGCCAGCCTTCATCATCCTTCAGCATAACAGGCCCGCAGTGATAGATTACTGCTCCGTTCAGATCGACCGGCGTGTCATGGTCCATCAGGTATTTATGCAGCGCATCACGTCCGGTATGCATTTCTCCGGACAGAATGACAACATCACCGACCCGCAGGCTGCGGATATCCTCTTCACTGACCGGTGTAGTCAGCCGGACCTCCCGTGAGCCCTCAGCAGCAGCGGCAGCCGGTTCCACGGCACCAGCTGCCGCTGCTATAGCAGGAGCTGCCGGAATTACGGCATCCCCGGGAATAACCCCGGCCTCGGCGGCGGCCGGATGCGCGGTCACGGATACAGGAACCGGTCCGACCGCGTCTTCGACGGAGATCCCGGTTCCGCGCTCATAGAGCCAATCCCTGATCTCTCCGGTTGCCGGCTCCACCAGAATACCCTGGCGGCGGAATGCCCAGCAGTTATAGGCAACCGAGACGAAAAAGCTGGCCGGAAGCCGGTTCATTACACCAACCTTGCAGCCGAGCAGCGTAACTTCGCCGCCGAAGCCCATCGTGCCGATTCCCAGCTTGTTCGCGTTCTGCATAATGTAATCTTCCAGCTTGGCCAGATCCTCCACAGGATTCGTATCTTCAACCTTGCGGAACAGCTGCTTCTTTGCCAGCTCATATCCGGTTGTCCGGTCTCCGCCGATGCCGACACCGATGAAGCCGGCGCTGCAGCCTTGCCCCTGGGCCTGGTACACGGCATGAAGGATGCATTTGCGGATGCCATCCAGATCACGGCCCGCCTTGCCCAGCCCCTCAAGCTCAGCCGGAAGGCTGTACTGGATGTTTTTATTCTCACAGCCGCCGCCTTTAAGGATAAGCCTTACGTCTATATTCTCTTCTTCCCACTGTTCAAAATGAATGACCGGTGTACCTGCGCCAAGGTTATCCCCGCTGTTCTCGCCGGTCAGCGAATCAACTGAATTCGGCCGCAGCTTCCCGTTCTTTGTAGCCCGGATGACCGCACTATGGATATCTTTTTTCATCTCCATCTGATTGACGCCTACAGGCGTATGAATAATAAAAGTCGGCATCCCCGTATCCTGGCAGATCGGCGATACCTGAAGTTCGGCCATGCCGATATTCTTGGCGATTGTCGTCAAAGCCAGGCCCGAACGGGTGGCACGGTCTTCCAGTGCACGTCCCTTGGCAACAGCCCTGCGCACATCACCCGGCAAATTTGTGGAGGTCTCAACAATCAGATTATAAATGCTCTCTTCGAAATTCTGCATCTTCATTCCGGCTCCTCTCATCCATAGCAGGTTGTCTAACGTCTGATACAATTAGTATTATCATATCACACTCTGCCAGCCATGAAAGGGTTTACTTCAAAATTGAACTACCATACTCCAGGGCAATTCTACCGTGTTCAGTATAATTCGGCTTCGAGCATATCCCAGTCCTTAAAAACCGGCTGCAGGCTGCCCGCTTTAAGCATTTCGGAGATCTCACGCACACTCCGCCCATCCGAGATTTCAAACTGCGGCGTACCGCCCTGCTGCGTATGTCCTCCAACTTCCGTGGATACCCCGGCAGACATTTTGGTTACCCCCAGATGAATAAGGCGGTCTCTTAAAGCAGACGGTTCTCGCGTGGACAGAGTGATACCCGACCGGGGAAGAAACAGGCGGTAAGCCAGAATAATCTGCACCAGAGCCCGGTCGGATACGATGTGCTCCGGATTGTATTCTCCCAGAAAAGGGCGAAAACGCGGAGCAGACAAGCCGATTTCACATTCCGGGTATTTGTCCTGCAGGTATCTCGCATGCATGGCCGTAAAGAATGCCTCCTGCCGCCAGTCATGCATCCCCAGCAGCGCCCCGATATTTACCGTCCTGAATCCTGCCCGGCAGCCCCGCTCAGGTGCATCCAGCCGGTTGCGGTAGATTCTCTTGGGTCCCTTAACATGCAGCTTGCGGTAGGTCTCCTCATGATATACCTCCTGATACAAGGTTAACCCGTCTACACCGGCCTCCTTAAGCTCCTTATACTCGTCCTCAGACAGGGGGTTCACTTCAATGCTGACAGAAGAGAAATATTCCTTGAGTATCATCACACATTCCTTGAGATAAGAGACCGGGCTTTCCGTCCGCGATTCTCCTGTCAGGATTAGAATATGCCTGATTCCTGTAGCCGCTATTGCCTCTGCTTCCTTCCTTACTTCCGCAGCACTGAGTTTTTTTCTCGGAAAATCATAAATGGAGCTGAAGCTGCAGTACGTGCAGTGATTTATGCAGAAATCTGCAAGGTACATCGGTGTAAAGAGCTGCATAACATACCCAAAATGCGAACGGGTCAGGCTTCTGGCCTTCCGGGCCATCTCTTCCAGACAGTCCGCTGCTGCAGGAGACAGCAGAATCTGCAGATCACGCTTATCCAGCTGCTCTTTACAGAGCGAACGCTTCACATCGTCTTTTGTATACTGCCCCCATAAGCCTGTATTCATCTGATGGCCAAGAGCATGTACGTCCTCATAAAAACCCATAGTACTCTACTCCTCCTTTTCGCCGGTCCCTGTCACTATCACTATCAGCCGAGAAAACCCGTTAACGGCGATGACGCCGATGCAGTCTCCTCTACGGGACCCAGTCCCGCCAGGTAGGCCTTACGGCCTGCAGCTACAGCATCGCGGAATGCCGAGGCCATGAGCAGCGGATTGCGTGCAGTGGCAATCGCCGTATTCAGCAGCACAGCAGCAGCGCCCAGCTCCATCGCTTCGGCCGCTTCAGACGGCCGCCCGATACCTGCATCTACAATGACGGGAAGATTGACCTCCGTTATCAGAATACGCAGCAGCTCCCGGGTTCTTAGCCCGCGGTTAGTACCGATAGGCGATCCAAGCGGCATAACGGCCGCGGCTCCCGCTTTTTTCATCAGGAGGGCAGCGGATAAATCCGGGCTCATATATGGAAGCACCACAAAGCCCTCAGCGACCAGAATCTCCGTGGCACGGATCGTTTCCGCATTATCGGGCAGCAGATATTTCTGGTCATTGATGACTTCAATTTTCACCCAGTTGCCGAGGCCAGTTGCCTTAGCCAATCTGGCAATCCGGACAGCCTCTTCTGCAGTGCGTGCACCGGAGGTATTGGGAAGCAGAGTCATCCTGCTTGGGATATGGCTGATGATATTATCATTGCTGTCCGGGTCTACACGACGGAGGGCAACCGTTATAACCTGAGAGCCAGAAGCCTCCACTACCTCCGGAATAAGGCTGTTGCGGCTGTATTTGCCGGTTCCGATAAACAGTCTGCTCGATAAAGACTGGCCTCCGATGACTAAAGAATCTGACATATGAATTCCCTCCTTCATTTATTGATTACTGTGAACAAGTCTCAGGCCTTACTTAGCCTCCCCCCACAAAATGTACGATCTCAATACGGTCTCCTTCGCCCAGCAGGATAGTATCGTATTCCTCTTTGGCAACAATTTCACCGTTCAGCTCCACAATAACCATTCTCTTGTTCCAAGCAGGCAGTTTAAGCAAATCAGCTACTGTCCGGCAGTTCTCTTTGTACGTTTCGGCTTTGCCGTTGACTATCAGATTCATGCTCTCTCACCTCCTTCAGGGCCGCTTCCCTCACTGCGTTCCTGTAGGCCTGCGCAGCAGAGAGCGGGTCCGCCGCACCGCATATCCCGGACATTACCGCTATTCCTGCCGCACCTGTCTGCAGCACATGCGGCGCATTATGCGGCGTAATTCCTCCCAATGCAATAACCGGAGTCCCGGCGGCGGCAAGCACAGCCTCTTTCAGCTGAGTCAATCCGCGCGCTTTCAGGCCGGGCTTGCTGGTTGAGGGATACACATGTCCAAAAAGGCAATAGTCCGCCCCCTGGCTGGCTGCATCTATACTCTCCGAAGCGGAATGCACCGAGGAACCAAGCCGCAGGGCACAGCCCGCTGCCAGACGCGCAGCACCAGCAGACAGGCTGTGCCCTGCCAGCTGCACACCCGCTGCTCCAACAGCCATTGCTACGTCAAGCCGGTCATTGATGATCAATTTGCAGGCCGGTACACCGGCATTCAGCAGAGTTAATGCCAGATGATACAGCTCATGCGCCGATAGCATCTTTTCGCGTAAATGAATATAGTCTACCTGCGGATGAACAGCAGCTGCGAGTACAACGAACTCCTCTGCAGCAAGCTTTCCGTCCGAGAGCAGATGAATTTCTGCCAGCCTGTCCACCTCCCTTTCCGTGTCTCGTCTGCACAAAAAAACGCAAAAAAACCGCCTCCAGGCGGGAGGCGGTTAAACAGTATACAGAAAATAACAGCCGGATTTCCGGACCGTTGGCGCTGCAATACAATGTTCATCCACTTCCCTACGCTGGTATAAACCAGATCAGGTTCAAAGGGTCCGAACCAAATGTTCGTCTCAGCCTTGCGGCACCCCTAGTGACAAAATCATATTCTGTTGCTGACTTCGTATATAGTAACACTATTTTGCATGAAAAATCCAGGTTAAGCGGCAGAAAATTCTAAGGTCAGCCGTTAATAATCTCTCCGCCGTTAACATGAATTACCTGGCCGCTGACATAGGATGAATCACTGGAAGCCAGATAGACATAGGCTGGTGCCAGCTCCTCCGGCTGTCCCGGACGCTGCATCGGCTGCGTGCCCCCGAACTCGCTGACTTTCTTCGCATCGAAGGTAGATGGGATCAGCGGGGTCCAGATCGGCCCGGGAGCCACAGCATTAACCCGGATGCCTTGGTCCGCCAGATTCATCGACAGCGAGCGGGTGAAGCTGAGAATGGCCCCTTTGGTGGAAGAATAGTCCAGCAGCTGCGGATTACCGCGGTAGGCTGTAATCGAAGTCGTATTAATGATCGTCGAACCCTTTTTCAGATGCGGCATGGCTGCTTTGGTCAGATAGAACATTGAGAATATATTAGTACGGAACGTCCGCTCCAGCTGTTCAGAGGTAATATCCTCAATCTTGTCCTGCGGATGCTGCTCGGCAGCATTATTAATCAGGATATCCAGCTTGCCGAGTCCTTCGACCGTCTTGTTGATCAGGTCCTGGCAGAAGGCTTCTACACCGATGTCACCGGCAATCAGGATACATTTGCGGCCCTCCTGCTCGACCTGGCGCTTCGTCTCCTCGGCGTCACTATGCTCATTCAGGTATGAAATTACGACATCTGCACCCTCTTTGGCAAAATGCACAGCTACCGCACGTCCGATTCCGCTGTCCCCTCCGGTAATAAGTGCTGCCTTGCCAAGCAGCTTGCCGGCTGCTTTATATTCTGAGGTCTCAAATTCCGGCAGCGGGTTCATCTCACTTTCAATTCCGGGCTGCTGGTTCTGCACCTGCGGAGGCAGGGTTTTCTTCGCTTGCTCTTGTTCTGGCATGATCCATTCTCCTTTCGCTTTTGCACTTCTCGAAGTCATTCATCGTTTTAGGATGGCTAAGGATTGCTGGTTTATGCGCTGATCTCAGGCACTGTAGGCTTACGCTATGTTACTTACCACAGTTAAAAGCCGGCCAAACAAAAAAATCAGTCGTTGCCGGCGTAAAGTGCGGATATAATGTATCAGGATGAAGAGGAGCTGGCATGAAGGAGGCAGAACAGGATGACCAGAAATTCACGGAGCATTATCGTTGCCGTCAAAGGAATCATTGTGTTTCAGGGCCGGATTCTGATAGTCCGGAGAGCTGCAGCAGATGTAGTCGGAGCCGGAAGCTGGGAATGTCCGGGAGGAAAAATTGATTTCGGAGAAGGGCTGGAAGACGCACTGGAACGGGAGATCGCCGAAGAGACCGGACTCAGCGTTACGGTTGGAGCGGTTGCGTATGCCGCTTCTTTTTTGACTGATCCCGGCAGACAGGTCATTATTATTACTTATCATTGCCAAAGCGAAAATAATATCGTCCTTCTCTCTGAGGAGCATGCTGACTACCAGTGGTGTACACGGTGCCAGCTTCAGCAGCTGCTGCCTCCGGGAATCCTCGCTGATTTCGAGCGGAGCGGTGTATTTGCTATGGAGGGGCTGTTGTAGCACGTGATATCTATATCCCAAGAAGACCGCCCTCCTATTACTGAGGAGAGCGGTCTCTTCATGAAACAGCTTAAATAGCCCCGGCAGCCGCAGCCGCCGGGACTATCTCCCGATTCTTAAGTTAAATGATCCGTCTGTAGACCATGAAGAAGATCATGGCGATCAGGACAACCATCAGCAGCAGGCTCATCGTCCACAGCTTGGCTGTATAAGCCGATACATCACGGTTCTCGCGGATTCCCGCTGCAGCCAGACGCAGAGGCTTGCCCATAATGCCTCCGAGCGCAAACATAGCCAGAAGCAGCACAACAACAACAACCATCCATGCCACCGAATAATCACCCTGGCTCATCATGTAGCCGCCGGTCAGCAGCTGGATAACCAGTCCGTACTGGGCAAAGCGGTTAAAGCCGGTGACAGCACTAAGCGTCCCTTCTTTGGCCGGAGCAGACAGCTTCTGCGCCCCGCTTAGAATAAACGGCAATACCAGATAGAAGCCAAGCGCCAGAGTCCCGATCATATGTAGAAAATACAGAAAACGGTCCATCCTCTACCTCCTCTATTAGTCGCTGTGATATATGTTACATACTAATTATAACTGACTATGCGCTGCAAGAAAAGAAACCGCCTATTCTAAATGTATATTGAATCGTTTTTGTGATCCGGGCGGAATCAGACATTGACAGCGGAAGTAACCGCGCGAACGGAATCCGCTGACTGATCAAGAGCGGCCTTCTCCTCAACAGTAAGCTCCAGCTCATAGATTTTCTCAATACCATCCGCACCAAGCAGTGCAGGAATTCCCATGAACAGGTTGTCGTAGCCGTATTCACCTTCGAGCAGGGCAATTACCGGAATAATCCGTTTCTTGTCCTTGAGGATTGCTTCTGTCATCTGCACAAGGGATGCCGCCGGTGCATAGTAAGCGCTGCCGTTGCCGAGCAGGCTCACAATCTCTCCGCCGCCTACGCGGGTGCGCTGTACGATCTCGGCAATCCGCTCCTCCGGAATCAGCTTATCTACCGGAATACCGCCTACGCTGGAGTAGCGTACGAGCGGAACCATATCATCCCCGTGGCCGCCGAGCACAAAGCCGCGCACGTCCTCCACAGAAACATTAAGCTCCTGGGCAATAAAGGTGCAATAACGCGCCGTATCCAGCACCCCGGATTGTCCGATTACGCGGTTTTTGGGAAATTCAAGCGCATTGTAGGCCACGTAAGTCATCGCATCCACCGGATTGCTAAGGATGATAACAATCGATTCAGGAGCAACGCGCTTGATATTCTCGCAGACCGATTTCACAATACCTGCATTGGTATTCACCAGATCATCCCGGCTCATTCCCGGCTTGCGGGCAATACCTGCTGTAATAATGACAATATCCGAATCTGCCGCATCATCGTAATTGGAGGTTCCAGTGATCTGGCTGTCGAACTTCTGGACCGGACCGGCCTCAAGCATGTCCAGCGCCTTGCCCTTTGTCGGATTCTCCAGCTGGGGGATATCGAGCAGCACGACGTTGCCGAGCTCCTTTTGGGCAAGCATAAGTGCCGTAGTAGCTCCGGTAAATCCGGCGCCTACAA
Organism: Paenibacillus camerounensis; assembly: GCF_000723885.1. GTDB lineage: Bacteria > Bacillota > Bacilli > Paenibacillales > Paenibacillaceae > Paenibacillus_AQ > Paenibacillus_AQ camerounensis. The sequence goes on from NZ_CCDG010000063.1 coordinate 37,693, forward strand.
CAGTAATTTTATAACGTTTGATAGCCACAGGGGGACCTCCTGAATTTTAATTTAATTTTTATTTATAGTCCTTCTCGCACAAAACGGGCCTCGGAAGCATGCAGCTTCCTCCGGCCCGAACATTATGGATTGCAGATTACAGGTGTTTGATAATTTCGTCAGCAAAGGCTGAGCATTTCAGCTCTGTCGCGCCTTCCATCTGGCGGGCAAAGTCGTAAGTTACCGTCTTGTTGTTAATTGCAGTAGTCATGCCTTTGTAGATCAGGTCAGCCGCTTCCTGCCAGCCGAGATGTTCAAGCAGCATAACGCCAGATAGGATAACCGATCCCGGATTCACAACGTCCTTGTCAGCATACTTTGGAGCGGTTCCGTGAGTCGCCTCAAAAATCGCATGTCCTGTCACGTAGTTGATGTTCGCTCCAGGTGCGATGCCGATACCGCCGATCTGTGCAGCCAGTGCGTCAGACAGGTAGTCCCCGTTCAGATTCAGTGTAGCAATAACATCAAAGTCAGTCGGGCGGGTCAGGACCTGCTGCAGCGCGATGTCCGCGATAGCATCCTTGATGATAATTTTGCCGGCAGCTTCTGCTTCCTTCTGGGCCGCATTTGCTGCCGCTTCGCCGTCCTTCTCTTTAATTACATCATACTGGTTCCAGGTAAACACCTTGTCGCCGAACTCCTGTTCAGCCACTTCATATCCCCAGTTCTTAAATGCGCCCTCAGTAAATTTCATGATGTTGCCCTTATGCACCAGGGTAACGCTCTTGCGTCCGTGCTTGATTGCATACTCAACTGCAGCGCGCACAAGACGCTTGGAACCTTCGGAGGATACAGGCTTGATACCGATACCGGAGGTCTCCGGGAAGCGGATTTTGTTAACACCCATTTCCTTCTGGAGGAACTCAATGACTTTCTTCACCTCTTCAGAGCCTTCTTTATACTCGATGCCGGCATAAATATCCTCTGTATTCTCACGGAAAATAACCATATCCACAAGCTCAGGATGCTTAACCGGTGAAGGCACGCCGTCAAAATAACGTACCGGACGCAGGCACACGTACAAATCCAGCTCCTGGCGCAGCGCCACGTTCAGTGAGCGGATTCCCCCGCCAATCGGGGTTGTCAGCGGTCCCTTTATCGCTACGATATACTCACGGATTGCTTCCAGCGTATCATTCGGCAGCCATTCACCATATGTATTGAAGGCTTTCTCGCCGGCGAACACTTCGTACCAGGCAAGCTTTTTCTCCCCGCCGTATGCTTTATCTACAGCAGCGTCCAGCACTCGCTTGGATGCTTTCCAGATGTCGCGTCCTGTACCGTCTCCTTCGATAAAAGGAATAATTGGATTGGCAGGAACCACCAGCTTGCCATCTTCAATCGTAATTTGTTCGCCTTCTGTAGGCAGATCGTACTTCTCGAGTTTCAACATTTGTGGGGATTCCTCCTAAAAAGTATAGTAGCGGCAGACGTCCTGAGGGAGCCTTCACCTGTAAGGCCTTACTAAAAACGTCTGCCGGGTTCACCGGTACTGCGTCGTCACTGTCACAGCTATAATTCTACTAAGGGGGGCTGCCGCCTGCAAGTCCCCTGAATTATCTCTCGTCTACCGGAACGTATTTCTGCTCCAGCATTCCCGTGTATTCGGCGCGCGGACGGATAATACGGTTATCCTCGTACTGCTCCAGAATATGCGCGGTCCAGCCCGAGGTCCGGCTAATGGCAAAGATCGGAGTGAACAGCTCGCGCTCAATGCCCAGCTGTGTGTACACGGAGGCCGAGTAGAAGTCCACATTCGGCTTCAGCCCTTTTTGCCCGGTGATCAGCTCCTCAATCTTAACGGACATATCGTAGAGCGTTGTATCATTCTGCATCGTTCCCAGCTCCTGGGACATCTTCATCAGGTGCTTGGCGCGCGGATCGCCGTTTTTGTATACGCGGTGTCCGAAGCCCATAATCTTCTCGCGCCGCTCCAGCTTACCGTTGATATACGGCTCAACCGCATCCAGACTGCCGATCTCCTCCAGCATCTTCATTACGGCTTCATTCGCACCGCCGTGCAGAGGGCCTTTGAGCGCGCCGATTGCCGAGGTTACACCGGAATAAATATCAGACAGCGTAGCCACAGTGACGCGGCTGGCAAAGGTGGATGCATTCAGCTCATGGTCGGCATGCAGGACAAGTGCTGCATCCAGCGCTTTAACGGATACAATATCCGGCTGTCTGCCCCATAGCATATAGAGGAAATTCTCGGCGATCGAGACGCCCTCCTTGGGAGCCACAGGCTCCAGACCCTTACGGATACGCGCCAGCGCGGCCACAATTGTCGGGACCTGCGCCTGCAGCTTAACTGCTTTTAATACATTGGCTTCACGGCTCATATCATCGGCGGCTTCATCGTACAGCGCAAGGCTGGATACGGCAGAACGCAGCGCGGCCATCGTGCTCGCTTCCTTGGGATAGAGCTTCATCTGGGCAATCACCTGCTCCGGGATAGGCGCAAAGGCGCTCAGATCACGCTGCAGGGTCTGCAGCTCCGGGGTTGTCGGCAGGTTACCGAACCACAGCAAATAAGCGGTCTCTTCAAAAGTCGCATTCACCGCAAGATCATCAATATCGTAACCGCGGTAAGTGAGTACGCCGTCCACAATCGAACTGATCGAGGAGGTTGTGGCGACGATGCCTTCCAGGCCTTTAGTAGCTGTCATAGTATATCTCTCCTTTGCCAACGAGGGTGTGCGAGCCGTTCCTGACATCATGAAAACATTTACAATTTGAAGGATAAAACATCACAAACCAGGCATTATTACCCCTTCCGGGGATTGCAACTAACTTTCGAAACAGAACCTTTAATTATCATACCGGATTTTGACGGTTATGTGAACAACGTGGGAGCTTTGTTCGGCATCAAATGATTTTATCGGAGGGATAGAAAAAAACATTCCGCCTTCCCGTTTCATGATAACGCTTTCAGTGTATATATAATACCCGTTTTTACTGTTCTGCGGCATTTAGCCATTTTTCATAGTCTGCGAATCTTACAGCTGAATATACATTAGACGAGCTGTTATTCGGCAGAAGCTCAGGCTGACAGGAGGGGTTGATAATGGATTCTCCGCTGGTAAAAAAAATGCTGCGCGGCCTGTGGGTCGTGCTCGCCGGAGCCGGCCTGCTGCTGGCTGTATATGTACTGCTGCCGCTGATCTATCCGCTGCTGGTTGCGTGGCTGCTTGCTTATCTTATCCACCCGCTGGTTCAGATCCTGAAAGGCTTCAAACTGCCGGGCTGGCTGGCTGTAGTGCTGTCGCTGCTCTTCTATATCGGCGGAACCGCACTCGTACTGACCGCCCTGATAACGCGGCTGGTCAAAGAGCTTATTGTACTTCTCCAGACCTTTGATCTGCATACCGGCGAATGGCGGGAGCTGCTGCTGTCACTCAGCCGCAATGCCAGTATTCAGAATATTATTAACCAGATCAACCAGTTTTACCACGACAATCCCGGTTATCACGCTACAATCGACAGTAATATTAACCGGACAACGGCGACTGTCGGCCAATTCGTAACGGAGCTGATTACCGGATTTTTTAATATGATCCTGAGACTGGTGTCGGCGCTGCCGAGCCTCGGTACAATTCTGGTTGTTATTGTACTGGCCGCATTTTTCCTCAGCACCGGGTGGGAACGCCATAATGCCAGGCTGACCAGCCTTCTTCCTGCTCCGCTGCTGCGTCCTGTGTCTAATATCTGGCAGGATCTGCGCAGAGCCCTGGTCGGTTATCTCCGGGCCCAGGCGGTACTGATCTCCGTTACTGCTGTTATTGTGATCATCGGCCTGCTGCTGCTCGGGGTCAATTCCGCCTTCGTAATCGGCCTGACCATCGGGCTAATTGATACTGTGCCTTATCTGGGAGTCGGCATCGTTATGCTGCCGTGGGCGCTGTACTCCTATATGACCGGAAATCTGGGACTGGCCGCCGGCCTGCTGGTGCTATACGGTATTATCCTCATTACCCGTCAGGTACTGGAGCCAAAGGTGCTGGCCAGCAGCATCGGGGTTGATCCGCTCTCCATGCTGATCGGCATGTTCGCCGGCCTGCAGCTGTTCGGCATGCCCGGCCTCCTGATCGGCCCGGTCGTACTGGTTGTGCTGGGTGCCTTCAGCCGAGCCGGTGTCTTCCGGGCACTGTACAGCTATATCGTGAGCGGCAAATTACATTAACGAACGCCTTGCTTTGTCCGAAACAAGTGAAAACGGCTACGCCGTCCTTATGAGGACGGTATCCGTTTCAGCGAGAAAGATAAGTAATATTTATTGCGTAAAGCATATAAATTCTTATTTTTTAAACAAAAACGCCCCTGCCGCAAATTGCGGCAAAGGCGCCATCACATAACCAAACTATCCCTGCATTCCAAACGGCAGCACCCTTACCTCCGGTAAAAGGTGAATGTGCCGTTTTTCATTTTTTTCTCAATCCATTTCAGCAGAAAAACCCGGTACAGCGGCCGGGTCAGCGGAAACACCAGTGAAAAACCGATTATATCCGTAACAAACCCCGGCAGAATCAGCATCAGTCCGCCGAAAAAAACACATAGGCCGTCCAGCATTGTCCGTCCCGGAACCTTACCCTCCTGCATCTGTACCTTACTGTCCTGCAATACCTTTTTACCTTCAAACTGCATCATGAGAAATCCGATCACCGAAGTGACCACCATAATCAGCAGTGTTTTGGGTGCACCGATATAACCCGCCACATAAATGAACCCGAATAATTCCACGGCCGGGATTACGAACATTGCAGCCCACAGCCATTTGTTTCTAATCATTATGCTCCTCCTTCTTCCCTCAGCGCCCCGGTTACGGCCTGGTACAGATCCGGCAATGCCCGGTCCAGCCGCACCGGCTTCCAATCCGCATTCAGCCATACGTGGGAGGTAGAGCCGCTGACCAGCAGCTCGCCGGATAGCGGCGGCATTGCATTCCGGATGTTACCGGAGCCCGCATTGCCGCCGGCTTCACCAGTCTCCTCCGTCAGCCGGCGGATTTCATATTCATATTCCACCCTCAAGGGTGAAAAGACGCTGAGCCGTGCATACACGACGATAAGATCATCATAGCGCGCCGGACTTTTAAATTGCAAATCTGCCGCGGTCACGGGAAGCAATACACCTTTTTCCTCAAGCGAACGGTAGGAAAAGCCAAGCCCGCGGAACATTTCGGTCCGCCCGCACTCAAACCAGCTCAGATAGTTCGCATGGTATACCACGCCCATCCGGTCCGTCTCCTGATACCGTACGCGGAATGCGGTGCTGTACCAGCGGCTGGCCGGGACCGGTTCACGTGATTTCATTATAATAAAAGCCCCTTTCCATAGTCACTTCTGCCATCCAGCAACCGGCTGCACTCAGAGACTCAGGCTATCTGGCGATACAGGCAGCCGGTCCTTGCGGCGCGAGCTTTTGGCTACGTAGAGCAGTAATACGGCTCCGACAGCGGCGCTCAGCATACAGGAGAGATTCATCAAGCCTACACCGCCCCTGCTAAGCAGCATGCCGTTCAGCAGATTACCGAGAATTCCGGCAAAGCCGGAGAAGACGATATTGAAGACACTCTGTCCTGTCGCCTGGATCTCGGAGGACGTAATCTGCGATACATATTCAACTGCAGCAATGTAAAAGAAGCCGAAGGACAATCCATGCAGCACCTGCACACCGATCATAACCGAAGGATACGGAAAGGCAACCTGAATCCCCCACCGCAGCACATAGATAAGCGCACCAAGCAGAAGCGTGCGTTCACGCCCAAGCCGGCGTATCACCTTGGAAGCATACAGCATGGACGGCACATTGCTGAAGGAGGCCAGAAACAGCGCGATCCCGGCATTGCTTGCCGAGCCGCCGACCGACTGGAAGGCTACGACAAAATAAGTGCCGAACGCCGCCATCGTCTGGTTGACCAGAAAGCAGCCGCCCAAAAAGGCCAGAAAGATCCGGTTGCTGAGCAGCTGCTTGACCCCCTGCGAAAAGGACTGGCTCATCATGTGGTTTTCTTCCGCCTGCTTCGGCAGGGTCATGGCAATTACGACCGCGACCGAGCTCAGTAAGAGAAAAGGCAGCCAGATGGTCGAGACCGTAAACCGCTCAATATACTGCCCGCCCGCATAAGCCCCTACGGCCGCCCCTATGCTCATCATCAGCCGGATGCTCCCGTAAGAGGAGCCAGCCCTGTTTGCCGCTGCAATGGCGTAAGAATCGGCGATAGGCGCCTGTGTAGAGGAGAATATGGTAGATACCGTATAAATCAGCAGCATAACGATAAAGTAATCGGACCGGTAAAACACTGCCAGCACCGCAGGTACAGCCACACTCAGAATCAGCACAAGACGACCCTGGTTATACCGGTCGGCAATGAGCCCCCATACCGGCTGAATACAAATGGCAATCAGGGTACCTGTCGCCATCATCATGCCGATCTGGCTGACATCCATACCCTTATCCTTCAGCAGCAGAGTCAGATAAGAGCCGAAGGAACCCCCGGCCAAGCCTAAAAAGAGATAGAAGCCGCGAAGCTTCAGCAGTTTTTCCATATGTGCAATAAGTCCTCTCCAATCCTTTTTAACGGATAACCCAACCTTTACGAGACTTCACCGCATTAAATAGAGCAGAACCTAAAAAAGGCGGTGGACAAGTGAGCACAGTTCATAGATTTCAGCGCAGTCAGCCCTGTCTTACAGACAAGACCCATACAGGCCGTAGCCGGATTACCGGGTTCGGCTGGACGTCGAGCAACTGGAGCGGATACGCCATCAAAGGCAAGAAAGGCGCCTTCCGGCGGATTTCAGCCGAGTGGACTGTTCCCTACGTAAAACCTACGGCTAAGCCGACTTATTCTTCAGCCTGGATCGGAATCGACGGCTTCAGAAACGGCAGCCTGATTCAGACCGGCACCGGTCACGAATCTGTAAACGGCACCGTCCATTACTATGCCTGGTGGGAGATTCTTCCCGAGGCAGAAACCGTAATTCCGCTACCCGTATCCCCGGGTGACCTGATGCGGGCCAGCATCGTTAAGCTCAGTCCAGGCAGATGGTGTATCCGGCTGTGCAACCTGAGCAAACGCTGGACCTTCCGCACTATCCAGCGGTACAACGGCCCGCAGACCTCTGCAGAGTGGATTATGGAAGCGCCGCAGGTAGGCGGCACCGTTGCCAATCTGGCCCGGCTCTCAAGCGTACATTTCCGCTGCTGCCGGGTAAACGGCAAGAGCCCCAGGCTTGTTCATGCGAACGGCGGCATCATGATCCAGAATAAGATTACCGTTGCCGTGCCTTCGAGCCCGAATGCCAAAGGTGATGCTTTTACCGTAAAACGCCTGTATCCCAAAGGTCTATCTCAAGCATACTTGAAACGTCCTGTCAGCATACGGACTCAAGCATCCGGCATACTCAAAAAACCCTCAATCAAATATAAACATTCATAGCCTTTAGATCAAGCAAAAAAGCAATGGCGGATTCCACCATTGCTTTTTGCTTATACCTATATCCGATTGAAGAATAGAAACGAAGCCTGTCCTAGTCGGCAGGAATCGTGTCCACTTTCACGAGGTTAGTGGAACCGGAACGTCCCAGCGGAATACCGGCAGTGATCACAACAAGATCGCCTGCTTTTACCAGACCGGAAGTTTTACCGCCTTGCAGTGCAGTTGCCAGCAGTTCGTCAGTAGTAGTAGCTTCTTTGCCGAATACTGGAGTTACGCCCCATACCAGAGCCAGCTGACGCATCGTTCTTTCCTGAGTCGTAACAGCGATGATCTGGGATTTAGGACGGTATTTGGAAACCACGCGTGCTGTGTGGCCAGTTACAGTCGAAGAGATAATAGCTTTAGCGTTCAGGTCCAGAGCGGAAATCGCTACGGATTGGCTGATAGCTTCAGTAACCGTTGTTTCTTGAGCGATCTGCTGCTTCATGAAGATCTCACGGTGGTTCAGGGCAGATTCCGCTTTCTCGGCGATGCGGGACATGGTCAGTACGGATTCTACCGGATATTTCCCGGCAGCAGTTTCACCGGACAGCATGATTGCATCAGTACCGTCGAAGATAGCGTTCGCTACGTCACTCGCCTCAGCGCGGGTAGGACGCGGGTTGCGCTGCATGGAATCCAGCATTTGGGTAGCTGTGATTACCGGTTTGCCGGCAATGTTACATTTTTTGATCATCAGCTTCTGAGCCAGAGGTACATCTTCAGCAGGGATTTCAACGCCAAGGTCGCCACGGGCAACCATCAGGCCGTCAGAAGCTGCCAGGATTTCATCAAGGTTGTCGACACCCTCCTGGTTTTCGATCTTGGAGATGATTTGGATGTGGGAAGCATTGTGCTTCTCAAGCAGTGCACGGATTTCCTGAACGTCGCTGGCTTTGCGAACGAAGGAAGCGGCGATAAAATCGATGTCCTGTCCGATCCCGAAAACGATATCGTTGGTGTCTTTTTCCGTAATGCCCGGCAGGGAGATGGAAACTCCCGGTACGTTAACGCCTTTTTTGCTCTTGATTGTACCGCCGTTAACAATACGGGTCTTGATTTCGGTGCCTTGAATGTCTACAACTGTAAGTCCGATAAGACCGTCATCGATCAGGATTGTTGATCCAACCGAAACGTCGTTAGGAAGGTCGCTGTAAGTGATAGAGATACGGTTCTGATCGCCAAGGATTTCTTCCGTAGTCAATGTCAGGTACTCGTCCTGCACCAGTTCAATCGGTTCTACTTCCAGCTTGCCTGTACGAATCTCTGGTCCTTTGGTGTCAAGCAGAATAGCAACGGTCTTGCCCAGTTCCTGGGAAGCCTGACGAATCGTTTTGATCCGGTTGCCGTGCTCTTCAAAATCGCCGTGGGAGAAGTTCAGACGGGCTACATTCATACCAGCCAAAATCAATTTTTTGATATTCTCCAACGATTCACTTGCAGGTCCGATCGTACATACAATTTTACTTTTCCGCATTAGGTTTTCCTCCGTTTTTTCGTTCTCTCTGTCTCACTTTTTCCAACTACAAAATCTACTATAAGGCTTAATCTTTGTATAGGAACTATGTCACATGCACCTTTTACTGCGCCCTAATGAATATTACTGCAACTTGGACACAAAATCAATGTTCCAGCGTCTTTTCCGTGTAATTTTACGTCGAATTTACGCAATCTGTCACGAAAATAAAAATCATCCTGCGTTGCCCGCAGGATGATTATCATGGTAATAAATGTATAATCCGGCATTGTGCAGCTTCGGACCGGAAAAGAGTACCTTATGTGTAAAAGTGCAAATGAAGCGGCCTTGCTACTCCACGCTTTGCACTTCTTCTTCAGGCAATTCAGACTCTTGGGAACCTTCCGCAAATTCACCGATTTTGCGGAATTTACGGTAACGGTCCTCCTGAAGCTCAGCGGCATCCAGACTGGACAGTTCCTGCAAATGACGCCATACCGCATCTCTGATGCTTTCTGCAGCCGCCTCATAATCATGATGCGCACCGCCCCTCGGCTCAGGAACGATCTCTTCAATGACTTCCATCTCAAGCAGGTCAGCGGCCGTAATTTTCATTGCTTCCGCCGCCTGCTCTGCTTTGGAGGCATCCTTCCACAAAATGGAGGCCGCACCGTTCGGCGAGATCGCCGAATAGATGGCATGCTCCAGCATCAGCACACGGTTGCCCACAGCCAGCGCCAGGGCACCTCCGCTGCCGCCTTCACCGATAATGACGCAGATGACAGGCACGGCAAGCATGGACATTTCATAAAGATTGCGGGCAATCGCTTCAGACTGTCCGCGCTCCTCTGCCGTATTCCCGGGATAAGCCCCCTTGGTGTCGATAAAGGTAATAACCGGACGGCCGAATTTCTCCGCCTGCTTCATCAGGCGCATTGCCTTACGGAAGCCCTCCGGATGCGCACTGCCGAAGAAGCGCTGAATGTTATCCTTGGTATCCTTGCCCCGCTGCTGCCCGACTACGGTAACCGGGCGGCCGTTGAGCTTGGCGATTCCGCCGACAACTGCCAGGTCATCACCGAACTGGCGGTCACCGTGCAGCTCCAGGAAATCAGTAAAAATCAGCCCGATCAGGTCAAGTGAGGTCGGACGTCCGTGATGCCTGGCCAGGTGCATTTTTTGGGGGGCCGATATATTGCTGTAAATTTCATCCGCCAATACGCGGTACCGTTCTTCAAGACGAAGGATTTCATCTGTAAAATCAATGCCCTTTTCTTCACCGAACTGCTTCAGCTCGGCAATTTTCTTGCGCATTTCTACCAGAGGCATTTCAAAAGGCAACTCTCCTGCCAACCTAAAATCCCCCTTTCACATCATGCAATTCAAGCAGCTTAATTAGCGTTGAGCGCATTTCCTTACGGTGCACTACCAGATCAAGCTGGCCGTGCTGAAGGTTAAATTCAGCCGTCTGGAAATCATCCGGCAGCTTCTGGCGGATGGTCTGCTCAATCACAATTCGGCCGGCGAAGCCGAATACGGCTCCGGGCTCAGCAATAATAATATCACCAAGGCTCGCAAAGCTCGCGGATACCCCGCCTGTTGTCGGGTCGGTGATAACCGAGATATATAATCCCCCGGACTCGCCAAAACGGGCCAGAGCCGCACTAGTCTTGGCCATCTGCATTAAGCTGAGAATGCTTTCCTGCATCCGCGCTCCGCCTGAGGTGGAGAAAATCAGCAGCGGAAGCTTCTTCTCCGTCGCTTCTTCCACCGCACGGGTAATCTTTTCGCCTACTACGGAGCCCATGCTGCCTGAGAAAAATTCAAAATTCATAACCGCGACAATGACAGGATGACCCCCAAGGGTCCCCTGGCCGGTAATTACCGCCTCTACTTGTCCGGTTTTGGAGCGCTGCTGCTCCAGCTTGGAAGCATATCCGGGAAACTGCAGCGGGTCCACTGATGTCATCTCACTGTCGAACTCAATGAAGCCTTCAGGATCAAGGGTCACCGCAATCCGCTCCAGCGCGTTCAGACGCATATGATGGCCGCAGGCCGGGCATACCTTGAGGTTCTTCTCCAGCTCTTTGCTGTACTGGATCGTACCGCATTTACTGCATTTGCTCATGAGCCCTTCGGGAATCTCCCGCTTTGGGCGTTCGCCTTCCGACGGTCCGCCGCTCCGCTCCAGACGTTCTGAAGGAATAGTCGCGTACTTCCGTTTTTTCTGAAATAAATCTTTGAACAAGGGTCGCACCTCTTCAGCCGTTTATTTGCGCAATTCAGCAGCATGCCGCTGTCACTACCGCACTTATACTTCATTGTATTTAGGGATGTAAAATCAGATTCAGGGCTTCCTGGACTTCCTCAAGCTCGCCGGAAGGAACCAGAATTTCAAACTGCTGCTTGGACATATTAATCGGACGGCACTTGACCAGAAATCCTTCTTCCGTCAGCTTGCTCTCAATCATATCCGCCACTTTGGCGGTTGGCGCTATATAAATTACCGTCCACATGCCCTGCAAGGCCTCCCTAATCTAAATTCCCAGCCGTATCCCGCGTATAATGGAATCATGATAACACAGTTTTCTTTTTTACCGCAACAGGAGTAAGACGGAGGAAGCATGACCAGGAGGCCGCATTCATCAGCTAACGGGTGCTCTATTATGTCGTACCCGTGACATGGGGATACACCTTCGCCCCTTCGTGACGGTGGGCAATCCGGGCCGATGCTGCAGCGGCAATGCCTGCTACCAGATCATCCAGGAATACATGGATTCTGCCCGGATCGTCATTCAGTGTGCCGATCACGCCGAGCTTGACTTTATCCAGATAGCCGAAGCTCGTTAGCCCGATCATGCCGTACACGCCGGTAATTCCAAGCGCCAGCGTCTCGTCCGCGCCGTAGAGCGATTCGTCCGCCTCCATCACCGCCTGCAGCGGCTGGGGAAGCATTCCCCTCTCCGCCAGCTCATCCAGGGCGACACCTGTCATAAGCGTGTACTGCACCTCTCTTTTGCCGAGCACCGACTTTACGCTGGACAGGCATTCTTCCTCTGTTAAATCCTGATAATACTTTGACTGCAAAATATATACGATCTCAGCGATAGACTTCAGCGTAACGCCCCTGCGTTCCAGCAGCTCTGTTGCCATTTGATAGGACATGTTGTCATTCCCCTTTCCGCACGGGACCGGGACCGTTCCCTGTGGTTTCCTAATGTATGCGGAAAAAGGCGGAAATGTTCTTATTTTATTCTTACTGTACCGGCTCCCAGCATCTCTTCAACCGCTGCGAACAGCTCCGGCGAAGGCTCGATCCGGTAGCTGTCGCTGAGCGCCAGCACACGCTGCTCGCGCTCATAGAACAGGAGAGTGGCTGCAGCCCCGGGATGGGTCTGCAGCAATGATTGCAGGCGCGAGAGCAGCGCCGGGTTCTCCGCATCCGGCGTGATCTTGATAAAGACACGCTGGGCGCTCCCCGCCGCGGCAGCCGCCGGACGCGGCGCCTCTTGCCGCGGCGCACCCGCAGGTGCGGCTGGCGGGGCTGCAGG
>NZ_CCDG010000064.1 GCF_000723885.1 Paenibacillus camerounensis
CCTTTCCTTTCGCTCATCCCGCCACTCTACGCGGAATCAGTAGGATTTCCCCCTTGCCTTTCGCACATCCCGCCACCCAACACAAAAAGACGGCCCTCGCCGGGCCGCCTCAACTAACCTATTTACTTTTACCGCCGCCACTTCATGAACCAGTAATCCAGCAGGTCCACCAGCAGGAACAGCACAAAGCCCACTAAGCTGAACAGCATGATGCCGGCGTACATCTCCGGATAATCAAGCCGCAGCCAGGCATCCATAATGAAGAAGCCCATGCCGTGCTCCGTGCCGTAGATTTCGGTGAAAAACAGCACGGAAATGGCGGTGCCGAGCGATACCCGGATCGTACTGAGGATGACCGACAGCGCACCGGGCAGCGTGACATTCCAGAATTTCTGCATGGAGCTTGCTCCGATGCTGGTCAGCACATCATATGTAGTCTCGGGAATTGCCTTGATCCCGTCACGCACAGAGATGATGATCTGGAACAGCAGAATCAGCATAATCATCAGCACTTTCGACGTTTCCCCAAGCCCGAAGAACAGCATCACCACCGGCAGCAGGGCGATCTTCGGAATCGGATAGGTCAGATAGACGACCGGATCGAGCAGTTTGTTCCAGAGCGGCGAGCGCCCCATTAACAATCCAATCATCAGGCCGATCAGAAGCGCCAGCAGCACGCCTTCAAAAATCCGCAGCAGGCTGTATCCGACATTCAGCAATACCTCATGACCTTCCAGCTGAAACATTGCCTTATAAACGGAGCCGGGAGACGGCAGAATCGGATGGTTCATCAGCAGGTAGACGACATACCAGACCAGATTCATGCCTGCAAAAACAAACAACAGCCGCAGCACGTGGTTAATCCGCTTGTTCATCACCATTTTTCCTGCATTACCTTTCTAATCACTTTCGTCTGCTCAAAAAACTCATTGCTGTCCCGTTTCGCCTCATGCTTCATCCCGAACACCGCGGTATTATCAAGCACCTCAAGCTCTGTCCGTTTACCCGTACCTGCCGGCAGAATGATAATCTTCTGTCCCAGCAGGATCGCCTCGTCCACATCGTGGGTGACAAACAGCGCTGTTGCCGGATGTGCCAGCCAGTTATCCAGAAAAATCTGCTGCAGCGCCTCGCGCGTTACGGCATCCAGCGCGGAGAACGGCTCATCCAGCAGCATGATTTTTGGTAAAATCGCAAAGGCCCGCGCGATCGCCACCCGCTGCTGCTGCCCGCCGCTCAGCGAGAGCGGATAGCGGTCCGCCAGAGCGGCAATTCCCATCGCCCCAAGCCATCTTGTGATCCGGGCATCCCGTTCACTCTTGTCCGCAGCTGCGGTACCGGTAATTTTCATGGCGATCCGGATATTGTCCCGGACCGTCTTCCACGGCAGCAGGCCGTAGTTCTGCGGCACAAGCCCGACCAGCGTCTCTTTGTCATGCACAGATCTGCCGTTGTACAGCAGCTCACCGCGATAACCCGGCAGCAGGCCGGCAACCGCCCGCAGCAGCGTAGATTTGCCGCTGCCGGAAGGCCCGATTATGGTATAAATACCATGCTCGGGCAGCGTCAAATTAACCTCTCCCAGCGCTACCTGGCCGCCCTTATACTCAACCTGCAGGTCCCGGATGCAGAGTCCGCTATTTGCCAAACTGGACATCGGAGATCACATCTTCAGGCGCAATGTCCTTGGTGAGCAGCCCGGTTTCCCGTGCCCAGGCAAAAGCCGCCTCTACTTCCTTCACGTCCACTTGAACAGCCGGCTCATAAGCAGGCACTGTAATCTGATCCTTTAATGTCTCCGGGTAGCCCACTTCCTTGATAATAAGATCGATATATTCCGATTGGTCATGAGATTTCATATAATCCACAGCAGCATCATAAGCGGCATACATGTCGCGGATGGCCTGCGGCTTGGCATCAATTACAGTCTGCGGAAAAGCGAACACGAACGGGTTCACGCCGGCAGTGTGGGTAGAGCTCAGCACGCGCAGCCCGGAGGTTTGCCCCATAGTCACAAACGGCTCAGGCAGCACAGCCGCATCCGCCTTCTGGTTCTTCAGCAGTTCAAGCCGGGTCGGGATCTGCGGTACTTCGCTCACCGTAACATCAGCTTCTGTCAGTCCCGCCTGCTTCAGCATCATCGCTACTGTATATTGAGTCGAGGTATTTTTGGACAAAATCACGGTTTTACCCTTCAGGTCCTTCACATCCTGAATGTCATCATTGCCGGTCAGCAGGTCGAATTCACCGGTTGTGGTGCTGGTAATCTTCACATCGAGTCCTGCTTCATTGTAGATCGAGATTGCTACCAGATCGGCGCTGATGCCGTCCACCTTGCCGGCCTGGAACGCTACATCGCGGTCCTTGGCGCTTTTGAAGGTCTGGATATCCAGGTTAACGTTATGCTCTTTATCAAAGCCCTGCTCATGCGCAATAATGAAGGGAATAGCATCAATCGAAGGCAGCAGACCCAGTGTCACGGTTACCGCTTCCGCTCCTGCAGCTCCGTCCGGATTAGCCGAGTTCCCGGCATTGCTGCCGCTTGCTGTATTGTTATTGCCGCAGCCCGCCGCAACCATCCCCACTGCAGCGGTTAGCGTAAACAGCATCATAAGTTGTTTCCAGTTCTTTCTTTTCATCAATCTTCCTGCCTCCAAATCTCTCTATTATATTTGCTTGCGCATATTTTCACATAAGGGCATAGAATAGCCTCTATACTTCCCCCATAAGCGTAAGTACTGCAATTTTACACCCATTGTCTCATTTTGTATATTTATAAATTTAAATACTATCCATGTAAACCACCTGTGCAGCAGCCGAAAAAGCCTCCGCTTACCCGGCAAAGGTAAGGAAGGCTTCTTCTTAATGCTACGCTAGATCGCTTCACCACTAACGACAGTTCCGCTCTTCGTAAGCTTGTAGCTGACAATTTTACCGCTCCAGAAATGGAATTTCAGAATCACTTCACCGTCATTGACTTCCTTGAAGAAATTCTCCGTCAGCCTAATCTCTCCGGTACTGTAGGAAGGGCTGAATGTATAAGCAAACTCCTTGTACGGCGTCCAGTTCTGCGGCCCGGCGTTGCCGCCCGCAGCGTACACGGCTTCCATTGTAGCCAGGCTGTCACCGTTAAACGCAGCCGGGATGGTGAAGGAGGCTGTCGTTCCAGCGGCATTGCTCAGTTTAGGCTGGGCATAGACAGTCAGCTTAAAGGTCCAGGCGGCGCCTTTGTTGAATTTTGCTGTCAGGGTAGCATTCACGCCCAGCTTGCCTGACTTGGTAAGGCTCTTAAGCTTCGCCGCCTTAATCGTCAGCTTATTGCCGTTTAGCGTATAGTCACTGCCTTGCTTAAGCTTGCTGCCTGCTACGCTCAGCGACTTCAGCTTGTTGCCGTTCAGGTTAAGCAGGACGGTTGTATCCTTGACCGCAGCATCCTTTTCCAGATAGATGAGATCACTCTCAGCAGTAGCAGAGCGCGTAGTCCAGCTGGTCTTAATCATCGTAAACAGCTGGGGATCAGACCACTTGTAGGTCGTGCGGCCGAAATGCTGCCCGTTATCCCAGAGCATGGACGTAATCCGCTTTTCTTTCAGATAATAGCCGAGGAATTCAAAAAACTTCAGCTTCTCCCCCTGCTCAATAGCAGCTGTACTCTGATCAAAGCCAAGCAGTCCATATTCGCCGAGAATAACCGGAATGCCTTTGGCGGTAAAGGTAGCGTGTACCTTGTCAAAGGTCTGGATGATGTCATTTTGCGTATCGGCATCGAATTTGGTGTAGCCCGCAATATTGACGCTGAACGGCCAGAAGCCGTAGTAATGCACAGTAGCAATCAGATTAGGGTCCTTCAGCCCGGTAATCGTCTGGTACAGCACATCCATCCGCTCCTGGGTCGGAGAGGATTCCAGCGATGGCAGGACCAGCGGGCGGGCTGCATTTTTGCCGCCTGAGCTTCGGACGATGCTGTGGAAGGACTTGTTCAGCTCGTTCAGCATGGCGGTAGCCTTAGCTTCATCTGTTGTGCCGCCGTCGGTGAAGCGCGGCTCGTTAATACTCTCAAACATCAGCTTGTTCGGATAGTTCTTGAAGGCGGCAGCCACCTGCTTCCAGACGGCATTATAGCGGGCCAGCACCTCGTCATGCTTCTGCTCCATCCCGCTGACCCACATCCAGGAATCATGGTGGACATTGATCATGACATACAGCTTCTCGGCGAGCGCCCAGTCCACCACCTGCCGGACTCTGGCGAGATAAGCAGCCTCAATTGTATAGCTCGGAGCCGCTCCGATGTGTACGTCCCAGGTTACGGGAATACGGATACTCCGGTACCCTTGGTCAGCGATTTTCTTGATCAGCTCTTTGGTAACCTTGGGGTTGCCCCAGGAGGTTTCGTCGGCTCCCGTAGCATCAAGTGTATTGCCGAGGTTCCAGCCCGGCTGCATGGCATCCACGTAGGTCTGCATTGCGGTCGGCTTAGGCTTCTTCGCTGCGGATGCCGCCGCGGAAATGTTAGGTGTTACTAGCATTAGCAGCAGCAGTGTAGACAGCGTGAGTAATAAGAGCTTGGGTAAACCGCGTTGTGAGCGCCTGGACGATGTGTATGGCGAAAATGCAGGCAATGCTTGTGGCAGCAATGATTTATTCTTAGGCATGAATACGTTATTCCTCCTTATGAATGAATGATCATTGTCTTGAGATCCCCCCGGAGCCTGGTACACCTGTCACCTCCACTATTTATGTAAACACTCCAATGCAAACGTTTGTTGTAACCGCTTACCCAAAAGAATATAGCATCTTTCCCCTGCGTTAAATATCCCAATGATTAGTGGAAAAATCCCGGAAGAATTATTGATTGGCTCGTTGGACGCGCTCAGCTCGGGCTGGATGCGAGCAGGGCCCCGGCAGCACTTAGGTGGATTTTAGTGCGACCAGAGCTCCAGCGGCACTTACGTGGATTTTAGTACACTAATTCCCTGCGACCAGAGCTCCAGCGGCACTTAGGTGGATTTTAGTACACTAATTCCCTGCGACCAGAGCTCCAGCAGCACTTAGGTGGATTTTAGTACACTAATTCCCTGCGAACAGAGCTACAGCGGCACTTAGGTGGATTTTAGCACACTAATTCCTTGCGAACAGAGCTCCAGCGGCACTTA
>NZ_CCDG010000065.1 GCF_000723885.1 Paenibacillus camerounensis
ACGGCATAGCCGTTTCTACTTGTCAGCTGAGCAAGAGTAACAGGTACTAATCTCTGCTGGCTTGAACAATTATGGCCGCGATCGCTTCCGGCTCTGTGTGAACCGTAGTCATATGATCTCCTCTGCCCTCAATCTATCTGAACATTCCCAAGCGGCTAGACTGCCCGGGATGCCAGCCGGTGGCGGCTTGGGGCAGTACGGCATTCTCGGTCAGATACAGGTAGCTTTTGGGAAGCTCCAGACTGTAGAACCTTTTCAAATCAAGCTTCTCAAAAGCCGGGCCGGCGGGTTCGGGAATAGCCTGTTGGAACAATGCCTGTGCCTGTTCAAGTGTAGCAGTATTCACAAACACGTCACGGAACAGAGGGAAAGGCAGCATGATTGTGTTTTTGCCAGAGGCTTTTAGCAGATTGCGGAACAGCTGCTGTATTGGAGCCGGGAACTGGTCGGCAACGCTCTGTCCATCCGGCAGCACAAAGGCATCAAAAAAGACGAGACTTCTGATCCGCTCCGGCACCTGCTCGGCAGTTTTCTGTACAACCGTTCCGCCGAAGCTGTGGCCAAGCAGAATGATGTCATGCAGGTCTTTTTCTTTTATGAAATCTACTACAGACTGAGTGACCTGCTGATGTGTAACTATAGTATTCTTGCTGTCACTGCCGTGTCCGGCATATTCGGGAGTGTAGACGGTATGGCCCATTTTCCTCAGCGCTGCTGCCGTTTCATCCCAGAAGGATGCATCTACCCGTGCTCCTTTTGCCTGCAGCAGCTGTTACAGTATTACTCAGCAGTCCTGCTATCAGGATCAGTAAGGCAGCTGCCAGAATAATTGTAATCCGGTTTGTTGTCCGCTTCATCATGCTTGGCCTCCATTTCTTTTCGAAAATCTTTTGAATGATGTCCTGAATGCAACTGAAAGATGTATAGAGTATTATCCAACTGGAAAAGAAATCTGGATGTGGATTCTCCATTCCAATCGTTTATAATTAAAGAAATATACCTGGCCGATCAGGGGGTTGAGAGAATTGTCCAGACCAGTTGCAGCAGAACCCAAACCCGGGAAGAAACTCAGCCTCACTTTGCTGCTCATGGCACTGGTGACCCTGGTGTTTCTGTTAACCACAACGATCCTGCTGATAGGTTCATATCAGTCCAAGAAGAAATCCCTTATAGAGACAACCCTTAATCTCAACTATGCTAATGCCGCAAGAATGAGTAAAACGGTCGATTCGTTATTCCGTTCGATGCGCAGCAGCCTGCTGTTCAGTGCGAATCAGATTGCCAATCTGAAAGACGTATCTCCTGAAAGTATTGATGCTTACCTGGATCTTACGCGTAACAGCAGCAATTATTTTAATTCGATTATTCTGGTTAATGCTAACGGCACCGTTCTTAATAATTCACCGGCAGAGCTGGGCATAGTGGGCAGGCAGATTACTTCCCTTCAAGTCAAGGAAGCGCTCCGCCAGAAAAAGACTTACCTGTCCTCACCGTATATTGCGTCGTCAACCGGCAGAATGCTGTTCTTTATGAGCGAGCCGTTGTATAACAAGGACGGGCATTATCTCGGACAATTAGGAGGTACGGTCTATCTGGAGGATTACAACATTCTGAATATGATATTCGGGAACAATGTTATCGACGAGTCAGGCTCGTATTTTTATATTGTCAGTGCCGAAGGACATTTGCTGTATCATCCGCAAACCGGCAGGCTGAATGAGGATGTTAGTGCAAACGAGGTTGTCCGCAATCTAAAGGCCGGCCTCAGCGGCAGAATGGAGGCTGTAAATACGAAGGAAATATCCATGCTTGCCGGCTATTCTGCAGTACCCTCCAACGGCTGGGGTGTGGTGGTGGTCTCGCCGGCGCATAACATTCAGGAGCAGCTGATGGTACATCTGAGCAAAATTGTGGCGTATACAATTATTCCTTTTGTCGTTCTGCTGTTCTGTGTGTTTGTCCTTGCGCACAGGCTAGCCAAGCCTTTTGTGGTCCTTGCGGACCTGGTACACCGGATCGGCAAAGAAAAGATCGAACTGCCTGAGCTGAAGCCCCATTGGAACCGTGAGGTGGATCTGCTTACGACTGCAGTAGTGCTTGCCTGGAAAGACATACAGGAGCATACTGACCAGCTGACTCAGGATGCAATGACGGATCTGCTCACCGGCTTGACCAACCGCAGATCGCTGGATATCAGCATCAGCCAGTCTATCGCCGCACGTGTACCGTTTTCGGTCATTGTCCTGGATGTGGATAAGTTCAAATTTGTAAATGATTCTTACGGACATCTGGCCGGTGATGAGGTGCTGCGCCAGGTGGCCGGGATTCTTGAGGAAAGCATCCGCCCCGGCGATATTTGCGCCCGATACGGCGGAGAGGAGTTTGTGCTGCTGCTTCCGCGGACTAAGCCGGAGCATGCATACACCGTTGCTGAACGGATCCGCAAAACACTGGAAGCGACTGAGGTCCCGCTGCCGATGAAGGTGACATCCTCGCAGGGCATCGCGCATTACCCTACGCATGGACGTACCAGGGAGGAGCTGCTGGGCCGGGCCGATGAGGCGCTGTACACAGCTAAGCAGAGCGGAAGAAACCGGACTGTCATATATAGCGAATAGACTGAAGAGCATCTTCCGGCCGGAAGATGCTTTTTTTGTTGAACAGGAAATTATACAATGCAAAAAAATGGGGATAACTCCGATGGAAAATAAAGGAGGGGGGACGTGAAGAACCAGGAGACATGGAAGAAACGACCTGATACCAACCCCCACATTGTATTCGTTTTTTCGCATACATTTGGCCAGTTTACCCTTATGGTGGCAGAATGTATTCGTTTTTTCGCATACATTGGGCTAGTTTGCCCTCTTGGTGGCCTATTGTATTCGTTTTTTCGTATACATTAGGCCAGGGTATGTGCCTATATTCGCTATTTCAATACAGCTGCCAGAAGTCAGCAAATTAGGTTCTTAAGTACTCTATATAGATCCACTCTTCGGGTGGATTTGTTCTTGAATACAGGTAGCATAGCAAATTAATCGTCACCCGGGCATAGGCAGATACATATTCTACCCCAGAAAGAAAAAAACGGGCTCAAAGAGAGGAAGAAGCGAAAATGACTTCATACATGGATTACAAGTCTCCGAACACACAATTTACGGCAGATATGAACTGCAATCTGCTGTTTAAGAAGGATGACTGCAACTACATTAACGTACTGGGGATCAAGCAGCTGAACACGCTGGATAACATCTCGCTGCTGGATATTTTTCTGAGCAAATCGAATGTGGTTGAACCGCATTACCATCAGAATGCCGCTGAGCTTGTATATTGTATATCCGGTGCAGCCGTGGTATCCCTGCTTAATCCTTTTACGAATGAGCTGCTCCATTTCCCGGTTACTCCGGGCCAGGTGGCGAATGTGCCGCAGGGCTGGTGGCATTATGAGATTGCAACAACGGACTGTACGCATCTGCTGGCAATCTTTAACGCGCCTACGCCTGAGGTTATTCTGGGATCGGATATCTTAAGTAAAACACCGGCCAATGTGCTGGCACATACTTATTGCCTGAATGAGGCTATGGTAAAAGAAACACTGGCTCCGGTGAAGCCGATGACGTTCATCGGACCGCCTGCAGACTGCTGTGAACCGCAGAAGGCTGCTGCCGAAAATGTTCAGGCTGCCGCCAATATGGCCCCTAATATAGCTCCTAACATGGCCCCTAACATGGCTCCGGTAATGGCAACAGCGAATATGCCTTATTATATGCCTCAGCCGTCGTCTGTTCAGGGCTTTGGATTCCAGCCGATGAATACTCAAGCCTACTACCAGCCATATGTGCAGCAGCCTTACCGCCAGCTTCCATATACACAGGGGACTCCGGCTTATGCTAATGCCGGAACAGATAACGAATAGCAGCTGCTGACGCAAATAGCCTCCCGTGCTTGCGAAGACCCGGGAGGCTATGGTGCTAGGACAGGCGGACAACCACTCTGCCTCTTGTATTTGATTCAAGGATATCAGCCAGGGCAGCCGGAAGCTCAGCCAATGTGATCTCCCGGTCAACCAGCGAATCCAGATTGTCCGGCTTCAGGTCACTAGCCATCCGCTCCCAGATGAGGGTCCGCTTACCGGCAGGGCAGGAGACAGAATCAATGCCCAGCAGGCTCACCCCGCGCAGAATAAACGGCATTACCGTGGTCGGTACTGCGGTCCCTGCGGTTAATCCGCTGGCGGCTACCGCTCCGCCGTAAGCGATCTTGCTCAGCACGGCTGCAAGAGGGCTTCCGCCCACGGAGTCAACAGTAGCCTGCCAGAGCTGCTTGTCCAGCGGCTTCACGGCCGCGCCGGCTACGTCCTCGCGGGAGATCACTTCAGCTGCGCCTAGCTGCTGCAGATAACCGGCTTCTTCCGTTCTGCCGGTGCTGGCAGTCACCTGATAGCCCAGCTTGGCCAGCATGGCAACCGCGGTCCCGCCAACACCGCCGGTTGCACCGGTCACCAGCACTTTGCCTTTATCAGGAGCTGCGCCGTGATCTTCCAGCGCCTGGATGGACATCGCAGCGGTGAAGCCGGCTGTCCCGAAAATCATCGCTTCACGCAGGCTTAGCCCGCCAGGCAGGGGAATGACCCATTCAGCGGGAATGCGGGCATATTCACTGAAGCCTCCATAATGCGAGACGCCGATCCCGTAGCTCGTGGCAATTACCGGCTGGCCCGGTTGAAAGCGGCTGTCCTCTGAGGACACGACGGTTCCGGACAGGTCAATACCGGGGATGAACGGGTAATGGCGGACAATATTTCCGTCTGGAATACTGGCAAGTCCGTCCTTGTAATTAACACTGGAGTATGCAACCTTGATCAGCACGTCTCCGGCCGGCAGTTCATTCATCGTGAGCTGCTTGACCTCAACGCTGAAGTCTTCCTTTTTATCTACAACTAAAGCTGTAAAAGTCTCAGACATGTTATTTTCGCTCCTTATGCGCAATCAGTATACTTAATATTTATTCTGACCGGTCAACTTTTTTATAGCTATGATATAATATACATTAAATTAAGCGGACAATCACGCTACACAGCGGAGGTCGTATGGTAAAGTACAAGAAATCCGATGAAAAACGCAAACAGATTCTTTCGGCCGCGTTCCGGTCTCTGTCAGAGCACGGTTATGATGCGGTGACCCTGCAGACCATTGCGGATTACGCAGAGGTCAGCAAGGGAGTAGTCCACTATTATTTTGCGAGCAAGGAAGCCGTACTGGTGGAGCTGCTGGAATGGCTGACCGGCAAAATATCCGCGAGGGAGAGGGCAGCGGTAGCGGAGCAGCATACAGCGGAAGGCAAGCTTGCCGCATATATTGATTCTGCGTTTGCCGGTCCGGTGCAGAACCGTTCATTTTACCGTGTCTATCTGGATTTTCTATCAAGGGCAAGCCGCAGCCCGGTCTACCGGGAGATCAACCAGCGGTTCTATGACAGCTGTGCGGGTATCAGTGCGGAGGTGCTGCTGCTTGGCCAGCAGGAAGGGATTTTTAATCAAGAGCTGACACCTGACAGGGCCGCCCCGGTCATCCGGGCGATCATTGACGGCTGCCTGATCCAGTGGCTGATGGCCGGCCGGGATGAGCTGCATGCTGATTTTAAGGATTCATGTTATGCGGCGGTAAGGAAAGTTCTTAGCGTGTAGCTAATGGTTACATTTTTGCAGAATCTGATCACTTATTGTGTGTTAAATTATGGATAGTTAAGACACTCAGGAGGTGCTGATGAAGCGCAGAATACATATCATGGGGGCCTCAGGATCCGGAACCAGTACACTCGGGCAGGCACTTGCCGGCCGGCTTCCGCACAGGCATCTCGACAGCGACGACTATTTCTGGGAGCACAAGTATACGAAGCAGCGCGATATCATTGAGCGGCTAAGCAGGATAACATATGATCTGGACCAGCATGAGCCCTGGATTCTGTCCGGGGCGGTGTGCGGCTGGGGAGACGGGTTGCGGTCTTATTTTGACCTGGTAATCTTCCTGTGGATACCTCCTGAGCTTAGGCTGGAGCGGCTGAGGGCCAGGGAATATGAACGTTACGGGACGGAGAGTCTGCCGGGCGGAAGCAGATATGAAGATGTGCAGGCCTTTCTGGAATGGGCAAGCCTGTATGACACAGCAGGGCCGGAGGTACGGAGCCGGAAGCTGCATGAGGCGTGGATGCTGGAGCTGGACTGTCCCGTTCTACGGCTGGAGGGAGACTTTCCGGTTGAGGAACGGGTGGAGGCTGTATTAGACTACTTATCCTGTGGAAAGGAGGGCTGAGGCTATGAGACGGACTACGGCGGTACGAATCCTTTTACTGAACGGGTTTATCGCGGTGCTGCTGCTCCTGGCTGCCTGCAACAACGGCACACTTCATCAGACCTACACTTATTCAGGAGAAGGGGAACACTGGTCAGCCATCTATAGCGAGACAAATACGGAGAAGCCTGTTATCTCAGAAGGAAAAGCAACGTATTATCAAGCTTCCAGTGATTACAGCTTTCAGCTGGCCTATAAAGGGGAAGCCAAAGATCTTAAGGAATTTAAGCAGTTCACATACGGATTCGAGGCGCCTCGCCACAGCTCCAGGCAGTCGATGGAAGGGCCGGTAAGAATGGAATCTCTGCACATGTACGGCTCAAGCAGCGGTTCGTTGAACCGGGGGCAGGCGGTCATTACGGTAAGTGTGGAGTGGGATGGACAGAAGGAGCAGTTCGTGCTGCAGACAGACGGCGATGAGCCGGAGTGAGGCTTGGACTGGTCAGGCACTATAAGGTGCTGCATCCGCCGCTGCGGGGCTGGGTGACAGGAGGTCAGTTTAACCAGTGGCTAACGGAGTATGATGAAGCGGAAATTCTCCCGGGGGATTGTATAGGGTATACACACAGCTGGGATTACTGCATAAGCAGTGATCTTTCAAGAGCTGTACATACTGCCCGAAGGATATTCTCCGGTGATGTGAAGTATAGTCCGGAGCTTAGGGAAATTGGCATAGCAGCAGCTTACGGAAGCTTGTCCGGCCTCAGGCTGCCTTCCGTGTGCTGGATGGTGCTCGGCCGGCTGCTGTGGCTGACCGGTCATGCTTCACAGCCTGAGAGCAGGCGGGAAGCTTCACGGCGTGCTAAGACAGTGCTGGATAACATGGAGTCGATGCCAGAGCACACAAGTGTGCTGCTTATAACGCATGGCGCGTTCATGAAGCTGCTGGAAAAAGAGCTGCGTCGCAGAGCCTATACGGGCCAACGGATGAACCATCCGCGAAATGGACAGCTTTATGTATATGAGAAATAACATCTGCCTTCGTAAGGGAGAGTCATGCCAACCATGGTAACGATTAAAGAAATTGAGACGGATTCACTGGCGGAATTAAATGAGCTGTACCGGGAGCTGACTGGCGAGCTGACAGACCCGGCCAGGCTCGGGGAGACGTATGCATCCGTTAAGGCTGACAGCAGATACATCTTGTTAGGCGCCTATGTAGACGGGGAACTGCTGGGCTCGCTGATGGGCATCCTCTGCCAGGATCTGGTCGGGGAGTGCCGGCCGTTTATGGTTATTGAAAATGTCGTGGTCTCTGCCCGTGCCCGCCGCCAGGGCCTTGCCAAGCAGCTGATGACCGCGATCGAAAAGCTCGCCTGTGAGCGTAATTGCTACTACATCATTCTCGTCTCCGGGGAGAAGCGCAAGGAAGCCCACGTCTTCTATGAGAAGATGGGCTACCGGGAGGAGCGGGTGGAGGGGTACCGCAAGCATCTGAGCTCTCATTGAGCCGGCAGACGCCAAATAACCATTTAATAGTGAAGCTGATCACCGCATACAGGGGGTCAGCTTCCTGTGCTTTTGTAGTGCCTTACGCCAATGCGCCAGACCAGCAGCGAGAGTCCGAGAAAAGCCGCCCCGGCGGGAAGTGACAGGTAGCCGAGCCATGGCGGATAATTCCAGCCGCATACTGCCGCAGCCGGATAGAAGCTGATGAACAGCATTGGCAGCATAAAGCTGAACACCGATTTCAGCACCCTTGGCATATAGGGCTCCGGGCAGCGGGTAATCTGGTAACTTGCATTGGTCAGCAGATAGATCCAATCCAGTCCCTTTATTGTGAAAAAAGCGAGCCCAGAGGTCAGCACGAACACTCCGCAATACATGACACAGCCGCCCGCGAGCGCCATAATGAGAATTACGGTTTTGCCGAGCGTCAGCTGCACTCCAAGCTCATTAAGCGCCCAGCCTGCTGCGCAGATTCCTGTGATTGGACGGACGAGCCGGTGCAGATGGAAGCGGGAAGCGGCAACCTGTATGAACAGGGAGCGCGGCCGCAGCAGCAGGCGGTCGAAGTCACCGGAACGCAGCAGATGCCAAGGAAAATAGTCAAAGCCCCTGCATAAGCTCTCCGCAAGTCCGAAGGAAGCCACCGCCAGCGAATAGACAAGAATAATATGGGCAACGCTCCATTCCCCGATATTGCCAAAGCGGGAGAACAGCAGGACTGTAGCAATCGGGTCTGAGACCACGACAACCAGCACCTGGATCAGCATCAGCCACCAGCCTTTATATTCCATGCCGGACAGCAGATGCATCCGCAAATATTTGAAATAGATTTTACTTTCCGCAATCATATTGTTACTCACCCTCCCTGGACAATAATGTTCTTCAGCTTACGGTTCATGATCAGCCGGCCTGCCGTGATAAAAAGAGTACTCCAGATACACTGCAGTCCAATTGCAGGCAATGCTGCAGCCGGCGGCATACTGCCGATATACAGCTGGCCCGGAATGTCGGCGAAGCCGCCGAACGGCTGAAGGTAAA
The DNA here is from genome assembly GCF_000723885.1 of Paenibacillus camerounensis. GTDB lineage: Bacteria > Bacillota > Bacilli > Paenibacillales > Paenibacillaceae > Paenibacillus_AQ > Paenibacillus_AQ camerounensis. The sequence continues at coordinate 8,835 of NZ_CCDG010000065.1, forward strand.
GAAAGGTCTGCATAAAGTCAGGCCACAGCCGCAGCGGAAGATACGTCCCGGACAGAATTCCGCTCAGCAGCAGAAGGATATGGCTCGGACCGTCACCCCAGGTAACATTCAGCCGGATTGCCGTCACAAGCATCGCAAATGAGGAGCAGAGCACAAAAGCCATAACGACTGAGAGCAGAAAGCAGAGCAGTCCGGCAAAGGACTCAGGAGCACTCAGCGCATAAGCGGCGGGCATCAGCAGACCGGTCAGCACGGTAGCGACACTGCGGATCCAGGAGGTGCCCAGCTTGCCGGCCGAGCTTTTGACGAACCAGTGGGTGTACAGATTCATTGGCCGGCACAGCTCTATCCCGACGTCGCCGTTGTTGATCTTGCCCATAATTTCACCGTCAATACTCATCGTCTGCAGCACGAACAGCCCCTGGGCGATCCACACATAAGAGATCGTCTGCGGCAGGCTCATCCCGTTGTTGTTCCATGAGCCATGTTCGCTATATGTATAAAAAACAGTAAACAGCACGCACTCCAGCAGCGCCCAGAACACTCCAACCACTGTTCCCGAAATGGCCGATACCCGGTACTGCAGGCCTTCAGCCATCCGTATACGGAAGAGGGAGGCTGAGGCCCGGCAGGTATTTTTAATGTCCATTGCAATTGTACACCTCCAGAATTAGATAAGATAGAATTAACGGCACCTTTATGAGGCTATGCCCGTCAGGTTATGTAAGTGCCAGATCGTTGTACATGGCGGCTATCATTGCATCGGTGTTGACCTTCATCACTACCTCAGGAGCGTATTTCTCCTGCAGTCCGGCCAGCTTGCCGTCATAGAGCAGTGTACCGTGCCCGATTACCATCACCCGCTCACACAGTGCTTCAATGTCATCCATATCATGGGTAGTCAGCAGCATAGTAACCCCGTGCTTACGATTTTCTTCCTTCAAAAAATGGCGCAGGGCCAGCTTCGATACCGCATCAAGGCCGATTGTCGGCTCATCCAGAAACAGAATGTTCGGCCGGTGCAGCAGCGCTGCCACCAGCTCACAGCGCATCCGCTGTCCCAGCGAGAGCTGGCGGACCGGTGTCCGCAATAGCGCTTCCACACCGAGTGCCGCCGTTAGCTCGTTCAGCCTGATTGTGTAATCACCGGGGGGAATTGCATATATATCCTTCAGCACATCAAATGAATCTGCCACCGGCACGTCCCACCACAGCTGCGACCGCTGCCCGAACACGACACCGATTTTTGACACATGCTCCACACGGTTCATCCATGGCACTTTGCCAAGGATGGTGCATTCGCCGCTGTCCGGTGTCAGAATTCCGCTCATTACCTTAACAGAGGTGGATTTGCCGGCGCCGTTTGGGCCGATGTAACCCACCAGCTCCCCCTCCGCAATATCAAAGCCGATCCCGCCGAGCGCCTCCACCTCCGTCACATTCCGCATAAAGGCTCCCTTCAGGAGCCCCCATTTGCCTTCCGGCCGTTTGTACACCTTGAAGCTTTTCTTAATATCCCTGAGTGTAATTTGCATTTGCTCCGCCTCCTTAGCGCAGATGATCATACCATTATGGGGATGGATGGGACAGCGGCGCATAACACCCTGTAGTGCCATCACTGTTAGCAGCGGGGGAGTAAAGGTGCTTTTTTCTCTATTTTCCATAAAAATGCTTGCCAGGTTGACATTTCCGTGCTATATTAATTTTATAGTTAACGCAGGAAAACTAGATGTTTTTTTGTATCATATACATATGAATTATCTTACCGGTAACCTTGGTTGCCGGTATTTTTGCGTTGTCCGGGGATGGCGGCAGCTGCACTGGTATTATCATTATTTTTACCGGGCACGAATTCCGGGTGTGATAGACTGGAGCTACAGGGAAGAATCAAATTATGACTATCGGAGGGTTAAGATGCAGACATTGTTCCGCTATAACTGGATGGTCCGTGAAGAGTGGTATAAATGGTGTGAGACACTGAGTGAGGAGGCGCTGCTGCAGCCGAGGACAGGCGGAGCCGGCGGAATTCTGAAGACGCTGTTCCATATTGCGGATGTGGAGTGGAGCTGGATTATGGCGATGCAGGGCAAGCCTGATTTTGAAGAGGATTTTGCGGAATACAGCACCTTGGGTAAGGTAAAAGAGCTGGATGCCCGCTTCCGGCCGGAGGTTGAAGCATTTGTGCTGGGCTGGCACGAGGGGCTGGAGCGGAATGTTTATGTGGATAAGCGTTATGAAGGAGCTCATGTGACCGATGCCTGGGGTGAGATTATGCGCCATATTATTGCTCACGAGATCCATCACACCGGGCAGCTGTCGGTCTGGGCGAGAGAGCTGGGGGATAAGCCGGTGTCGGCCAATGTGATTGGACGCGGGCTGCGGGAAACGTTGCCGGGTGAGGAATAGCGGGGAATTCAGCCTTCTTTCAGGTTCATATTTTAAGCTTTTACACAGGCTTTACAAAATATGAATCTGCATAAGAGGAGGAATACACGTTTTGAGAATGAAGAGTATGTTCAAAAAAATGATGCTGACGACACTGTCACTTGCGGTGGTAGCATCGGTTGGAGGCGTTACCGGCAGCCCGTCTGCCGCTTTTGCCGCTGAGGCAGGGGTAAGCCAAGCCTATGAATCCCTGTTCACCCCGGATAAAGTGATTAATGTGAAGGTGACGATTGACGATGAGGACTGGGAGAGCATTCTGGCAAAGCCCCTGGAGAAGGAATATAAAAGTGTAACGGTGGATGTGGACGGCACGGTGCTGGAGAATGTCGGCTTTTCAACTAAGGGTAACCTGACTCTGAAATCAGTGGCGGCGATGACGGATTCCGACCGGTACAGCTTCCGGCTGAAGTTCGATAAGTATGACAAGACACAGACGCTCTTGGGCCTTGATAAAATGGTGCTGAATAACAGCTATTCGGACCCGTCGTTCCTGCGCGAGTATCTGCATTATGAAGCACTGCGGGCGATCGGTGAGGATGCGCCGCTGACTGTGTTCACGAATCTGTATATCAACGGTGAATTATATGGCTTCTATATCGGCGTTGAATCTGTGGATGACAGCTATCTGGAGCGTAATTTCGGTGAAGGTGCAGACAGCGGTGTTCTGTACGATACAGAAGAGAAAAGCTATCTCCAATATGAGGAGGATGGCGATTACGAAACTTTGACCTATGACACCGGCACGAAAGATGACAAGGCTTCGCTCAAAAATTTCATCAGCGTGCTGAACGCTATGCCTGACGGCCAAAAAGGCGATATTGAGAGTGTGCTGGACGTGGATTCCGCACTGAGATATATAGCCGCAAATGCAGTGCTGGGCAACTATGACAGCTATAACGGCGATAAAGGCCATAACTATCTGCTGTACGGGGATGCAGCCGGTAAGTATACCGTCATTCCCTGGGATATGAATATGAGCTTTAACGGGTATTCCACCGGAGGCGGCGGGGGGAGAATGCAGGCTGCAGCCGGAACTGCCGCTGCCGGTACAACGGCTGCTGCCGGAACGACAGGGACAACTACTGGAACCGCAGCAGTAAGCGGAACATCGGGCACAACGGGTACAGCTGCAGCTTCATCGGCTGTCAATGCGGTGACTGCTTCGATCGACACGCCGACACTCGGCATCAATGTGGATCAGGTGCCGCTGATCGGCAATCTGCTTGAGGTGCCGGAGTACAAAACCAGGTATAACGGCTATGTCTCTGAGCTGGTTACGTATCTGGAAGGTATCCAGGACCGCATAACAGGACTTACCACTCTGATCAGACCTTACGTTCAGGCAGATCCGACTAAGTTCTACACGATGGATCAGTTCGAGAACAATGTAGCCTATACAGCCGATACGGGAGGCAGCGGCGGCATGATGGGCGGCGGAGGCGATATGACGCCTCCGGACGGTACGAATGGAACACCGCCAGCGCGGCCAGATGCAGCAGCCGGACAAGCCGGAGCTGCTGATGGAACAGTACCGGCAGGAGGTACAAGTAACGGAACGGCACCGGCAGGAAGCGCAAGTAACGGAACGGCACCGGCAGGCACTTCAGCAGCAGCTGGAGGAACAGAAGCTGCCGGTCCGGGAGCCGGCGGTAATGCCGGGATGTCCGGCGCAGGCGGACAAGGCATGGGCACCATGGCCGCAGGGTCGCTGATGACCTTTGCCCTGAACCGGCTGGCCAATCTGCAGGAGCAGCTGGGTCTGGAAGTTACGCCGCTGCCGGAGGTGGTTGCAACCAAAGGCAGCACGGCAGCAGCAGGTGCAGCCGGATCAACAGCAGCGGCCTCTTCTTCCGGCAGTAAGGCGATTACTGTTAAGCTGAACGGAACAGCAGTAAGCTTCCAGGATCAGCTCCCGCTGAACAAGGACGGCCGGGTGCTGGTGCCGGTCAGTGCGATTTTTAGTGCGCTTGGCGCTGAAGTGACCTGGGATCAGGCCGCGAAGAAGATCACTGCCGTTAAAGGCAGTACGACCATTACGATGACTATCGGCAGCAAAACGGCTTACGTCAACGGAACAGCTGTCACACTCGATGTCCCTGCCCAGATCATTAACAACCGGACATTAGTACCAGTGCGCTTTATATCCGAAGGCTTGAATTTGGATGTAAAATGGGACGCTGCGGCTCAGACCGTTACAGCAGCGGATAAAGCTGCTGAATAGTTCAGACCAGTTAGTAGAAACGGGGCTGGAGTCGCTCGCGATGAGCTGTATCTGGTAGAGTCGCTGCAATGAGCTGAATGTGGTAGAATTGCCGCGATGAGCTGGAAGTGGTGGAGTCGCTGCGATGAGCTGTATGTGGTGGAGTCGCCGCGATGAGCTGGAAGTGGTGGAGTAACCGAGCTGAGTTGGAGGTTGTGCGTTAGTTCATCTGGCGCTGTTGCATCAGTCGATGAGAATTAGCTGGAATTAAGTCATCTAATTCGGGCCAGCATCCCTTGAAAAGGAGATTAGTTGGAAAAACGTCAGCTAATATCGCCCTTTTCGGCTCCAACAAGGGGATTAGCCGTAATTAGGTGAACAAAATCCAATTAATTACTCTAAATGTTGATGATTGGCAGAATTAGGCGGACAAAATCCAACTAATTGCTGGGAGCGACGCACGGCCCATACAAAAAAGCAAGGAGCGAGGCAGCGCCTCGCAAACATGCTGGGAGCGACAAACCGCTTCGCACAAACATGGTAGAGTGGCGCAACCCGTCCCACAACAAAGCGGCAGCCGGAAGGAACACTTCCGGGCTGCCGCTATTTTTTATACAATTTAAAGCTAACAAGTCCCCGAACCCGCCCTCACCGGAATCATACATCAGCACATGGTAGTTAACATTAAAAGAAATTCAGCCTGGTTACATGCTAAGCGCACTCTTGTTACATTATTGGGCTAAGCATTAAGTTGTGCAGATTTGGCCCGGCATCTGCTTCAAGGTCCAACTTACCCGGTTGGCGGGTTGTGCTCACCTGTATGTGTCCGGCTACCAACTTGCTATACAGTCTGACATCCTTCACTATTCCAGCAGATCTGTACTCCAGTTCTTCTCCTGAATGCGGAAATCCAGCTCACGGTACTGCTTGGACAATTCATCGACGTCCTTCTGCAGGGAGGTCACCTCAATGGTTGTATAGAACTTTACCTCCTGCCGGCCGTAACGCTCCTGCTTAATGGAGGCCTCATTAAGAAGCTCGTTCAAAATATTACGGTGCTGCATAATCCGCTCCCGTTCCGCCAGCGCTTCCGACAGGGTCAGGTCTGCACTAAATGGACTCAGGGAGTTCGTCTTGTTGATCTTCTTGACCCAGACGGCCAGCTCATCCAGTGTATGCTTCAATTCCTGAAGCAGCTCAGCAGGCGGCTCTGAAGGCTGATCGCCTTCCTGAACCTTGATGACTCTTCCCAGGCGCTGCTTCAGCTGCGCCACCTTCCGCTGGCAGTCTGCCCGCAGCACAAGTGCTTCCGCTAGTCTCATTCTAAATCCCCTCCGCTATAAACATAGTAACTCTAATATACCAAACCGGAGTTATATTTACCAATATACTATTGACGTTGACGGATTCTGGAATCACAGCTCAGGCGGAAACCACAGATGCCGCAGATCCACCCAGCCCTGGCTGTTAAAGGTAACCCCGCGGACAGAGGGGAGGTAGGCGGTTTCGGCAGGCTTTTCGTACAGGATATGCAGCTGATGCTTCTGCCGCAGCCTGTTCTCAATCTCCTGAAAGCCAGCTCCCCTTGCCAGGCTGTCCGGCTCCCGGGCGATCAATCGCAGCCGTCCTTCTATATCTGCCCGCACGGGCAGCTCCAGATGCTGTACCATAGTTGCATAAAGATCGAATAGCCGCAGCTGCTCATCCTGATCACGCAGCAGCGAGAAGACGATCAGGTCTGCCTGCAGGCGGACCGGGCCTTTGAATTCCTCCGGTGAGACGGATAAGACATGACAGGTGTAGCCGCAGCTGTTAAGCTTGGCAGCCACTGCTTCTGCATCTCCGGCATACTGCGGGATAGTTGCAATCTGCAGCATTGGTTCTTCCTGTGCAACAACCTCATTACCCGGCTGAACCGTCTCGACCTGCGGTCTTCCCGCTACTTCATCACCTGAGGCTATTGGGCCGCCGAGACACGACAGTACGTCTGCCCGGACCAGCGGATCGCTGAGCGGACCTTTTTTCTTCGTATTGCAAGTCACGAATTTGCGTACGGAATACTCCGAGTGAATCCGGCTCCAGGCAGCTGAACCGCCGGAGGACGGATTATGGATGATATGAAAGGCAGAGCTTGTCTCAGGTGCAGCTTCAGCAATATTCCACGGGACATGAAGGATTTCAACCCGGTCCAGATGCGCACGGCCCTGAAAATAGTAAGGGAACACCTCCAGCGTACATAAATCCTCGCTCATCTCCACCAGCTTGAACGGTCCTGTACCTGCCGGCCTGCGTCCGAAGCTGCCGGCAAAGGCGGCCTCCAGATCACGCGGAACAATCGCTGCCCGGCTGGTGCAGAGAAAGGGAAGGAACAGCTCATTCGGCTGCTTGAGCACGAAGCGCACGGTAACCGGATTAAGTGCCTTCACTTCCCGGATGTCCTTAAAAATTTTGCTGTACAGCATCCGCTGCGAGGTATTCATCATCCGCTGAAACGAATAAACGACGTCCTCGGCGGTGAGCACCTTACCGTGATGGAACAATACATCCTTACGCAGATGAAAGGTCCAGATGCTGCGCTGTGCGTCTGCATCCCAGGCATGCGCAAGGCCGGGGTTGATCCGTTCCTGTCCTCCGGTGCGGGTGACCAGCCCGTCAAAAACATGGCTGGATACAAAGGATTCAGCCAGCAGATTCATATACAGGGGGTCCAGATTATGCAGCTGCTGCCTGACCGGAAGCCGCAGTGTATCGATCCGCTTATCGCTGCGCAGCTCCGAATGATGCCCGAAATAGGCCAGCAGCCAGCCCTGCAGCGCATCCTGCAGGGAGGAGGAGCGCGCGTGCCCGCGGATGCCTTCAATAGAGCTGCGGATATCACTGCTGCTGATTGCCTGCTTCATGGAGCTTAATGCAATTTCTTCGGCGTCCGCAAGGAATTTCAGGGAAGAACGGCGTCCGCGGCCCCGGCTCGGGGTCCAGCAGATCCAGCCTTGCTCTGACAGCTTGTTGATGACATGCAGTGCGTTACGGTGAGTGCAGCTCAAGGTATGGGCAAGCTCATCCAGTGTAACGGAGGCTTCTTCTGCTCCCCCATGCTGTGAATGCAGCTTCAGAAATTGGCCGTGCAGCTTCATTACAGAAAGCTCCCTTCAATAAAATAGGAAATGAGCAAATTATTTTTTCTCTTTTTCTTCTTATTTTACCAGCTAGAATTAGTATGAGAAAGTAAAAAACTGGAGGGTATTCCCATGAATAAGAAAGTCCCCGTTATTCCGAGGTCTGCGCTTTCCGCGCTGGCTGCGGCATTGCTGCTGGCAATCGTGCACCAGTATTTATTTTATGGACATATGCCTGGAGTTTCGTATCCGATCTTTGTTGTGTTGTTCTATGGTTTTATGCTGTACTACGCGAAGGAACAGCTCCGCCCGCTGAAATGGTTCGATTATGTATGGCTTGCGGCCATCTTTCTGCTGGCAATGACCTTTATGCTGTTCTCGAACTGGTTTTTCTACGGACTTAATTTGCTTGCGCTTCCAGTCTTGATCCTTTTACATATGACCTATCTGCTCAGCTACCGCCGGCCTTCATGGAGCGGAATTCAGCTGATCGGCGCTGCGCTGGAGCATTTTTTTGCCCAGGGTCCGCGCCACTGGCCTACAGTGTTTACCACAATCCGCAAAACGGGCGGAGAAGGCATGAAAAGCGAGCATAAACAGATCTACCTCAAAGTGCTGGCCGGGCTGCTGCTGTCCTGTCCGCTGCTGCTGATTGTCGTTTCACTGCTCTCGTCGGCGGATGGTGTATTTAATGAGCTTCTGAATACATTTCCTGATCTGCTGGAACGGATCTCATTTGGTGAAGGCTTTGGCCGGTCGCTCTGGAGTGTGGCGCTGGGAATCGGCCTGTTCAGTTATTTAATGGGTTTTGTTGCCTATAAACGTACGGAGCGGCAGGTTATTGTGCCGAAGGAAGGTGAGCCGCAGCTGGAGCCCTTCGAATTGTCCGTTGACCCGGTAATTATTACTACTGTCCTGACAGCGGTGAATGCAGTCTATGTGCTGTTTGTGAGTGTACAGTTTTCCTACCTGTTCGGTGCATGGGAGGGGGCTTTGCCGCAGGGGAGCACGTATGCCGATTATGCACGGAGCGGATTTTTCGAGCTGATTATGGTGACGGCGATTAACTTCTGCCTGCTGCTGCTGTCTCTGCTTGCCCTGCCCCGGGCCAAAGCCAGACTGCTGTCCGTCATCCGTATCCTGCTGTACATTCTGGTTATGTGTTCGGTAGTGATGCTCTATTCGGCGTATTCCCGGCTCACGTTATATGAAGAAGCTTACGGCTATACAGAGATACGCTTCCTGGTGCATGCCTTTATGATTTTTCTGGGTCTGCTGCTGATTCTCGCTGCCGTACGGATAAGCAAGACCGATTTTCCGCTGATAAAATGGTACGTGGCACTCGGCCTGCTGTCCTATGTATTCATGAATTACATCGGGATGGACCGGATTATTGCTTCCCAGAATATTGCCCGGTATGAGGCGGCAGGGGATATGGATAAGTATCATCTGACCGGACTGTCCTGGGAGGCGGTTCCGCTGCTGATCAGCTTCAGTAAAGAGAATGATGATCTGCTCAAGCAGGAGCTTAGTGAGAAATGGACGAATCAGCGCGGGGAGGCGCAGCAGGAGTGGCCGTCCTTCAACATGTCCAAACACCGGGGACAGCAGGCGCTGCGGGATTATATCCATTCGTTAAAATAACCTTGAGGCAGGCGCTCTTACGATATTGTGCGGGATTGTGTTACAGTAAGGGCATCATGTTGGTGCTCCCGCGCGGAGCATAACCTTGTATAATTGCAGGTGCTCAAGGAGGAAATACAATGCAGTCCATGATTGATCCTGAAGCTGTCCGGCGGCTGGCGGATAGAAACGGTCTTGGTAAAATATTCAGCAGCACTGACATTGCTGCAATGGAGCTTCGGCGCTACGGGGACGGTGAAGTGATCTGCTCGGTCGGGGACCGGCTGGAGAGCATGTTCATTCTGATGGAGGGCAAGCTTAAGATTCACACGCTGCTGCCCAACGGAAAGTCAATGCTGGTGCGGTTCGCTAGGCCGATGTCGGTGATCGGGGATGTGGAGCTGCTGCGGCAGTATCCGGTCAAAAATGAAGTCGTGTCCGTCGGCAGCAGCCTGCTGCTTGTGGCCTCGCGGAAGATGCTCCTGCGGGAGCTGGAGGAGAATACGGCGCTGCTGCGTTTTCTGATGGGGGAGCTGAGCCACAAAATGTATACCCTCGGCCAGACCTCGGCACTGAATCTGCTCTACCCGGTGGAGAACCGGTTTGCCAGCTATCTGATGTCCCTGTTCGAGGAGACGGTCGGCGGCCAGCGGGTTGAGGAGATCCGTACCTCAAGCTTAACGGAGACGGCTGATCTGCTCGGCACAAGCTACCGGCACCTTAACCGGATCGTCCGGCGCTTCATCGACGAAGGCATTATCGAACGCAAGCGCGGCAGGCTGAGTGTGGTGGATCAGACCCGGCTTGCTCAGCTGGCTAACGGAAATCTGTATGAATAATTAAGGTTTAAGAGAAAGACCGCTGTACCGGTATTTGACCGGGGCAGCGGTCTTTTTATAAATATTACGCCAGAATGTATATGTTTTACGCCATCCATAATCCTTATCTTTCTCGCAGGAACGGTTACCGCCTTCTCTGAAGGACGGCATAGCCGTTTCTGCTTGTTCAGTATTGATATACACTTTCAGTTAACGTTCAGTTTATGCTCAGGCGGATTTAAGGCTGATTTAAGGCTGACCGCGTAGGATGACAATATAGAAGGAAGCAACACCATCTGATAGACAGGAGGACATGCACTGGGGCAGAAGTGGAAGATACATATGGAACAAGAAACTACCGGTATTACTGACCACATCACAGGGAGGCAACATTTATGCTAAAAGGAATCAGGGCTAGAATCCTCATGGGGTTCGCTGCCGTCATCCTCGTCTTTATATTGGCAATCGCCGGAAATACACTCTTTCAGGGCAAAGCAACGATGCAGACAGACCAGATTAACCGGAATTACAGCAAGCTGACACGGGTTCAGGAGCTGACGGATAAGATCCGCACGGCAGACGGTTTGGCAGCCAGATACGTGATGAGCAACACTGACGATGAGCGGACCAAGTATCTGACAACGTATGAAGCCGTGATTCCGGAAATCACAGAAGCAATCACAGAGCTGAAAAACGCCGGATTGAATGAAGCAGAGCTGTCTGGAATCACGAATCTGGAGAGTGAGTGGAGCAACTATCTGACAGTGCTGGAGAGTGCCTTCGCAATGGCGAAGGAAGGAAATTTCCCGGGTGCGCAAAAGGAGTTCACGAACCTGTCGCTGGATACCATTATTGAATCGCAAATCGTATTTGAGGAAGTTTTGACCACAGAAATAACGGCTGCACAGAGCCAGGCGGCCACGCACCGCGGTTCAGCAATGGGCTTCAGCTTTGGTGTAACGGGACTATCGGTGCTGCTGGCGGTGCTGATTGCGCTCCTGCTGTCAGGACGGATTCTGAAGCCGATCCGAGATGTTAATAAACAGCTGCAGGAAATTGCCGAAGGCAGGGCTGACCTGACCCGTAAGCTGACTGTCCGCAGCAGGGATGAGATCGGTCAGCTGGCGCATACCTTTAACCAGATGACAGGCAATCTTGGCAGCATTATCGGCCAGGTTAGCCAGTCGGCCGACAGTCTGGCTGCATCCTCCTCCAGGCTGACCGCGGACAGCGGAATGACGGCTGCAGTGACTGAGAAGATCGCCGGTATTATGGGCAGTGTAGCTTCCGGTACGGACAAGCAGATGAACGATCTGCAGACCAATATGACGACCATTGTGGAGATGTCCGCTGCAATCCAGCAGATTGCCTCTAGCGTTCAGGATATTTCCGATGCCTCAGTTCGCTCCGCCGAGTACGCCGCTTCAGGAGACGAATCGCTGCAGGCAGCTGCCCGCCAGATGGACACTATTAATGCCTCCATTGCCTCGTTATCACAGCAGGTTATGGGCTTTGTAAACCGATCGCAGGAGATCGGCAGTCTGGTGGGAGTCATCAAAGGCATTGCCGCGGAGACGAACATACTGGCGCTGAATGCGGCTATCGAGGCGGCGCGGGCCGGTGAGCAGGGCAGAGGGTTTGCGGTAGTCGCAGATCAGGTCCGCAGGCTTGCGGAGCAGTCCGGTGAATCCGCGAATCTGATTGCCGAGATGGCGGCAAGCATCCAGACGGAAGCTTCCGGCGCAGTAGCAACCATGAAGCTCAGCATGAGCGAGGTGGAGGATGGAACGGGTATTATCGGGAATGCCGGACATGCCTTCGGGGAGATCCGGATTTCCATTGACTCACTGGCCGGTCAGGTGCAGGAGGTCTCCGGAGCGGTCGAGGAGATCACGGCTGCCACTGATGAGATTGTCGAGTCCATCCGTAAGGTCACTCAGATCTCGGAGACAACCGCTTCCAGCACCCAGCATGTCTCCGCCGCTTCCCAGGAGCAGATGGCTTCCGTGGAACAGATCGCTTCCTCAGCCAGCACGCTCAGCACAATGGCCCAGGGTCTGCAAGGGCTGGTGGCCCGGTTCAATATTGCCTGAAGCTGCCCGTAGAATAAAGAACGGGAGACCCTGCCTGATAAGCAGGGTTTTTTCTATTGTTGCTCTTTTGCAGCACGAAGGAACCTCAGGTCTTTAATCAGGCCGATGGTAAAAAAGACGGCAGTCAGTATCAGAGAGACCGGTCCCGTAATGAAGATCAGCCAGAAGACCGTACCGCCGTTGAAGGCGGACAGGCATATCAAAGAGATGAAGTTAACAACGAAGATGATAACCGGATAATTCAGCCAGCGCAGAAACCGGATTCTTTTGACCCATTTGAATACGATGATCAGGTATACAATCAGTGCGGGTGTTGTCATCAAAAAATAAGGCCACACTTCTTTGCCCTCAGGTACGCTTGCCTCACTGAAAAAGTTATGCGAATCACCGTACGGAATAACGGCGAAGATAAAATACAGGATAACCGCAGCAGACACCGCCAGCATGCAGAAATCCGTATTTTTGTGTTTAGCTGTCATAAATTGTCCTCCTGATCTTGATTACTCTATTATTCTGGACAGTAGAAAGAATTCCTTCCAGAGAGTTGTTTTGCACATACTCCAGATAGGATCGGTCATCGACTGCTACCCTCCCATAACTTATATTATTACCATAATCAGTTAGTTGATAGTCTAATCATAAGTTCGGTCTGCTGATCCTGCGATTGCGGCTTTTGTTCTGCATGTATACGCAAAGGACGGGCCGTTCTTTTTGTTGTGTATGCGGAAGCCGGACGGTGGACGCAGCGTACAGGGGACAACGGACTAACAGCTGACCCGGGAGGGGATAAGGCAAGAAGGTTTTGTAAGCGCATTCTTTATGAAGCGGATACACACATTCTTAGGAGGTGTCTGAACGTGTCAACGGGAACCGGAGCTTCTTTTAAAAAATCATTATGGATCTATAGCCTCATTGCTCTGCTGCTTATTGGACAATTCGGGATGATTCCGGCTGTAAGCGCCGCTGCGGGAAATCTGGCCCAGGGGAAAAGCATTACAGCAAGCTCAGTCGGTGATATATATGCGGCTGGGAATGCGAATGACGGTAATCAGGGGACGTACTGGGAGAGCGCGAGCAATGCTTTACCGCAATGGATCAAGGTCGATCTTGCAGCTGAGAGCAGTGTTAACCAGGTTGTACTCAAGCTCCCCGCAGGCTGGGAGGCAAGAACGCAGACGCTGTCCGTCCAGGGGAGCATGAATGATTCCTCATACAGCAATCTGGCAGCATCCTCAAGCTACGTATTCAATCCGGCGGCGGGCGGAAACAGCGTGACGATTAATTTCACCCCGGCTGCAGCCAGATATATTAAAATCAATTTCACTGCCAATACCGGCTGGCCGGCTGCCCAGATATCCGAGCTGGAGGTTTACGGTACAGCCGCTGCAGCACCGGGAACGTATGAGGCAGAAACGGCTGCTTTAAGCGGCGGTGCCAAGGCCAATACTGATCACAGCGGGTATACAGGCAGTGCTTTTGTAGACGGTTACCTGACGCAGGGAGCAGCTGCCACTTTTACGGTAACTGTAGCCGGGGCAGGGAATGTTGATGCGGCACTAAGGTATGCGAACGCCACGGGGAGTGCCAAGACCCTCAGCATCTATGTCAATGGAACTAAAATCAGACAGACAGTGCTCCCCAGCCTGGCTAACTGGGATACCTGGGGAGTCAAAAATGAAACTTTGGCACTGAATGCCGGGTCCAACACGATTGCTTATAAATATGACCCGTCTGACACCGGAAATGTCAATCTGGACCAGCTGGTACTCACGGCCTCAACTACTCCTACAGCAGCTCCTACAGCCAGTCCGACAGTGGCACCAACTATTGCTCCAACAACAGCCCCGACTGCGGCGCCAACCATTGCTCCAACGCCTTCTCCAACTGCAGTGCCTACACCGACATCAACACCGGTTTCCACACCTACAGCTACTGTTACTCCGGGACCAACGGCTACGCCGACTTCAGGGCCTTCCTCAAATCTGGCTATAGGAAAAGCTGTCAACGCCTCATCTTCTGTCTTTACCTTTGTCCCGGCTAATGCCAATGACGGCGATGTGACCACTTACTGGGAAGGCGCAGGCGGGAGCTATCCGAATACACTGAGCGTGAACCTTGGTGCCGATGCCAATATTACCTCTGTGGTTGTGAAGCTGAATCCGGCTTCTGCCTGGGCAACCCGCACGCAAACTATAGAGGTATTAGGCCATAATCAGACTAATGCGGCATTCTCTACGCTTGTACCTTCAGCGGCCTATACTTTTAATCCGGCCAGCGGCAATTCAGTGACCATTCCGGTTACCGCTAAGGCCAGTGAGCTGCAGCTGAAGTTTACGGCCAATACCGGATCAAGCGCCGGCCAGGTGGCGGAGTTCCAAATCTTTGGAACACCGGCTGCCAATCCGGATCTGACAATAACATCATTGGTCTGGAACCCGTCCGCTCCTGTTGAGACTGACAACATTACACTACATGCCACAGTCAAAAACGCGGGAACTGCAGTGTCCCCGGCGACGAATGTAAACTTCTATCTGGGAACAGCACTTGCGGGCACGGCACAGGTGGGTACGCTTGCCGCCGGTGCTTCAAGCACTGTATCTCTGAACATCGGGGCGAAGGATGCAGGAACTTATGCAGCAAGTGCCAAGGTGGACGAAGGCAACACGGTGATCGAGCTTAACGAAGGGAATAACAGCTACACAAGTTCGTCTTCGCTGACTGTCGTACCGGTGTCCAGCTCCGACTTGGTTGCCGGAGCGGTCAGCTGGTCTCCGGGAAATCCTGCGGGCGGCAATATTGTAACCTTCACGGCAGCGATTAAAAACCAGGGGACAGCCGCATCGGCCGGAGGAGCACATAATATAACACTGACCCTGACAGATGCAGCGACGAATGCAGTCATTAAGACATTGACCGGCTCTTATAGCGGCGTTATCAGCAGCGGTGCTACAACAGCACCGGTTACCCTGGGCACCTGGACTGCGGTGAACGGAAAATACAACGTAAAAACGGAAATTGCCGTAGACGGAAACGAGCTGCCGGTCAAGCAGGCCAACAACACCGAGACGCGTCCGCTGTTCATCGGCCGCGGAGCCAATATGCCATATGACATGTATGAAGCAGAGGACGCCGTTACCGGTGGCGGAGCAGTTAAGCTGGCAGCAAACCGCAATATCGGCGACCTGGCCGGCGAAGCGTCCGGCAGAAGAGCGGTAACGCTCAATACAACCGGGAGCTATGTGGAATTTACCACCAGAGCCAGTACCAATACACTGGTAACCCGGTTCTCCATTCCCGATGCAGCCGGCGGTGACGGCATCAGCTCAACCTTGAATATTTATGTCAACGGGGTTTTTACTAAGGCGATTAATCTGACCTCCAAATACGCCTGGCTGTACGGCTCCGAGACCAGTCCGGGCAACCTGCCAAGTGCAGGCTCCCCGCGTCATATTTACGATGAGGCCAACATTATGTTTGACAGCACCATACCGGCCGGGAGTACGATCCGCCTGCAAAAGGATGCTGCCAACACCTCACAGTATGCCATCGACTTCATCAGTCTGGAGCAGGTTGCGCCCATAGCGAATCCTGATCCGGCCAAATATGCCGTACCAGCGGGCTTCACCCATCAGGATGTACAGAATGCCCTGGACAAAGTACGGATGGATACAACCGGCAAGCTTGAAGGGGTGTATCTACCTGCAGGCAATTATGAGACGTCCAGCAAATTTCAGGTGTACGGCAAAGCGATGAAAATAATCGGTGCCGGCCCGTGGTACACCCGGTTTTATGCTCCAGCCAGCCAGTCCAATACGGATGTCGGCTTCCGGGCAACTGACTCCGCCAATGGATCTACGTTCTCAGGCTTCGCTTATTTCGGCAATTACACCTCGCGGATTGACGGTCCGGGCAAAGTATTCGACTTCGCCAACGTCGCGAATATGACGATTGACAACATCTGGACCGAGCACATGATCTGTATGTACTGGGGAGCGAACACGGATTACATGACCATCCGCAACTCCCGGATCCGCAACACCTTTGCAGACGGCATCAACATGACCAACGGCAGCACCAATAATCTCGTTTCCAATAACGAAGCGCGGGCAACCGGCGATGACAGCTTTGCGCTGTTCTCGGCGATTGATTCCGGCGGTGCTGACATGAAGGACAATGTGTATGAGAATCTGACATCCATTCTGACCTGGCGTGCGGCGGGTGTTGCGGTATACGGCGGTTATGCCAACACGTTCCGTAATATATACATTGCAGACACGCTGTGCTACTCGGGCATTACGATCAGCTCACTGGACTTCGGCTATCCGATGAACGGCTTTGGCGCTTCGCCAACGACGAATCTGCAGAATATCTCGGTTGTCCGCGCAGGCGGCCACTTCTGGGGCTCGCAGACCTTCCCGGCGATCTGGGTATTCTCGGCGTCCAAGGTGTTCCAGGGCATCCGCGTCAGTGATGTGGATATCATTGATCCGACCTACCATGGCATCATGTTCCAGACCAACTATGTCGGCTCGGCCCCGCAGTTCCCGGTAGCGGACACGGTCTTTACCAACATCTCCATCTCGGGAGCCCAGAAAAGCGGCGATGCCTTCGATGCCAAATCAGGGGTCGGCATTTGGGTCAACGAAGCGGCAGAGCAAGGCCAGGGTCCGGCGGTAGGGTCGGTTGTATTTAACAACCTGAAGATTACCAATACGGTGACACCGATCAAAAATAACACGTCCACGTTTACGATCACAGTCAATCCGTAAGCTGCTGTTCCATACAGGGCCGTTTCCCGGATGCACCGGGGAGCGGCTTTTTGACGCTGGGCAGTGAGTACGCCCGAGCTGATGATTCGTTCATTGCATGAACCAGCATCTGCTTGCTATGCTTGATAGCAGAAGACAGAAGATGAGGGGATACCGGATGAACAACGATTATAAGCAGCGTATCGGGGCAGTTCTGCAATTTATTGAAGAACATATTGGAGAGGACATCAGGCTGGACACGCTCGCAGAGGTTTCCAGCTTTTCCAAATATCATTTTTCCAGAGTGTTCTCCGCCATTATGCATAAAAGCCCGGTGAACTATCTGACGGAAAGAAGACTGCAGCATGCAGCAGCCTATCTGACCACGACCAGCAAAACGATGCTGGATATATCCGCGCTGTGCGGATTCAATTCGCTCTCGAGCTTCAATGCCGCGTTCAAAAAGGCTTATAACACCACGCCCAGCGCCATGCGTAAATCCTTACTCAATCCTAGCAACATTCCGTCAGTCACCGGCAATAAACCGGAAGAATTGTCAACCTCCAAAGATTATGATTTGAAGAGTACCAGCAATAATTTTCTAAGGAGAGTGTGGGGAATGAACATTGAGCTAAAGGAGCTACCAGGCTATAAGGTGGCCTATGTAAGGCATGTCGGCAGCTATCTTGAAACGTATAAGGCTTGGGAAACGCTCGGGGCATGGGTGCGGAGCAGCGGTCTGCCGGCTGCAGAAACTTTTATCGGCATATCGCTGGATGATCCCGGTGTAACTGACGAGAGCTTATGCAGGTATGATGCCTGTATAACGGTTCCGGATGGATTTACGGCGGAGGGGGATGCGGGTATTTCGTTTAGAGACTTGCCCGGCGGTACGTATGCGCTCTATAAGTTCTATGACACCATCGACAAGCTGGCCATTGCGTATCAGAGTGTGTACGGCGGGTGGCTGCCTTCAAGCGGGTATGAGCCTGATGACCGTGACGCTCTCGAGTTCTGTATGAATGATCCCTATTCTGACCCTGAGGGCAAGGCCAAAGTTGATCTGTATGTCCCTATCAGACGGACCCTATGCTAAACTATGGCTTTCGTGTAAAATGTAATGAAATTATGCTTTTGAAAGTGAGTTGAACAGTAATGATGGCTGCACCGCGGTTTGAGTATGATGTACCAGCAGTTCTTCTTCCTTAACGGCAGAAAACTGCAACTCCGTTAAGGACAAACAAGGACTTGTCTAACAAACGGAGGGTACACAAATGAAGAAGTCGAAGGTAATGGGATCATTGTTTTTATCACTGGCTGCCAGCATCTGGGGCGGTATGTATGTTGTTGTAAAGCATGTGGTTGAGGTTGTGCCGCCGCTCGAAATCGTGTGGCTCCGCTATTTGATTGCCATTATTGCCCTGCTGATTATCGGCGTTGTGACCAAGCAGCCGTGGCGTATTGCCAAACGGGATATGCTGCTGATTATTATGATAGGCTTGATTGGCAACACAGTCTCCATCCTTACACAGGAAGCGGGCACTATGCTCTCTACTGCACAGATGGGCGCTATCATTACTTCAACGACACCGGCGTTTATGGTGCTGTTTGCCCGGATCATCCTTAATGAGCGGATTACGCTCCAAAAAGCATTGTCGATCATTTTGGCAACTACAGGTGTAGGTGTTATTGTAGGAACCGGGAGTATTGATCCTTCGCTGCGGCTTGGCGGCATTTCTCTGCTTGTTGCGGCACTTACCTGGGCACTAATGTCTGTCCTCGTAAAAAAAGTGCCGGGACAATACTCGCCGATTGTTGTCACGTTCTACAGTATCCTCGTAGCGTTTGCTGTGATTACTCCGTTTACGGTAAGCCGGCTCCCAAGGCTCGATCTCCAGGCGATGCTGCACCCGTCGATCTGGGGCGGTCTGCTGTATCTGGGGATTATTTCGACAGCCTGCGGCTTTCTGCTGTGGAACCGCGGCCTGCAGCTGCTGAATGCATCCAGCGGCGGATTATTTTTCTTCCTGCAGCCGGTCGTCGGTACACTGCTGGGGTGGCTGCTGCTTGGTGAACAGATTGGTTTGACTTTTTGGACAGGCACCGCATTTATATTTATAGGTGTACTATTGGTTGTCCGGGAGAAATGAGTGACCGGGAAATGTAACAGTTAAGTAAACGGCGGCGGTCAGGGACTTGTTCACACAGGTCCTTGGCTGCCGTTAATTGTATAATGGATATCATGAAGGCTAAGGGAGGACGAAAGGATGACATTAAAAGTAGTGAATAACATCGCCGAGCTGATCGGGGATACACCGGCTGTGCGGCTTAACTGCCTGACCGGCCCTGATGATGCGGAAGTATACGTAAAGCTGGAGATGTTCAATCCCAGCGGCAGTGTAAAAGACCGTGCGGCCTATAATTTGATCCTTCAGGCGGAGCTGGACGGACGGCTGCAGCCGGGCGGAACGATCATCGAGCCGACCAGCGGCAATACCGGCATTGGCCTTGCGATGAATGCTGCGGCAAAGGGCTATAAGGCCATTCTCGTTATGCCTGACAACATGACGAAGGAGCGGATCAACATCCTGAAGGCTTATGGCGCTGAAGTGGTGCTGACTCCGGCAGCAGAGCGGATGCCTGGCGCAATTGCCAAAGCGCTGGCGCTGGGTGCAGCCACTCCGGGCAGCTTCATCCCGCAGCAGTTCGAGAATGCTGCCAACCCGGATATTCACCGCACGACGACCGCGCCGGAAATTCTGGAGCAGATGGAAGGACGGCTTGACGTGTTTGTAGCCACCTCGGGAACCGGAGGAACCATTACCGGGACTGGCGAGGTGCTGCGCCGGGAGCTGCCGGGCATCCGGGTGGTCGTTGTTGAGCCGTACGGTTCACCGGTGCTGTCCGGCGGACAGCCCGGTCCGCATAAGCTGGTCGGCACAAGCCCCGGCTTCATCCCGGCAATCCTCAACACAGAGGTGTATGATGAAATCGTTCAGGTGGAGGACGAAGCTGCACTGGAGACTGTCCGTGCGCTCGCCGGTAAGGAAGGAATCCTGATTGGTCCTTCCGGCGGTGCAGCCGTCTGGACCGCACTGCAGGAAGCGCGCCGGCTTGGCCCCGGCAAGCGGGTACTGTGTATTGCACCGGATACAGGGGAACGCTATCTGAGTATGGGAATATTCTAATTCCCGGACGGAGGGAATAAGATGAGGCAAAAGATGAGAGGATATCATGGATTCAAGACACCCGGCATGTCTAAGCGAATGAAGCCGGCTGCTGTGCTAGCGGCTGTTATGGCAGTTACTCTGAGTCTTGCAGGTTGTTCAGATACTGGCGGCGGGCAGAATGCTAATCAGGGAGATGCAAGTCCGGTTGCGTCAGCAACTGCTGCTGCTGGAGCTGGAGTGTCCACGGCTGCTCCAGCCGCCGCGGAGACGCAAACGCCTGGTCCGGCGGCTACGCCTGCCGAGGCGGCGGTGCTAGATCCGGCTGCGCTGCAGCCGGTGTTCGGGTTTGCCGGGGAAGCCGGCAGGCAAATCCTTGTCACCCGGGAGGCAAATGGCGAGGAAGGGCAGATGCAGGCACTTGATGCTGCTATAGGCAGCAGCGGGCAGGTGCTCAAGGTGCGGTTCGCAGAGTGGCAGTCGGGCAATGACCAGAACAACGGCCGGGAGCTGGCCGTTAATCTGCCGAATATATCCGGCTATGTATTTACGGCCGATGGCGATGCTGCGGTTCCGGATGAGACCTATTATCTCGTGGATTCCTCAGCCTTCAATCTGGAGGCCCTGATCCCGGTTGAACCTGAACCTGCTGAGAGTGAGCAGCTGCCTGAAGCTGATCCGGTACGCAACAGCATAACGGATGCCAAGCACCGGGAGATCTATTCTGCCTGGAAGCTGGCCTCTCTGCCGCCGGGCCGGGAGCTATACCTTGTCCAGTTTGTACGACAGAACAAGGATATGCTGTTCAGCCTGGTGCTTGAGGAAGAAGGCAAGCTCAGCTTCATGGATTACCCGGCCGAGATCACCGACAACGAGTACTCGGTCTGGCGTGTCGATGACGGAGGTGAGATCATCCCGCAGATGTTCTCGCTGCTGTTGGCAGCCAGGACAGCCGATGGTCTGCTGCTAGGTGTGAATTGGTTCGGCGCAGAGGGGATCAACAGCTTTTTCCTGAAGCAGAGCGGAGAGATGTTTAAGGAGCTGGATATCCAGTACGGCCGGTATACTTCGCCGCTGTAGCTGTAAATGGAAAAGTCGATGATGTAGAAGGAGCTGACGCTTTCGAGGCTAACATCGATGATGTAGTTGTAGCTGTGGCTGTAGCAGTAGCTGTAGTTGTAGAGGTAGCAGTAACTGCAGATGTAGATGAAGTGTCAATGACGTAGATGGAGCTGAGGTTTTCGAGGCTAACATCGATGATGTAATTGTGGCTGTTGCTGTAGCAGTAGCTGTAGCTGTAGAGGTAGCAGTAACTGCAGAAATAGATGAAGTGTCAATGACGTAGATGGAGCTGAGGTTTTCGAGGCTAACATCGATGATGTAATTGTGGCTGTATCTGTAGATGTACCTGTAGTTGTAGTTGTAGCTGTAGATGCAGATGCAGATGTGGATGTAGCTGTAGATGTTTCGAGGCTAACATCGATGATGTAACTGTACCTGTAGGGTATAAGTCTCTGCTGTCACGGCTAATCTCAAAGTTGCTAATTCTTCACTGGTGCGTCCTGCCTTTAGTTTGATTTTCGCCACTTAAATTCAGTGAAAATTGGTTTTTTCACCCATTAGGTGGAAAAAAGTCACTTATTTCAGCCCTAAACCCGGTTTTAGATCAGATGGAGTGATATTAAGTGTCCTTTTTCCAGCTAATCGTCCCGTTCCAGCGTTTGCTAGAGAATTAGGTGACATCTTTCCACTTAATTTGTTTAGCAACAGCCTGGAACACCCGATTCCATCAAACAGCAGCCAACAGCCTGCCGGCACATAAGCACGCCAGCCCATACATTGCCGCTATTGCTTTACTGTAACGGCCAGCCCATACATTGCCGCTATTGCTTTACTGTAACGGCCAGCCCATACACTGCCGCTATTGCTTTACTGTAACGGCCAGCCCGTACATTGCCGCTATTGCTTTACTGTAACGGCCAGCCCATACACTACCCGCCGTCACTATACTGTAACGGCCAGCCCATACATTACCCGCCATCACTTTACTGTGACGGCCGGGTTTTTTGGCCTGCGCGCCACATTCGTAGCAGGACATAGCCGAGCAGACCGCCTAAGGTGTTAAGTAGCAGATCGTCGACGTCGAACGTTCCGATTGAGAACAGCCCTTGCGCACATTCAAGCACAGCGCTTAACCCGAAGGAGCGTATCATTACGCCGAACCAGGAAAGCTGCCGGTTAGAGGACAGCAGGGCAATGAAGATGCCATAAGGCATAAACAACGCAATATTTCCCGCAAAGTTCACCAGCTTGGTCACGGTAATGGGATCAAACGTATTGAAGACCGTTTCGAGCGGAGTGAAGTTGCCCAGCCGCAGCTGGCGCAGAATCGTATCCGGACTGCGCTGCAGCTGATGCCACAGAAACCGGTAATCAATCGGACTGAACTTGAACAGGATGATTTTGAACAATACATAAATATAGACGGCAAACAAGGCTTGCAGACCGGCCGAACGGAGCTTGGCTAAAGAGGCAGACTGCTGGTCGCGGCTTTTCACAGAAGCAGCTTTTTTTTCACACATGACTCTGGTCTGGTTCATAATGGACTCTCCTTTCTAAGGTGAAGGATGCTGCGGTGAGCACGGTATTATAGCTGTGACGTGACGATTACACCGTCCATGTTGTTGCCGGATATGTCATATTGCTGCCCGGCAGGTATGGGGATGAAGGCGCTGCTGCCGTCAACAGAATGGTAAGAAATCTGGTATAGAGTTCCCTTAACCTTTACCGTAAAAGACTGCTGCTCCTTCAGGAATGTAAGATATTCCTCCAGTGTAAAGTGCTTGTCGCGCATAATGATGCTGTGCGGCAAGCCGACATAACGGAAATGCCAGGGCTCGTACTGGATACCCGTGATGTCCGACTTATCCTTGGGATAACGGAGGATGAATCCATAATCCCAGGCGTTAGCCTCCAGCCATTGCCCTTCTGGCGCACGGCTCATCTCCATCTGCGAGGACCCGATATCCAGGGACAGCCCGAGGTTATGCTCGCTGTGGCCGGGCGGAAGGGCATAATCGGCTCCTTTTTCCTCATAGAGCTGCTTCTGTTTGTCCGTATCCCGGTAGCCGCTGCTGATCAGAAACTGGCTGACACCATCTCCGGCTGCTGCTTCTACCATTCTAGAAAATTGTAAGGCCACTGTTTTGGAGAGGCGTGTGCCGTTATCAAGCAGCGCGTAGCCTGTGGTCAGCTCCCTGAGCTCTTCCAGGCTAATGATGTCGGACGTGACACCGTCCGGGTACACAGGATAATCCTTGTTAACCAGCAGCAGATTGCCCTTGTGCACACGGTTTGCCGAAACGGCAGTCAGATCAGACTGCTTTCCCTCCCCGCTTATGATCTGCACCATCTGCAGACCGCCAGCCGGTGCACGGGTTCCGTTCATTTGCTGCAGAGCCTCCCAGCCCAGTAATGCCGCCAAAACCGCACAAAAAACCCGCTTCTTCATTCCGGCTTCCTCCTTGTCCTGATAAATCAAGATTAAGGGGCAGCGCTTAAAAAGAAGCGGGGTAAAAATAAATTTTTTCTTAAAATCCGGATGGAGGTGAAGAGGCAGACTGACTGCTGCTTACATACCCAGCGGAAGCTTTACTACAAAGCTTGTGCGAACCGGATCGCTGGCTACCGAAATCACACCTTTGTGCTGCTCGACAATGTTTTTGGCGATGAACAGGCCAAGCCCGGTGCTGCCTTCCTGATGGCTCCGCACCCGGTCCCCTGTGTAAAACATATCAAACACATACGGTAAATCCGCAGGCAGGATACTGCCGCCATAATTCGTTACCCGGACGACTGCCTGCCCCTCTTCTTCGTTGCAGCTGATGTCAACATACTGGCCGTCCTTGCCGTAACGGACCGCATTGGTCAGGAGGTTCTCGAATACACGGGCCAGCAGCTCCCCGTCGCCCTGGATCTCCATCACCGGAGCAAGCTCCAGTCGGGCGGTCAGCCCGTTGTTGTCCAGCAGCGGGTACAGCTCTTCATGAAGCTGGATGAGCAGCTCGCTCAAATCGAGCGGCCTGCTGTCGATCTTGAGCATGCCGTAGTTCATCCGGGTAAGCTCAAACAGCTCGTCGATCAGCCGCTCCAGCCGCCTTGATTTGGTGTACGCGATAGAGGTGTAGTGCCTTACCTGCTCGGCAGATAACGCTTCATCCTTCAGCACATAATCGAGATAACCCAGCACAGAGGTCAGCGGGGTACGCAGGTCATGTGCCAGATTGAGGACCAGCTGGTCCTTACTGTTCTCGGCAAAATCCCCGCGCTCCACCGCCTGCTGCAGCTTGCCGCTGGCCACATTAAGATCGGCGGCAATGTCGCCGAATTCATCCTTAGAGGGGATCGTGATCCTGCTGGTGAAGTTACCTTCCGCCAGCTGGCGGATCTGCTGGGAGATCTCGCGGAAATAACGTGCATAAGGCTTCGTGAACAGATAGAAGAAGACCAGGGCCAACGGTACAAAAAAGATCAGGAAAAAATTCAGATCCCCGATGTTGCTGATCATATAACGGAACCGGGCGAGCGGGTCTTCGGCCAATACAGTGGAGGTATAATACAGCTGCAGGATCTTGTACAGCGCATAGGTGATAACACCGGAGCAGAGCATGCTAAGCATGAGCAGGAAGATCATCTGGAAGCGGAAGCTGCGGAACCTTTTAGCCATTGAACGTATAACCTACTCCCCATATGGTTTTGATCAGTTTGTTCTTGTTCTGCTCTTCTCCCAGCTTCTTGCGGAGGGTGCGAATGTGGACCATAACCGTATTTCCGCTCTCAAAATAAGCCTCGCCCCACACCTGCTGGAACAGGTTCTCCGCGCTGAACACCTTCTTCGGATAGCTGGCCAGCAGGTACAAAATGTCGAATTCCTTGGGAGTCAGCTCTACATTCGTTCCGAACAGCTCCACCGTCCGTCGGTCAGGGTCAATGACCAGTCCGCCGGACTCCAGCACCGGCCTGCGCTCTGCCTGCGGCTGGTTAAGCTGCATAAAGCGCCGCAGCTGCGCATTCACCCGGGCAACCAGCTCCATCGGGTTAAACGGCTTGGTCATATAGTCGTCAGCGCCGATAACCAGCCCGGTGATTTTGTCGAGGTCCGAGGTTTTGGCACTCAGAAAAATAATCGGCAGCTGATGCTGCTCCCGGATCTGCCGGGTCACCTCATGCCCGTCGAGGCCAGGCATCATAATATCAAGTACCGCCAGATCAATATGGCGGGATTGGACCGCTTGGACTGCGGCTTTGCCGTCGGTCACCTTGACCGTGTGATAGCCCTCTTTTTCCAGATGAAGAGCTACCAGACCGGCAATTTCGGCATCGTCGTCGGCAATAAGGATGGTTATCCGTTTCATTTCGTGTTCGCTCCTGTAATAATAAACTTGGCTACGCGCATACATAGCGCTTTGCTCCTAGTGTACCTTATCGGAAGTTGTTTCGCGAACAGGAATGTTGAATAATAGAATAGGCTGTACATAATACATGTGGTGTATCAGGATGTGCTGCGTTTTCCGGCAGGCATCTGACAAGATTTAAAATACTTAATTTTGTAACATTTAGGGTGGAGGCATAGCCCGAAAGAGTCATGCCTTGGGCAGGCTGGCAGTGATAAATTTAACTAAGGATTGGGAGGGGACGGCAACGTATACGACAATTAAGCTGCTGATTCTGCTGATTCCCACATTAATGGTCGGGATCTGGGAGTTCGTGCGCCACCAGTTTCTGATGCCGTACATCTCAATGGATATGGGGAATTACTTGACGCCGGTGCTTGTGTTCGTGTTCAGTGTTATTTTGCTGCTGCCGCTGTTCCGGATTATGGAGCGCAATCAGCAGGAGTTGGAACAGAAGCGAGCGGCAACAACGGCTATGAAAGCACGGGAAGGGCTGGCGAAGGAGCTGCATGACGGGATGGCACAGTCGCTGTTTCTGTTATCTGTACGGATCGACCGGCTGGAGCAGAACCAGATGAAGGGCGCAGTCAGCGCAGAAAATGTGGATCAGCTGAAAAAAACCGTGCATGAAGTGAACCGCTATGTACGCCAGGCGATCGCCAGCCTCAAGGTGCCGGTCTCGGGTGAAGATGATTTTTCCCTGGAACGGTCGGTGCAGGAGCAGCTGAAGCAAATTGCCGGTGAGGTAATGATCGGGGTCGCGCTTGATTGGCAGCTGCAGGCGGATGCCCTGACCAGTAAAGAGCAGGCCGAGCTCCTGTCGTGCATCCGTGAGGCGGTTATTAATGTGCGGAAGCATACACGTGCCGGCCGGGTAACGATTAAGGGCACAGGTGACAAGCAGAGCTGGAAGGTAAGCATAGCCGATAACGGTGCCGGGGTTGTGCATGAGGACCCTTTTAAGGTAAATGGAAGCTACGGACTGCAGATCATGAGAGAGCGGACGGAAAGTATGGGCTGGCAGCTTAGCATGACCTCCGGTCCGGACGGAACAACTGTTGAGATAGCGAAGGGAGGGACCACAGATGAACCGCTTCCGGGTGCTGATCGTCGATGACCATGCGCATGCGCGTGAAGCGATGACCGAGATTATGTCGCTGGATGAACGTTTTGAGGTAATCGGAGCAGTCGGCAGCGGTGCCGAAGCGATTGTTATGACCGGGCAATGGATGCCGGACCTGATCCTGATTGACATCGAGATGCCGGGAATGGACGGGCTGGAAACAACACGGCGCATCAAGCTTGAATACCCGTATGTCCGGATTGTTATCGTCACCGTCTCGGATGAGATCTCCTATTTGTTTGAAGCGCTGAAGCAGGGCGCACAGGGGTATCTTCTAAAAAACCTTGCCCCGTCAACCTGGATTGAGTATTTACTGGCAATTGTGAGCGAGGAGGTTCCGCTGAGCCGGGAGCTGGCTTTTCAGATTCTGAAGGAATTTGCTGTAACCTCAGGCAAGGAGGAGCGGGAAGCATTAACGGCGCGCGAGAAGGAAATACTGGGCTGTGTATCCTCCGGCTCCACAAATAAAGAGATTGCTGCAACCCTTGGAATCTCAGAGCATACGGTCAAAAACCACCTTAAGAACATTTTGCAAAAGCTGCAGCTCCAGAACCGTACGCAGCTGACCCGTTATGCCCTTGAGCAGGGACTGGCAGTGAAGGACCGGGATTTTCCGCGGAAAAGATAAATCAATATAGATGATAAAGAACATCCATTGAGGGGGAACTAACTTGAATAAACTGCTTCGTAAACTACTCACACTCGCTGCCCCGATGGCAGCTGCACTATCCTTATTCGCTGCTGTAGCCAGCGCACATGTGACTGTATCACCGGCCGAATCGACCACAGGTGCCTGGGAGACCTATACACTAAAAGTCCCGTCAGAAAAAGAGGCGGCTACCACACAGATTGATCTGCGTATGCCGGAAGGTGCCGAGTTCAAGCAATATGAAACGGTACCGGGCTGGACAGTAACCGTCGAGGGCAACAAAATCAGCTGGATCTCCACCGGAGAAGGCATATCGGCCGGCCAGTTCCAACGCTTCTACTTCACAGCCAAGAACCCGGATGCCGCGGGCGATATCGCCTGGGATGCCTACCAGCATTATGCGGACGGGAGTCTGGTGCAGTGGTCCGGTGAAGAAGGCAGCGACACGCCGCATTCCATTACTGAGATTGTAGCAGCGGCGGCGGGCAGCGACAGCCATTCCCACGGGGCAACAGGTTCGGCACACTCCGGCTCGATGACGATGGATGAGCACGAGGCGATCATGGAGAATACGGAATCCGGCAGCACTTCACCGATGGTATACATTACGCTGGGGATTTCCCTGCTGGCCTTCCTGCTGTCGGCGATCGCGCTGCTGCGGGGGAAGAAGGAGTAGGGCAGGGATAGACAACGGAATAGCTATGTGAAGATAAGTAACTGCGGAATGCTTAGTCCTTTGCCGGGATGGGGGTTTCGCAGTTTTTTGTTGTGTAGATGGTTATGTATGTATAAATTAGATTTAGAGAAGGGAATAGCTTGCGTATTTCGCATGCATGCGAGTTTCGAGGAGGAGCTATGATCAAAGAACTTATTGTTGAAATCAGCCGTATGGAAGGCTGTGAGCTGCTGCCGCCTGCGGGAATACCGGAAATAATGAACGAGAACCACCGGTTGCCTGCAGACCTGCTGGAATTTTATTCAATTTGCGGCGGGGCAGTCCTGTTTGGTGGAGCAGACTATGCCATTACCCTCGTTCCGCCAGATCAGTTTGCACCTGCCAATCCGGTTATAGTAGGGGAACTCTTTGAAGAGGATATAAGTGCATCCTGGTACATTATAGGAGATGCCGGAGAGGGGGATTATATTACGATCGATTTAGCAGCCGGCCGGCTCGGCAGGAGCTATCAGAGCTTTCATGAAACGCACGGGTTAATCGGAGACTGTCCGGTTATTGCCGAATGTTTTACCAGCTTGCTCCAGTATCTGCTTGCCAACCAGGGCGGGTATTTTTATTGGCTAAAAGATGAATTTATCTCTTTGGGCGATGCTTATGATGGTGAAGGGGGATGAATGGTGGGTGGAGCAGGAAAATTTGCCAGTGAGGATGAGGAAGTGACCTAGTATGAAAAGGATATTTTTTGTGAGTTATAAAAATATGATTTTAGGCTGTTTATTTTATCTCTCATGTTCTTTCGTTCCATTCATCATAATTAAATTTGGAAACTATGAGAGTTCAACAAATAGTATGATCGTAATTTTTTGGAGCTTATTTTTAGTTGTTTTTGGCTATTTTTCATACTTCGATAAGAGAGTGTATTTTAATGATGAAGGAGTAAGATACCAATCCTTATTAAAAAATAAATTTATCAGGTGGGATGAAGTGCAGGAAGTCGGGCTTGCTATTTATTCTCCTTTTTCCGGTAACAGATCCGTAGACTTTTTATGTATTTCTACTCAACAGGCGGTAACCGGCAGGATGCTTATTGCTATGAAAGATCACAGCATTTATATGAACTACAGAAAATCGCTGATCCCGCTCATCCAGAAATATTGGTCTGGTGAGATTATAAAGTGAGCTGTTTGCCTCGGAATTGATTGATGATTAACCCTAAGGAGTAAAAAACATGTCCATATCCGCATGGATTGATATTTATTTAAGCGAACAGAGTGGCGCCAAACTATCAGCCTTGGACTTAATGAAGCAGTTTGCAAAAGAAGGCTGGGATTACGCTGACCGTAACGGAGAAGTCACATTTCTGCCCTTAGGGGACGGAGACCATTTTAACTGGCAGAGTGAAGCTGTGGATAGCGACTGTATCTTGAATATCATTGAACTGAAACAGGCACAACAAGAAATGGTGGGTATCCAGTTGTTGCTGAGGGATTCTGAGATTAGATGCGATATGCTGATGTTTAACACCACACGTATAGGTTTCAGTCTATCGATAGCCAGAAAGAGTATTGGAATTCAGGTTGGTATAGATATGACTGATTTTAGCTGGTACTTGAAAAGAATATTGCCGGTTTTTAAAAATGCAGGCTTGCAGGTTGAGCGGGTACAATGTGAACAAATCGTCTAATAAATCACAGTTTTATGATTAATTGTACCTTACTGGAAAAAGATAGAGTCATGGAATCATGCAAATACAGACTTCTGGTAGTGGAAGGTATGGAATCAATTGAATTATTGGTTACTGAGTGTGAAGAGGGTAGCTTTCAGAAGCTGCTAAATACAAAGCTCAAACCGTTTCTCGAACAGGGTGTTAAGGTTTTGATTGATTTAATGAATTTATAAAGGAAAGAAGGGAATCAAATTAATAAAAGATGGAAGTATTACATACCTGTTTACATTGTCGGGTACATAATTTCATTAAATGGGACTGGTGTTCCACACTGGTATTATCTGATTCCCTTAATATTAATATCTTTTTGTTTATTGCGAATTGGTGGTAACGGGATCTACTATATAGCAGAAGAAAAACAGACTTTATCTCTGGCCTCGTTTAGATCGCTGAAGTACGTATTGTTTTCTATTTTACGTAGCAATCATAAAAGAATGTATGTTCGTTTATTACTTCCAACCAATCAAACTCCCCGGCTTGCTGCCCATTCCGACAGCTCAGTACGTACACGGTCCGTCAGCTCATCGACCACACTGAAATCCATGGCGGCAACATAAATCTTCTCTAATTGATCCCGGTGCACCTTTGCCTCGGCCAGAGCGGCTATTGCATCCTTCATCTGGGCTTTATATTGCGTGCTTACTTCAGCAAGCGCTGTGGCATAACGCTCATCTGTTCCAGGTGCAACAAGGATCTCATAGGTATCAATGATTACATCCCCTTCACGGTCCGGAAAATATTCATGCGGACTCGTGCTGTCAAAGATCGCAAAACCAAGCTCACGTACAATGACCATATCCAGACTATGGGGATCAAAGCCGCAATGATAGATTTCCGTATTGAGGCCACGCTTCTCCGCTTCAGCAGCCATTTTTTTGAGCATGGTGGATTTGCCTGTTCCTGCCCGGCCTTTGATGAATAAGCGGTTTGACAGCCCTTCTGTCAAATTAGGCACGAAGTCAACCGCCCCGGCTGGAGTCGCTGCTCCCAGAAACCGGTGCTTAACGACGGCACTTTTAGTGAGATTCGTATCTCCAAAAAGCTGCTCCAGCATTCCGGCTGTCAATAGATCCGCCTTGTTAAAGTCCATGTGCTCGATGTAAATCTTTTCCCAAGCATCATGAATCTTCAGAGCCTTAGCAAATCCGCTATACGCTGCTTTATATAAATCCGCAACCCGTTGATTAATCTCACCGATGATTTCCCGTTGATTGATTAGTGCTCCCGAATCCCACGCCGCGCCTAGGTTCACATATTCCTCAACTGCTCCCGGTGCTTTGGGTTCGATTACGTGAGGGGCAGTGCCGTCAACGATGCCCACGCTTAGCGCCGGAATAATGACCGCGTCGATGGAATCCTTATCTGATGAACAATAGATCAGCTCAATATCATATCCCTGTTCCGCCCACTCCGAGCCAATCGCCTTCATTAGGGATGATTTTCCGGTACCAGGACCGCCTTTCAAAATAAATATCCGCTGGAGTCCCTGAAGATTCGATTCAAACAAATTATAGAAACCAAGAGCTGTATTACCGCCTGCAAAATATCTTGAAATCCGCGCAGCCATACATCCACTTCCTTTCACTTTGTCGCCGGTTAGGCTATACCCTACAGTATGCGTTAGGTATTTGTAAGGTGCCTAGAGGCTAAGATGGTGTCAGGAGCGCTTTCTGGAGGTTATCAGGCTTTAGGGTAGACCCAAACATTATGCTACCTTGCACCAACTCTTCTTTGTTATCATTGGGGAATACAGCACTTAAGCAGTTTGGTAATGTGATTATTGGTAATTGGAGTAGGAGAGCGAAAGGGAGTCTTACTGAGGAGGTTTTATGAATACTACGAGAATAGAAGAGATTGTTAACGCACTTGACACAGTTAGCACTGAAATCGTTGTACCGCTGAGAGGGAAGGTTATTGACGAAGCAGCATTCAGGCGGCTTTTTGACTTAATGGATGAATTGCAGGATTTGCTTTGTGATGAAAAGCTTATGCCTAAAAAACTGGTCCGGATTTTATTTCACACATACACACAGCTTGATATGCAAGCAGGCTATGTCAGGGAAGATAAAACGAAAATAGTATTCACTTTGTATCTTGCTAAAATGAGAAGCAGAATGCGAGGGGTTTTTGGGGAGAATATACACCAGAACACTGCTGTGAAGGAGCTCTCAGCTAAAGATATTATGGAAAATTCGGGATTCACTGACTTGCAAGAAGTAATGGATGAATTTAAAAATATGATTAGTAAAGTATCTATGGTTCAAGCACCGAAATATAATGAGAAAAAGGTAAAATTTCGTTATTTTGTACGGATTGTACATCATTCAAAGATATTATTGCCGGTTGATGGAGCTGGATGCGGTAGTGCAAATTAATTAAATGGAAAATCACCATCTATTTTTCGTTAAAGACTCTATTAATAATATTAATTGGAAAAAGAGCGCTTAATTTTACTATTTTCGCGATTAAATGGGATTTTGGAGCTGAATAGGTGGTGATTTTCAAACTAATCATCATAAATTTATAGAAATGACGGATTTAAATGGAGAATATCTAACTAATTCTTTAGAATCTGCACAGTGCAGAGCTGTTAGCCACTATAGGCGTGATGTGCACATTTCAAAAGCGAATAAATAAACCTCAGACGGTTTGTCGTCTGAGGTTTATTTTGTACTAATTAAGTGTTATGTCCAAATCGCGCGAGCCTATAGCCGTTTCCGTTTATAAAATGTAATGAATGCTGCGGCCAGGAGGAGGACAACAATCGCTATGCCAGTAGTGATGGCTTCGCTGGTGCTGCCTTGCTGCTGGGTACTGCCTGGTGCACCGCCGAAGTCGCCGTCAAAGCCGCCGCCCATACCGCCGCCGAAGCCGCCACCCATGCCGCCGCCGAATTCGCGGCCGCCGGCCATGTCTCCGCCGGGGCCGTTGCCGCCCTCAGGCATGGCTGGTCCGCCCATGGAACCCGGCCCACCGCCGAAGCCGCCGTACTGGCCGGCCGGCCAGCCTTGCTCTTGCAGCGCCTTGCCCAGAGCCGCGGCGCCATCGCC
>NZ_CCDG010000066.1 GCF_000723885.1 Paenibacillus camerounensis
GATGGTGGGCAGAATGGGCACATGAAAGGCAAAAGTGCCTCTAATTCCGCCGAAAGCGGCGAAATGGTCAAATCAACAGCAAAAATGCCTCTAATTCCGCCGCTGGTGGGCGGAAGGAACAAATGAAAGGCAAACGTCCCGCTCGTCGGGGATTCCCCGACGAGGCCGGCCAGCCGGCAGAACTGGCAGCGGCGCGGGCACTGGAGCATGCCGCTGTGCAGCCCAGCCCCTTCAGTCCCGGATCACATGCCCCTGGCCAAGGCTGACCGGAACGAAGCCGGCCAGCTGGCGGGCCTGGTAGCGGACGGGACGGCCGCTGCCCATCAAGAGGATGTTGCGGACATCCGCAGCGCCCTCGGCCGGCAGGGCGAAGGCTTCAACATAAGGGTAGTGTTCGCTGAGCGTAGTGTGGATGGCGCCCATCAGCCGGTCATTTTCGCTTTTGCCCATCAGGTTCATGAGGACGGAGCCGCCGGAATGGAGCTTGGAGCGGGTAAGAGCGAAAAATCCGCTGGAGATCAGATGCTGCGGCGTTCCGGCTGCGGTGAAGGCGTCGAGCAGAATATAGTCATACTGTCCGTCCCGCTCCGCTTCCAGCAGGCTTCTGCCGTCGCCGATCATAACGTTGTCCTGGGCGTAGCCGAAATGGGATCTGCTGTAACGGACAACCTCGGCATTCACCTCAGCCACCTTAAAGCGCTTTTCGGCAAAATAACCGGCAATCGTGCCGATCCCGTGCCCGATCAGGAACACGTCCTGAAACAGCGGCCGGTTGAACTCCATGAGGTGAATCATCGCCCGCGGGTATTCGAACACAATACGCTTAGGCTGCTCCAGATCAAGCGCTCCCTGGATAGCATCTCCTGAGAACTGGAGCACACGGAAGTGCCCTTTTTCTCCATATAGCTCTGTAGTTTCATACACCTGGATTTCATCATCGTTATTCTGTGGCTGCAAATCAAGGACTCCTTACACGTGGGAAATTCGTTTATATTCATTCGGCGTGACGCCGACAATTTTTTTGAACAGCTTGTTGAAGTAGGCGGGATCGGGATAGCCGACCTCGGTGCCGATTTCGTGTACCTTCAGATCCGGGCTGTTCTTCAGCAGCTGCTTGGCAGTCCGGATACGGATGTCAATCACATAATCCGTAAGCGTCAGCCCCGTCTCCTGCTTGAACAGCTTGCTCAGATAGGTTGGTGTCAAAAACACCATGCCGGCAAGCATATTTAAATCGGCATGCAGCTTATAGTTGGCGGTCAGCCAGCGTTTTACGGTTTCAACAGCCGTCCCGGACAGCTCCAGCCGGTGGGTACGGATATCCTCCAGCACAGCACTTAATGATGAGGTGAACAGTTCTTCAATATCACCAAGGCTCATGCAGGCTCTGATCTGCTCCTCCAGCCCCGGACGGTTCTCCTGCCGGCTTCGGGCTGCTTCAAATTCCTTCAGCTCATTGCGTACCGTTTCCTCCACCTGCTGCAGGCTGCGGATGATAAGCTCAGGATAGGCCTGCTGTGCCTCAAAGATACCGAATAGTCTGTGAATCCACTCCCGGACCCCGGGGATATTCAGAATTTGCAGCTCATGAATAAGCAGTTCACGTACGGGGAGGAAGGGATCGGCAGAGGTTACGCGGCCGGCAGGCTTCAGCTCCTCAATAGTAGCATAATGCAGCAGCTGCGGGTTATAGATTCCTGCATCGCAGGCCAGCTTGGCTTCGAGATAAGCGGCCCTCAGCTGGGCGGGCTCGTCATATGAGCTGCTGACCCCGAGATGCAGATGCTGCTGCGGACAAGCCGTCCCGATTTCACTGGCTGGTTCCCGCCGCTCGGAAAGAGTGAGCGGTTCCCGCGAATACCGGACCCAGGCCAGCAGCCCTTTATGAACTTCAAGCAAATCTGATGTAATCCCCTGAGCTTCGCGAAGGTGGTCTGCATATGCGATAGCTCCTTCCAGGCGGCCCCCCTTCACAACAGTAACTGTAAAATAGGGGAGGGGCAGGAGAATACCGCCTATCAGAGCAGACGAAGGCTCTGCGATCTGCAGCAGCGAGAGCAGCAGCCCGGAGCGCTGGCGTTCTTCCTTGTCCCGCTGCAGCTTCTGCTCCTGCTCAAGTGAATAAAGCACCTCGAACAGCTGCTCCTTGTTAATCGGCTTCAGCAGGTAGTCCACAGCTGAGCTGCGGATTGCCTCCCGGGCATAATTAAATTCGGTGAACCCGCTCATCAGCAGTGTACGGATCTGCGGATAGCTTGCCTTCACCTGTCTGATCAGCTCCAGACCGTCGATCTGCGGCATGCGGATATCGGTAATGACAACGTCTACCTGCAGGGACGAAAGCTCATCCAGCAGCTGCTTGCCGTCCGGATAGGTACCAAGGACACAGAAGGAGCTGCTCTCTTTGCTGATCATCCGGGCCAGGCCTTCGCGGATCAGAACCTCATCATCTACAATGACTATGCGCAGCAATACCGTCGCCCCCTTTCCTGAATTTGCTTTTGTCTTATTTTTCGCCTCGCATGTCCCCAGGCTCTTCTATCCGCAGGATCACGCGCGTGCCGCGTCCAGGCTCGCTGAACACCTGCAGCCCGCAGGAGCTGCCGTAATGCAGGCGGAGCCGTTCGTTGACATTGCGCAGCCCGATGCCAAACATCTCGCTGTCGGTGCTGTTCATCAGGTTACTGTTGAGCAGGCGCAGCGTGTCACTATCCATGCCGACACCGTCATCGGCGACGCAAAATACGGTTCTGCCATCCTCGCTCCACGCGGTGATGCTGACGGTACCCGGGCCTTCTTTTGGCTCAAGGCCGTGAAAAACAGCGTTCTCGACAACCGGCTGGAACACCAGCTTGAGCACAGGGAGCGGTAAAAATTCCTCCGGCACCTCAATGTCCAGCCTGAACTTATCCGGGAAGCGGATCTGCAGCAGGTTGAGATAATTACGCACATGATCCAGCTCATGGCGGATGGACACCATTTCCTCACTGCGGACAATACCGTAGCGCATCTGTACTCCAAGCAGGTAGGTCAGCTCTGCTACACGCGGATCATCACTGCCTTCCGCCAGCATACGGATGGATTCCAGCGTATTGTAGATAAAATGCGGGTTAATCTGGTTCTGCAAAGCACGCATATCGGCTTTCTGCTTACGCTTCTCGGTCAGCGCCACTTCCTGGAGCAAATCCTTGACCCGGATAATCATCCGGTTAAAGTGGCTGCCGATCATTCCAATCTCATCATTATATTTAGGAGACAGCCATACATCCAGGTTGCCGTGCTGCACCTGCTTCATCAGCCGCACCAGTGATTTCAGCGGCTTGGTCAGTGCATAGGATATAAAGGTTGCTGCCACCAGCGCAATGGCGACAATCGCCAGTGTAGTCAAAATCAGCGTATTGCGGGTTTTCTGCACCGGAGTAAGAATGCGTTCCAGCGGGATTGTGACCATTGTGGTCCAGCCGGTTTTCTGAGATACGGTATATACAGCCAGATAATCCTGCTCCTCCAGCTGGAATTGAAAATGTCCTTCCGGGCCAATCGTCTGCGGGAGCAGCAAAGCGATGTCCTGCTGCTCCCGGCCGGAGCCTGCAGCTCCAGTGTAGCTGCGGATACCTGAAGCAGTGGAAGCAGCGGCAGGATCGGCAGGATCGGCAGGATCGGCAGTTACGCCACTGCCGCCGGACTCCGCAGTTATACCGCCGTAGACCAGCCCGCCATGCTCATCTATTATAATCGTGTTGCCTTGAGTGACGGCGTTAACCGGCTCGGCGATGCCTTTGAACAGCCCGATGTCGATATCGAATACAATCATGCCGATCGGCTTCAGCATGCTGACCGAGGACACCGTCCGCATTACGCTGAACACCTCCCGATGCTCGCCGGAGTTCACCCTGATGGTGTGCCGGCCTTGTACAACAGGAGCAACCCCGGCCTCTTCGGTCAGGCTCCGCCACTGCGCCATCCGTTCTGCCGGGAACAGCTCATTAATACCGGGAGCCCGGTCATAGAACACATAACCGTATTTATCCACGAGGTATACGGCAGTCATCTCTTCCTTGGTATGAATCAGATAGCTCAGGAACATCGACATGCTGGTGT
This sequence comes from Paenibacillus camerounensis, assembly GCF_000723885.1. Classification (GTDB taxonomy): domain Bacteria; phylum Bacillota; class Bacilli; order Paenibacillales; family Paenibacillaceae; genus Paenibacillus_AQ; species Paenibacillus_AQ camerounensis. The sequence continues at coordinate 4,102 of NZ_CCDG010000066.1, forward strand.
TCTTTTCCCAGTCGGCGTTCTGCTGCTCCAGATAGAATTGTACATCGGTATTGTAGAGCGGCAATGCGGTGTATCTTTTCAGGTCGGCGATATATCTGTCGATGGTATCCGAGGCATTGCCCGCCATCTGTCCGGCGCTCTTCGTGGAGCTCTGCAGCACCGAATAAAAGGTGGAGCGCGAGGACAGGTAGCTGACATAAGTGATCGGCAGGGAGAGCACAAAGACGAATACGACAATCAGCTTGCGCTCCATCGGCAGGTTGGCCAGGAACAGCCAGAGTCTGCGCGGAATGCTCAGGATATAGGAAACCACAGGGCTTGTTCCTTTCCGTACACCCTATTTTACAGCGCCGCTCGTTACCCCTTCAAAAATATAACGCTGCAGGAAGAAGTACAGAATGACCGTCGGCAGCAGAATCAGCAGAATCGCCGCACAGATCAGATTCCATTCGCCCGAGTTGACCCCCTGGAACCGCATCAGGATTGTGGTCACAACGCCAAGGCTCTGTTTGGGCATATAAAGATAAGGGATGTACATGTCATTGTAGATGCTGATCGTCTTCAGAATAACCAGCGTAGCTGTCGCCGGAGTCAGGAGCGGGAAGATGATCGAGCGGTAGATTTTGAACAGGGAGGCCCCTTCGACCATGGCGCTCTCATCGAGATCAAACGGAATGTTACGGATAAACTGCAGGTACAGAATGATCTGGATCACGTCCGCACCGATGTAGAGCACAATGGGAGCACCGAGCGTGTTGTATAGCCCCAGGCTTTTGATAATGCCGAAGGTAGCGACCTGGGTAGTGATGCTCGGAATAATGGTGGCTACCAGATAAGCGCCGAATACAAGCGGTTTCAGTTTGAATTTGAAGCGGCCCAGCACGTATGCCACCATTGTGCCAAACAGAATGTTCAGGGTCAATGTAATTATGATGATCACCAGCACGTTGCCGAAGCCGCTGAGCAGCCCCCCGCGCTGGAACACGGCGATAAAGTTATCGAAATTCAGGAAGCTTTTCGGCAGAGCCATCGAGCTGCTGGAGTTGAATTCATCCGTAGATTTGAAGGCATTGATGATAACTACGTAAGGCGGAAAGAGGACGACGAAGACTCCGATCAGGAGCGTAACGTATTTAATAAAATCAACAGAGCGGAATTTGCTGTGAGTCATAATTATTTGTCTCCTCCCCGGCTAAGCACTAACTGCTGCACCACCAGCACAATGACAACAAAGAAGAGCAGGATGATGCTCATTGCCGAGGCCAGCCCGTAATTGTTAAAAGCAAATGCCGTATCGACTACCTTCTGTACATAAGTCTCACTGGCACCGGCCGGGCCGCCTTTGGTCAGCACGAACGGAAGGTCGAATACTTCGAGTGCTCCGGTAACGGTCAGGAACAGGTTAAGCTGGATGACCGGCTTCATGTTAGGCAGGGTGATTCTCCACAGTGTCTGGAAGGAGCCGGCACCGTCGATTTTGGCCGCTTCATAAATGTCCTTCGGGATAGCCTGCAAGGAAGCGATATAAATGACCATGTTATAGCCCATGAACCGCCAGAAGCCGGTGGAAGCGAGCGAGTAGTTAACCAACCCTTCGGTACCGAGCCAGCTGGTCTGGCCGAGTCCGGTAAGCCCGATGCTGTTCAGGAACAGGTTCAGGGAGCCGTTAGTCGTGTCAAAAACATAGCCGAACATAAAAGCCACCGCGACACCGTTCATGATATAAGGCAGGAAAAGCATGATGCGGAAGGCATTTTTGCCGCGCAGCTTACTGCTAAGCACGACAGCGAAGTAGATAGCAACGATATTCTGGAGAATCCCCATGACAAAATAGGCAAAGTTATGGGTAAACACCTTGAAAATATCCGGATTGCCGAACACCTCACGGTAATTATCCAGGCCGACCCACGGTTTCTCAGGGCTATAGCCGTCCCAGTTGGTGAAGCTGTAATAGATCAGCTTGAGCGCCGGATAATAAGTGAATGTTGCCAGCAGCAGCAGCGGAATGGTCAGAAAGGTAATGATGATAATCATCTTTTGTTTGTTATAGGATAATGTGCCGAACATGTCTTTAACCTTCTTTCCGTAAAAGCGTTTCTTTGGAATGACGACAAAATGGATTATCCAGAGAAGGCATAATCCATTTTGCGCCGAAGTTTATGCTTAGCTAAGCTGCAGCGTGTCTACAGGATCAATAGCCGAGGTCTTTTTTAGCTTTGGCCCATGCTTTGTTCCATTTGTCAAAGACGGTCTGCGGATCTTTAGCCAGGACGAATTCCTGGGCCATAGCCGGCAGGTCGAGCTGGGCTTTGTTGGTGATTTCAGTAACCTGGGCGTCATCCACAGTACCTTCCTGCAGAACTACACCGGTAGCCTGGAATTCTTTCAGCTGAGTCAGGTTGGATTCTTTGCCCTTGAGCGGAGAGATGAAGCCGGCAAAATCCTCATACCCGGAATCCTCAATCATCCATTTAACGAAAGCTTTAGCAGCGTCAACATTTTTGCTGTTCTTGGCTACTGCGTAGAAGAAGTCAGGGCTCAGCGGAGCTGTGATCGTGCCTGAGTTGTCATAAGGAAGCGGGAAGAAGCCTACATTGTCGGAAGTTGTGCCTGCACCGATAACCTGGTTGATGACCCAGTTGCCGAGGTAGTACATGGCGAATTTACCGGATGCGATGTCTTTCTTCGATTGTTCCCAGTTGGTGGAGTTGATGTCTTTTTCCAGATAGCCTTTCTCATTCAGCTCTCTAAGCAGGCTGAGCGATTTGCCGTAGCCGTTGTCCATGGTAAAAGGAGTGTCGGAGGTCAGCTTTTCATTAGGGAAATTAGGGTCGCCGTCGATAATCCGGGGAACGGAATACACCCAGTCGTTCAGCGGCCATTTGTCTTTAAAGTTAGAAGCGAGCGGCACAACGCCGGCAGCCTTCAGCTTGTCGCAGGCAGCGAGGAATTCGTCCCAGGTCTTAGGAATTTCAGTGATGCCGGCATCGGCAAATGCTTTCTTATTGTAGACAATTCCTGTAGTGGAGTTGCCTGTAGTGATGCCGTACAGTTGGCCTTCATAGGATTTGAAGTCTTTAAAGGTAATCTGGTCGGTCAGGCCGAGGTCATCGAGTGATGCAAAATATTTTGGCAGGTCGGAGTTAGGGATGGTCGGGATGAACATGACGTCAGGCAGCTCGCCGCTGGCCATTCTGACTTTTGCCTGCTGATTGTAGTCGGTCTGGGAGGCTTCAAATTCAACCTTGATATTCGGATACTTTTCATTAAAGCGCTTAACATATTCGTCATACTCTTTGCCGATCATGTCGGTTCTGTTGGTCAGGAAGGTGATTTTGCCGCTGATATCCGCGCCGCTTGGGGCTGCCGGTTCAGTGGTTGCTGCTGCATCACCGCCGGTATTAGCAGGAGCAGCAGTTGCGGCAGGCTCATCAGTGGCTGTGGCGGCGTTGTTGTTAGTGTTGTTGGAGCCGCAGCCGGTCAGGGATAGAGAAAGAATCATGATAATAACAAATGATAACGAAAATAACTTGTTTCTCATTGTGTAGTCCCCTTTTCGTTTGATTGTTAGCGTTTACATGGATATTATAGCGCGATTTAGCGGCTTGATAAATGTATTGAATTATTATTTATTGTCTTTATTTGTTCTCTTTGTGGGATTATAATTAGATTGTTGCTAACAACATAATAACAAAATAAAATGGTTATCGGATGCAGTTAGAAATAAGCAGATATATAAGAGCTCACAAAACTTAAGTGTATGCTTTCGAGGCGAGTTTTGTACGAGGCGAGTATAGAGGGCATATGCTAACAAAACTTAAGCGTATGCTTTCGAAGCGAGTTTTGTACGAGGTGAAGTCAATGGAGCGTATGCTCACAAAACTTAAGCGTATGCTTTCGAAGCGAGTTTTGTACGAGGCGAAATCAATGGAGCGTATGCTCACAAAACTTAAGCGTATGCTTTCGAAGCGAGTTTTGTACGAAGCGAGTATAGAGGGCATATGCTAACAAAACTTTTAGGAGGACTCATGACACACAAACAGCTTGTTTTGGACAATTGGGAATTCAGGGCCAGCGGAGATGAATCGTGGCTTCCGGCAGCGGTGCCGGGAACGGTACATACCGATCTGCTGCGAAGCGGGCTGATTGATCAGCCTTTTTATGGAACGAATGAGCATAGGCTGCAGTGGATTGATAAGAAGGACTGGGAGTACAGAACCACGCTGCAGCTGGATGAGGGCTGGGAGAGCCTGGCGGTTACGGAGCTGAATTTTGCCGGGCTGGACACCTATGCCGATGTCTATGTGAATAATGTGCATATGCTTTCCGCGGATAATATGTTTTTGGCTTGGACAGTGGATGTCAAAGAGCTGCTGCGGACCGGGGAGAATGAGATCCTGGTGAAATTCCGCTCGGTGGTGACAGAGGATCTGCCGAAGCTGGAGCAGCTGGGTTATGACCTGCCAGCCCCGAATGACCAGTCGGAGCTAGGCGGCCTGGAGGAAAAGCGGATCAGCGTATTTGCGCGTAAAGCACCCTATCATTATGGATGGGACTGGGGTCCGCGGTTCCTGACCAGCGGTATCTGGCGTGAAGCCGTGCTTACCGGACGGAATGCTGCGGCGATTGCAGATGTGTACATCCGGCAGGATGAGGTTAAAGAGACGTCGGCACGCTTGACAGCAATAGTAGAAGTGGATGCGCCGGACAGCTGGTCGGGAACGCTGCGGATGACTGCGGAAGGGCAGGAGTGGACTCGGGAGGTTACACTGGAGCCTGGTAAGGGCGTGGTGGAGCTGGACCTGGTAATTGATCAGCCGCGCCTGTGGTGGTGTAACGGGCTGGGAGCGCCGGCGTTAACCGCGTTCCGGGCGGAGCTGCTGGAGAATGGGGCAGTGCTGGCGGATGCTGAAGTGAAGACCGGTCTGCGCGAGATCAAGCTGATCCGCAAACCGGATGCGAAGGGCGCTTCATTTAAGTTCGAGCTGAACGGTGTGCCGGTGTTTGCAAAGGGTGCCAACCATATTCCGAATGACAGCTTTATTACAGAAGTTACGGAAGAACGCTACCGTCATGAGATCGCATCAGCGGCAGAGTCGAATATGAACATGCTGCGGGTATGGGGCGGCGGCTTTTATGAAGAGGAAGCATTCTACCGCCTGTGTGATAAGTACGGCTTGCTGGTATGGCAGGACTTTATGTTTGCCTGCAGCATGTACCCGGGAGACGAAGCGTTCATGGAGAATGTGCGGAAAGAAGCAGAGTACAATGTACGCCGGCTGCGCAATCACCCCTGTATTGCATTGTGGTGCGGCAATAATGAAATCGACTCCGCCTGGGCGCAATTCGAGGAGAATAAGGGCTGGGGCTGGAAGGAGAAGCTGAGCGGAGAAGTCCGGGAGACGCTGTGGACGGCTTATGAAGAGATTTTCCACCGTATTCTGCCGGAAGCGGTAACAGCACATCATCCGGGAATCGATTATTGGCCTTCCTCTCCGCTCCGTGAGCTTACTAATGATGCCGATCAGCATTCTGTGCGCATTGCAGGTGATGGGGATGTTCATTACTGGGGCGTGTGGCATGGCATTGAGCCGTTTGAGAACTATAACGTAAAAGTCGGCCGCTTCATGAGTGAATACGGCTTCCAGTCCTTCCCTGAGCTGAAATCAGTGCTTACCTATGCGGAAGAAAAGGATATGGAGCTGGAATCGGAAGTCATGCTGGCCCACCAGAAGAACGGGCGCGGCAATCAGATTATCAAGGAATATATGGACATCTATCTGCCTGAGGCTAAGGACTTCAAGTCGTTCCTCTACATGAGCCAGATTCTGCAGGCTGAGGCGATGCGGATGGCGATAGAGAGCCACCGCCGTAACAAACCGTACTGTATGGGCACCTTGTATTGGCAGATGAATGACTGCTGGCCGGTGGCTTCCTGGGCGGGTATGGACTATTACGGCCGCTGGAAGGCGCTGCAGTACACTGCACGCCGGAGCTTCAATGACGTTATACTTTCTGTCGAGGTGACGGAGGGGGATAATGTACAGGTCCATGCGGTATCCGACCTGCGTGAAGACCTTAGCGGTGAGCTGGCGGTGAGGCTGCAGGACTTCAGCGGAACGGTGCTGAAGGAGTGGAAGCAGTCTGTGCAGCTGGCAGCTGATTCATCCGCGGTGGTGTTCACCGTGCCGTTGGCTGAGCTGATGGCGGGGGATGGTGCTTCGGAGCGAGTAGTACTGGTTGCTGCTCTGGAGGCGGCGGACGGTTCGCTGCTTGAGCGCAAGGAGCACTACTTCGCTGCGGCAAAGGAGCTGAAGCTGGAGCAGCCGGCTCTGACGGTGGCGGCGGTGCCGGGCAGCGGCGGCTTGAGCTTCACCGTCAGTACCGATGTGCTGGCGAGAGGAGTATACCTGACGGCGGAGCAGGAGGGCATCTTCTCGGACAACTACTTTGATCTGCTTCCGGGTCAGGTGAAGACGGTGCAGTTCCTGCGGCGGAGGGCTGATGAGGCGGCTGGCGCTGGAATGGAAGCTGGAGCTGGAGCAACTGTAGAAACTGGAGCTAAAGCAGGAGCTGGAGTAGCAAATGTAGAAACTGGAGCTAAAGCAGGAGCTGGAGTAGCAAATGGAGCTAAGGCCGGTGCTGGAGTGCCGTACTTCGTTCCGGCTGCTCCGCAAGGACTCGAAGTCCGCTCGATGGCGGATTATGTCAAGTAATCAGATACAACGCTCAAGGCACCAAGATGGCTAACCAGTGCGGGGGAGTTAGCGCAATTAGTGAAGGAGTCCCGACAAGTGATGATGCCATGATGCCGCTACCAGAGTCTCGATAGAGGGAAAAGTCCCTCTGATTGAGGCCGAAGGGAGCCGCCAGGGCCAGATTAAAGGTGAAATCCCTCTATTTTCACCTAAAATCATCTGGCGTGGACAAATAGGCGGAGTGAGATAAAACATACCTAACATTAGGGAGAAGGAGCCGGAAAATGGCCATTTGGGTACAGGAAGACAAAGGGATATTTCATTTGCAGAGCAAGGGTATGAGCTATATTATCGGTCTTTATAACAACTATCCTATGCACGTATATTGGGGCAAAAAGCTGCGCCATGACGGAAATCTGGACGGACTGCCGCATCTGGGCGTGGGCACTGCGCTTGATCGGCTTCCGCAGGAATATCCGCAGTACGGTACAGGAGATTACCGTGTGCCGGCTTATCAGGTCAAGCTGGAAGACGGCACACGGATCACAGAGCTGCAGTACACCGGATACCGCGTGCTGGCAGGCAAGCCGCAGCTTGCCGGACTCCCGTCCGTATATGTGGAGTCGCCGGAAGAAGCGGATACACTGGAAATTACGTTGCGCGATGATTACGCAGCACTAAATGTAATCTTGCGGTACACTGTATACCGCGATACAGATGTCATTGCCCGCTCGGTGGAGCTGGTCAATGACGGGCAGGCTCCGCTGGACCTGCTCCGTGCGCTGAGTGCTTCTGTCGATTTCCCGGAAGACGGCCAGTTTGATCTGATTTATCTGTCCGGCGGCTGGTCGCGGGAAGGAAATCTCACCCGCAGACGGCTGGAGCAGGGCACGACGGCGCTGCAGTCCCGCCGGGGCATGAGCAGCCATCAGCACAATCCGTTTGCCGCACTGGCTAAGCCGGGAACGGACGAGCACCAGGGAGAAGTATATGGCTTCTCCCTGGTCTACAGCGGCGGCTTCGCTATTGAAGCCGAAGTGGATGCGTTCAGCCATACCCGGCTGGGTATCGGGCTGAATCCGTTTGATTTCTCCTGGCGGCTGGCTCCGGGAGAGAGCTTCCAGACACCGGAAGCAGTAATGGTGTATTCGGCTGAAGGCCTCGGCGGCATGTCACGGACCTATCACCGTTTGTACCGCACACGTCTGGTAAGAGGAACCTTCCGTGATAAAGAGCGTCCGATTCTCGTAAACAACTGGGAAGCGACCTACTTTAACTTCAATGCCGACAAGCTGGTGGACATTGCTGAAGAAGGCTCCAAGCTGGGAATTGAGCTGTTCGTGCTTGATGACGGCTGGTTCGGCAAGCGGGATGCCGATAATTCCTCTCTCGGTGACTGGACCGAGGATCTGCGCAAGCTGCCCGGCGGACTGGCTGACGTAGCGAAACGGGTCAATGATCTTGGCATGCAGTTCGGCCTGTGGGTCGAGCCGGAGATGATCTCGCCGGACAGCGACCTGTACCGCGCGCATCCGGACTGGTGCCTGCATGTGCCGGGACGCCGGCGGACGGAAGCACGCTGGCAGCTGGTGCTTGATCTGACGCGTGCTGAAGTGCGGGATTATGTGTATAATGCGCTCAGTAAAATATTCTCCAGTGTACCTATCGCCTATGTGAAATGGGATATGAACCGTAACCTGACGGAGATCGGCTCGGCTGAACTGCCGGCTGAGCGCCAGGCTGAAACGGCCCACCGCTATGTGCTTGGATTGTATGAGCTGATCGACCGCCTGACGGGTGATTTCCCGCATATTCTGTTCGAGAGCTGCTCCAGCGGCGGCGGCCGTTTTGACCCGGGTATGCTCTATTACATGCCACAGACCTGGACCAGTGACGATACGGATGCGGCTGAACGCCTGAAGATCCAGTACGGTACCAGTCTGGTCTACCCGATAAGCGCGATGGGCGCACATGTCTCTGCGGTACCTAACCATCAGGTTGGCCGGGTTACACCGCTGTCGTTCCGCGGTGATGTCGCTATGTCCGGTAACTTCGGCTACGAGCTTGACCTGACGAAGTTCACCGATGAGGAGAAGGAACTGGTGAAGCAGCAGGTAGCGAATTACAAGGAAATCCGCAGCCTCGTACAGCAGGGTAATCTGTACCGCCTGCAGAGTCCGTTCGAGGGTAACGAAACGGCGTGGATGTTTGTTTCCGATGATCAGCGTGAGGCGCTTGTATACTACTTCCGGGTGATGGCTGTGCCGTACCCGGCACGCCGGACGCTGAAGGTCCGCGGCCTGAACCCGGACCTCGACTACACAGTGCTGGATAGCGGTGAAGTCTTCGGCGGTGACCGGCTGATGCAGGCAGGACTGGCGCTGCCTGACATTCAGCGCGACTATGTGAGCGGCTGCTTCCATTTGAAGGTGCAGAATTAATGGGTTAATTAAATAACATGATTAATTAAATGAAAAGCTTTGAGTAAGCCGGGGAAACCTGGCTTTTTATATTTTTACTTGGGAACAATAAAGTGAAAGGCAAAAAAGCCCTTGATTCCAGCTCACACGGGCGAAACGGCGGAATCAAAGGCAAAAAAGCCTCTGATTCCAGCCCGCGCGGCCGAATTGGCAGGATCAGAGGCAAAAGTGCCCTTGATTTCAGCCCACGCGGCCGAATTGGCAGAATCAGAGGCAAAAGTGCCTCTGATTCCAGCTCATGCGGGCGAAACGCCGAAATCAAAGGCAAAAGTGCCTCTGATTCCAGCTCACGCAGGCGAATTGGCAGAATCAGAGGCAAAAATGCCCTTGATTTCAGCCCACGCGGCCAAATTGGCGAAATCAGAGGCAAAAGTGCCTCTGATTCCAGCTCACGCGGGCGAAACGGCGGAATCAAAGGCAAAAAAGCCCTTGATTCCGGCTCGCGCGGGCGAAACGCCGAAATCAAAGGCAAAAGTGCCCTTGATTTCAGCCCACGCGGCCGAATTGGCAGAATCAGAGGCAAAAGTGCCTCTGATTCCAGCTCACGCGGGCGAAACGGCAAAAGCAAAGGCAAAAAAGCCTCTGATTTCAGCCCACGCGGCCAAATTGGCGAAATCAAAGGCAAAAGTGCCTCTGATTCAAGCTCGCGCGGGCGAAACGCCGAAATCAAAGGCAAAAGCGCCTCTGATTCCAGCTCACGCGGGCGAAACGCCGAAATCAAAGGCAAAAATGCCTCTGATTTCAGCCCACGCAGGCGAAACGCCGAAATCAAAGGCAAAAAAGCCCTTGATTCCAGCCCGTGCGGCCGAATTGGCAGAATCAGAGGCAAAAGTGCCTCTGATTCCAGCTCGCGCGGGCGAAACGGCGGAATCAAAGGCAAAAGTGCCTCTAATTCCAGCTCGCGCGGGCGAAACGGCGGAATCAAAGGCAAAAAAGCCCTTGATTCCGGCTCGCGCGGGCGAAACGGCAGAATCAGAGGCAAAAAAGCCCTTGATTCCAGCCCGTGCGGCCGAATTGGCAGAATCAAAGGCAAAAATGCCTCTGATTCCGGCCCGTTCTTGATTGCAGCGCACACGGTCTAGCACCTGCCGCCATATGTTCATGGCCTCACATTCAGCGACCACCGCCATATGCTCATAGCCTCACACGCAGTCTCCGCAAACACGGAGCCAAGCGGTAAAAGGGCTGTTTTACAAGTTATACTCCCGCCATTTCCTGATCAATCCCTGTTCACAGAACGGGGTCAATGTTCGGATTTAGCGTTACTTTCATGTCAATTTTAGTTTTTTTGTTGCCGAAAATACTTTAACTATGTATAATAGCAATTAATCTTGATGCGATTGTACGATATTCTGTTTTCGAAGGTGGTTTCATGGCAGAACTGGAAAACAGCGAGCAGAAGAAAAAGATGTGCCAGATCTACAATGAGATCTCCAAGGAATTGTTTGGCTTCGGGACGACCTTGCTCCGCGTAACTGTCGATCAGCGGGTCATTACCTTTCACGCCAAGCACCGCAGATCTCCACGGTCGACCGCCCTGGAAGGGGAGGCACCGGAGCTTAAGCAGGAAGTGGACTTCCGGATGTCGCTGCTGTTTAAGAAGCGATTCAAAGAACGGCTTGAAGAAGAGATGGGCCTGACGATTGAGGTTCTGCTCCGAGATTACGATGCACCGACCCAGTGGGCTTTTACGAATATGATACTGGCCGGAGAATGACCGCTTCATCTTAATATCCGCGGATTTTTGCTTTTGATCTATCTTAAGCGAAGACCGTCCTTCTATAACGGGTAGCTCTTGACTTTGTTTACACAAAGGAAAGTGTTCTTGTTCCTACAAGAATGCTTTCTTTTTTTTATGGAAAAATAGATCACAACTATATTCTCAGGAGGTTTTTACTAATGAAAAAGATCATGACAACCGGCCTTGCCCTGGCCCTGACTTCAATGCTGGCGGCTTGCGGTGCAAGCAATGCGGCAACGAATAACACAGGCACTGACAACGCGGCAACGGGAAATACAGCGTCAGGAGAGCCGACAGAGCTGGTCATTTCCACCTGGGGCTTCTCTGAGGACTTCTTTAAGGAAGCGGTCTACGCTCCGTTTGAGAAAGAGCATAATGTCAAAATCGTCGTGGAAATCGGCAATAACGCCGAGCGTCTGAACAAAATCCGTCAGGGCAGCTCCGATGTAGATGTAGTCTACCTGTCCGATTATTATGCGCAGCAGGCGATTAATGAAGGCTTGTTCGATACGATCGACAGCAGCAAAATTCCGAACCTCCAGAACATTTATGATATCGCAAAAGCACCGCTGGGTGCAGAATACGGTCCCGCGTACACGATCGGACGTCTGGGCATTGCCTACAATCCGGCTCTGACTTCAGGTGAGGTTACGGCATGGAGTGACCTGTGGACCAAGTTTGATAAAAACCTGGCGATGCCGGCAATTACCGCTACAGCAGGCCCAATGGTCGTTGATGCGGCATCGCTTGCTACCGGCAGCTCGGACTTCAACGAAGATACAGCGTTCACGAAGCTGAAAGAGCTGGACAGCAATGTTGTGAAATACTACAGCCAGACCTCCGAGTATGTGAATATGTTCGGCCAGGAAGAAATCGCCGGCGGCCCGATTATGGAAATGTACTTCAAGGATCTGCAGGCGGCTGTGCCTGATGCCAAATTTGTTGCACCTTCTGAAGGCGCTTATGCCGTAATGAACACCGTTAACGTAGTTAAAGGCACTGACAATAAAGAGCTGGCTGAAGAGTTCATCAACTGGCAGCTGAGCGAGGAAGTCCAGGATGCATCCGCCAAAGCAAAGGTGGATTCCCCGGTTAACATGAACGTAATGCTGACACCTGAAGAAGCGGTAGGCGTAACTTACGGTGCTGATGTTATCGGGCAGCTGCGCAAGCTGGATATGTCGTTTGTGAACCAGCACATCACCGAGTGGACGGACCGTTTCAACCGTGAGATTGGCGGCTAAGGATGACAGCGCGTAAAAAGGTCATTCTGGATGTCGATACAGGAGTGGACGATGCGCTGGCGATTATGCTGGCTGTGACGAGCGGACAGCTCGACGTACTCGGAATCACAACCGTTAGCGGTAATGTCTCACTGGATCAGGCGACCCTGAACACCTGCAAGATTCTGGAGCTGCTCGGCGTGTCCGGGCAGATTCCAGTCTTCCGCGGGGCGGACCAGCCGCTGGTCCGGGATAGCGTGTTCGAGCATCGTGTACACGGCTCTGACGGGATTGGCGGCGCACTGGCCGGTATGACGGTAACGAAGCAGGCAGAAGCAGAGCGGGCGGAGGATTTCATCATCCGCCAGGTGCTGGCACAGCCGGGTGAGGTCACGCTGATTATGACTGCGCCGCTGACCAACCTGGCACGCGCGCTGCACAAATGCCCGGAGCTTACGCAGCATGTCGCTGAAGTTATTGTAATGGGCGGTGTGGTGCAGGGCTTCGGGAACATTACGCCGACGGCGGAATACAACATGTACGTTGATCCGGAGGCGGCCAAGCTGGTGCTGGCGGCCGGCTTCCCCCGGCTGACGCTGGTCGGGCTGGATGTGACCCGCAAGGCGCTGCTTAGCGTAGACGATATAGCGAGGCTGCAGAATCCGGTGATCCGCGATTATGTGGAGAAGAGTACGGCGGATTACCGTACGCGTTATTGGGAACGGAACGGTGTGCAGGCCTGTGCGCTGCATGATCCGCTGGCAGTGGGTGTGGCACTGGACCGCTCATTCGTTACTGTGCACGATTATTATGTAGATGTTGAGACAAGAAGTGATCTTTGCGACGGCCAGACCGTCTGCGATTTCCAGAACCGCTTGGCAAGACCAGCGAACGCCGGTGTCTGCCTGGAGGTGGATGCACCCGCTTTTCTGGAATGCTTCATTAACAGCTTGAACAGCAATAGCTTTAACAGCCTGAACCAATAGCAGAAGAAGGACGGGAGTCATTAGAATGAACAAAAAAGCACTGTACCTGCTGCTGCCGGGCCTGTTGTTCCTGGCAGCCTTCATGCTGGTCCCGATTACGCTGACCATTGCCTCCACGTTTGTGCAGGACGGGAAGCTGACGCTGGAAGGGTATCTGCATTTTTTCCGGGACGGGTACTTTAACCGCATCCTGCTGACTACGCTCCGGGTGAGTGTGGTGACAACGCTGGTCTGCATGCTGCTCGGATATCCGGCGGCTTATTATATCTCACGGGCAAGCGCCCGCAAGAAGAGTATTCTGCTGGCGCTGTCTATTTTTCCGCTGCTGACGAGTCCGGTGGTGCGTTCCTTTAGCTGGATGATTATTCTGGGCAAAAAAGGGCTGATCAACTCCTTTCTGGTCAACATCGGACTGATCGACAAGCCGCTGGACATCCTCTATACGCCGGTGGCGATGATGATCGGGCTTGTGCATCTGTTCCTGCCGCTGATCATTATCACCCTGCTCGGGGTTATGGAGAATCTGGATCACGAGCTGGTGCGGGCGGCGCGCAGTCTGGGCGCTTCCCCGTTCGCCGCTTTCCGCAAAATCACCTTCCCGCTGACGGTGCCGGGCCTGATTATCGGCGGCATTCTCGTCTTTGTCGGCAGTCTTACGGCGTATACAACACCGGCGCTGCTCGGCGGTAAGGAGCGGGTGGTCTCGACCTTCCTGTACCAGAACGCCATGACGCTGAATGACTGGCAGGCGGCCTCGGTCATCGCGGTCATTATGATTGTCATTACATTTGTGGTGGTGGGGCTGATGAACGCCTGGGCCAACCGCCTGAATCCGAAGGGGTGAGAACATGAAGGAAGGCAACCGCGTGCTGTCACTGTACACACTGCTGGTCTTTATATTTTTGCTGGGTCCGCTCGTAATCATCTCGATCACTTCCTTTGAGCCGGGCACGGTCCTGAAATTTCCCCCTGAGGGCTTTTCGCTGAAATGGTACCGGAATATTTTTGAGGTCAGCGCCTTTATGGACACCTTCAAAACCTCCATTATCATCTCGCTGCTCGGTAATCTGCTGGCGCTCCTGCTGGGTGTGCCTGCGGCCTACGCCCTGAGCCGTTACCGGTTCCGCGGACGGGATACGCTGAATGCGATTTTCCTGTCGCCGGTGCTGATTCCCGGGATTGTACTGGGCTTCACGCTGCTGCGCTACCTGATTGTCGTCTACGGGCTGCCGATCGTGGCCGGACTGCTGATTGGACATACGGTGATTATGCTGCCGTTTATTATCCGGGTCATTGCTTCAAGCCTGGAGAATTTCGATTTCGCGGTGGAGGAGGCGGCGCAGAGCCTGGGTGCTTCGAGGCTGTACACGTTCTTCAAAATCGTGCTGCCCAACATCCGCTCAGGGATTCTGGCGGCGATTCTGATCGCTTTTCTGGAGTCGTTCAACAACGTGGATATTTCCGTCTTCATGACCGGTCCGGGGATCAGTACCCTGCCGATTCAAATGCTGACCTATGTTCAAAATTACTTCGATCCTACAATTGCCGCGATCTCCGTCATTCTGATGGTGCTGACGGCAGCGCTGATGTTTGTCATCGAGCGGCTGATGGGATTCGCTTATTTTACTAAACGCTGATTTATTAAAGAGTAAGGGGGCATAACGCAATGTCACTTTTAAGTCTTGAGCAGGTATCGGTTGCTTATGACAACCGTCTGATTCTGGAGGATTTTAATCTGTCGCTGGCAAAAGGGCAACTGCTTTCACTGCTCGGCCCGAGCGGCTGCGGCAAAACAACGACCCTGCGCCTGATCGCCGGGTTTCTGAATGCGGAAGCGGGAGCTTTTATGTTTGGGGGAAAAGATTACACCAAGGTTCCGGTCGAAAAACGTAATTTCGGCTTCGTGTTCCAGAGCTATGCGCTGTTCCCGCATCTGTCGGTGTTTGACAATGTGGCGTTCGGCCTGCGGCTGCGCAAGCTGAAGGAAGCGGAAGTGAAGAAGCGGGTAACCCGGATGCTGGAGATTGTCAGTCTGGGCGGCTTTGAGAAAAGACTTCCGGCAGCCCTGTCCGGCGGACAGCGCCAGCGGGTCGCGATTGCCCGGGCACTCGTCATTGAGCCGGATCTGCTGCTGTTCGATGAACCGCTGAGTAACCTTGACGCTAATCTGCGGGTGAACATGCGCGTGGAAATCCGCCGCATCCAGCAGGAACTGGGCATCACGACCGTCTATGTCTCGCACGACCAGGAGGAATGCTTCTCGATCTCCGATCAGGTAGCGGTCATGAATAACGGCAAAATCGAGCAGCTCGACAAGCCGTCGGCCATCTTCAAATACCCGGCCAGCGAGTTCGTGGCCCGGTTTATCGGGTTCGGGAACTTTATCGCTTTTGACGGACGGAATGATATGGGTTCAGATATTGAGCTTAGCAGAGGAGCGCTGAAGTTCCAGGCGGCCAAACGGCCGGAGGGCCTCGGCAATACGGGATTGCTCGGAGCAATCCGCCCTGACGATTTGCAGCTGTTCGGTGAGCCGGGAGCTGCGGGTATCGACGGGAATACACTTCCCGGAACGGTGCAGATCAGCACGTATCTCGGCCGCAGCTACCAGTATCAGGTGGAGACGGAGCTGGGCGTATTCACGGTGAATCAGGAGATGGAACAGCCATTTGTGCAGGGACAGCGGGTTACGGTTTATTTTCCAAAAGAGAAGCTGGTGCTGGTGCAGTAGCGCTTCATAAGGAGCAGACATGATGATTACAGATCAACTTATACTGAACGCTAAAGTGTACAACAGTTACTATAAACGGTTCGAGACGGCGAATGTTGCGGTAAAAGACGGGCGTTTTCTCTATGTCGGCCAGCTCGGTGCGGAAACGTTCACAGCTAGCGAGACGATTGATGCCAAGGGGCAGTATCTGGTGCCCGGGCTGATTGATATCCATCTGCATATTGAGAGCACGATGATTACACCGGAGACGTTCTCCTACGGAATTCTGCAGCACGGGGTTACGACGATTGTGCCCGAGCCGCATGAGATGGCCAATGTGTTCGGCGTTGAAGGTGTGCATGAGATGATCCGGGCCAGCGAGGACTGCCTGGTGGATATGTTCTATGCGATTCCAAGCTCAGTGCCGGCGACTCCGCTGGAAACGACAGGCGGTTCGATTGAAATTGCTGATATCGATGAGCTGATGGAGACGGAGCAGATGATCTGCCTCGGCGAGGTGATGAATTTCGTCGATGTCATCCGTGATCCTGATTGTAAAAGCAACCAGATTCTCCAGCACGTCCGCAGCAAGTATCCCGGTCTGGTTATCGAAGGCCATACGCCGAAGCTGCTCGACCTTGATCTGCATCAGCTGATCTTTGCCGGGATTGATTCGGATCACACCCATCAGAGCATTGAAGGCCTGACTGCGCGGATTGCCGCCGGGATGTTCATTGAGATTCAGGAGAAGTCGATGACACCGGAGGTTATCGGCTACCTGATTCAGCATCCGGTCAGCGAGCATTTTTGCTTCGTGACCGATGATGTGATGACCGACTCGCTTGCAGCGACCGGCCATCTGGATCATCTCGTCCGCAAGGCCATCGCTATGGGCATGGCGCCTGAGGCCGCTGTCTATGCGGCCACCTACACGCCGGCCCGGCGGATGAAGCTGGATGACCGCGGCGTGATCGCGCCGAACAAAACCGCCGATTACCTGCTGCTCTCGGGCCTCAGCAGCTTCACGATTGAGGCGGTCTACAAGCGGGGCGCGCAGGTCTGGGACCGCAGCCGGCCGCAAGCACAGCCTGCGCCTGCGCCGCGCTTCCCTGCGCATTTCTACCGGAGCGTGCAGCTTGCGCCGCTTAGCGCCGGCGACTTCGCGGTGCGCCCGGAGCTGCCTGACGGCCGCTACGGCGCCCGGGTAATGACGGTCAACAACGTGTCCACGTTTACCGAGGAGAAGCATGTGGAGGCCGAAGTGAAGGACGGCCTGCTGCAATGGCAGGACACCGGCTGCGGCCTGATCGCCACCTTTGAGCGGTACGGCAAAACCGGCGGCCGCGCCTACGGCCTGATCGGCGGCGACACGATCAAGCGCGGTGCGATTGCGACGACGTATTCGCACGACAACCACAACCTGCTCGTCGTCGGCCATGGCGCCAAGGACATGGCGCTCGCCGCCAATACGGTCATTGCCGAGCAGGGCGGCTTCTGCGTCGTCTGTGACGGCGTAGTGCTGGCGCTGCTGGCGCTGCCGGTCGGCGGCATCCTGACCGAGGCGCCGCTCGCCGAGACGGCGGAGCGCGTGCTGGGGCTGCGCACAGCGATGGAGTCGCTGGGCTACAACCACTACAACCCGATCATGTCGATCAGCACGCATTCACTGCCGGTCAGCCCGGCGCTGAAGATTACCGACTTCGGGCTGATCGATGTTGTCGCGGGCAAGGTAGTGCCGCTGCTGTTCCCGCTGGGAGAAGCGTGAGGGGGAAACTGCTGGCGGTTTCGCTGGGAGAAGCGTGAGGGGACAACTGCTGGCGTTCCGCTAGGTGAGGAGTGAGGAAGGTGCTTCCGCTCCGCTGCGTGAAACGTGAGGATAAGGCGCTGTCGTTGATTAGGGCGGAGCGATAAAGGAGGGGCGTCCCAAGCGGGATGCCCCTTTTTGCACCATATACATTGTAGCGGTAACAGAGACTCTGTGCCCGTTGCCGGGTCTGGGCTGCTCGGTAGTAACTTGGCCTGATTTGTGTGAATGGAGGATTAGCAGTGATGGGCGTTAATGCTGGCTGGCAGTGCTAATTTTAGATCTTGAGTAGCCAAAAGCAGGCAGGCTGAGCTGGCAGGTGCTGAGTAGCTGAAAATGAGTGGCTGAAGCTGGGTAGCTGAAGTTGGGTAGCTGATGCTGAGTAGTTGAAGCTGGGCGCTGATGCTGAGTAGCTGAAGTTGAGTA
>NZ_CCDG010000067.1 GCF_000723885.1 Paenibacillus camerounensis
ATTTAGTTTGATTTTCGCCAGCTAAATTCCCCATTTCGCAATAAATATAGCTACTAATTGGAAAATGTCCACCTAATTCAGCATACAACTTCACATGACTGCAAAAATGGCAATATTAACTGGACTTTTTCCCACTAACGATCCTTTCCTGATGGTTTACTGAGAATTAGGTAGCAAAATTCCACCTAAATAGTTTGCTAAATCCAAGTTAACGCAATCCCAGTTGGCGCAATCCAAATTAGCAGAATCCATTACTGCCGGAAGGCGCTGAAATGCAAAAAAAAGAGCCCGAAGGCTCTTTGATAAATAGTTAAAATTTTACACGTTTAAAAGTTGGCTTAAAGTGTTTATACATACCTTAATATCTCAGTAGTCACGGCCGGCGAAATAATGAAGCAGCGTCTTAAGATCTGCGTGAGCCGGGTACTCGGAGAGCTGCTGCACAATCGCTGCAGCCTGATCCAGATAGCTCTGGCTAACCTCAGCAGTGCGGGTAAGGGCATCACTGGCAGTGATGAGGCCGAGTACGTGGGAGATTTCTTCCTCTGAGGAGTCAGGACCAATCCTGCGGATCTCAGGATCAAGCGCAGGGTCCTGAAGCGCGAACAGTACAGGAAGGGTTACCTGGCCGTGCCTCAGGTCACTGCCGGCAGGCTTGCCCAGCTTCTCAGCAGACTGTGTGAAGTCAAGCAGATCATCCTGGATCTGAAATGACATACCCAGCGCTTCTCCGAAACGGTAGAGAAGCTGCGCGACTTCATCGGGGCTCTCTGTGGAGAGTGCGCCGACCCGGAGGCAGGTAGCCATTAGCATTGCTGTCTTGTTGAGTGACTTCTCCAGGTATTGCTCGAGCGTCATATCATAATTGAAGGCATGCTCCATCTGCTGGTACTCACCGAGGCAGAGCTGAGCGGTAGCTACGGATGACAGGTCATGGACGTAGCGGTTTTTGTCCCCGGTATATTTGCTTAGCAGCTCTATAACTCTGGCTGACATGTAATTGCCGATGTGGACAGCAGACAGGACGCCTGTCTTTACATGTAAGGCAGCTTCGCCGCGCCGCAGCCCGGCATCGTCGATAATATCATCATGGATTAAAGAGGCGGCGTGAATAAATTCCGCAGCAGCAGAGAGCTGGAGCGTTCGGCGTCCGGGAGGCTTACGGCCGAACCGTCCGCCGACAATTACCATCAGCGGACGCAACCGTTTACCACCGGAGCCGATCAGCTGCAGAATACTCTGGGCGAGCTGCGATTTTTTGGGTACATCCTTGTCACGGGCCACTAAATTTTCAATTTCACGGTTAATTTGGTTCAGGTCAATGTGTAAGGCTTCGTGCAGCTTCATCTATCGGATTCCCACCTGTCAAATGGCTTTGCTTGTGCGGCTTCGCTGCCTGCTCTCCTGGAGAAGGAACTCATCGATTCCAGCCGCCGGATCATACGCTGCGAAGTCTCCATTTGAACGTCTGATCTGCATTTTCTTTAGGGTTGGAGCCATGTAAGCGACCAGGTCCAGCTCACGGCATTGCACGGCGAACTGCAGATAGAAGCTGTACAAATAATCTCCGTCCAAAATGTTGCGGGTAAGGCGGTGATGATGCGGGACACATTCCATATGGCGCTGTGCAGCCACGGTAAGAATGATATAAATACCGAGTAAATGGATCTTGCGGTCATATTCCAGATCATGGCGTTCCAGTACCGCGAGCATCTGCTCACATTCCGCCGGAGAGAGATCCAATTGAATACCGGCGACGCCAGACATTTCAGTCTGTAATTGCCGGAAGGTATCTTCAATGAGTTGTCTGTTCATTTAGCTTCTCTCCTTCATGCCGGTTTTGACGGAAGCATCCGTTACCCTGAATATCCCTACAAAACCAGTCTTTAAAACCTTGTTAAACAAGGAGAGTAATGTGTCGCAGGGACACATTACTCCTTGGAATACCTTATTCAAATGTAGCACAGATGCGCTATGAATTGCTAAAAAGAGATTGATTTACATCAGTCCGTGTACACATACCAGCGTCGTACGAGCGGGATTCTCTTCCACTGCTTCTTAAGCCAAGGCAGAACGTAGTAGTCAAGACCGAAGATGCTGCCGGATCCGCCGATAGTGGCAATTGCTGCCGCGATGTACCAGAGCATTTCCGTCGAGGCCATCTGGCTCGACCAGATCATAGCTGCCATAGCTATTGTTCCTAATGAAGCAAGAGCTGTGAACAGACCCACAATAAGCATAATACCGAAGACGATCTCGGCACAAACCATGCCGATTTGGAACCATTTAGCCAGGAACGTGTAAGTTCCATCGTTGTTGTAGAACATCAGATCCATGAACCAGTTCGTTGTATTGTGTACAAAGTCTGGAACCCAGAGAGCTTCTACCGCTTCTTTGGCTGTAGATACTGCCGAAGCTGCCGACTGTGCATCTACGGTCTCTTTAACTGCATCAACAGCTACACTGGCCGATGAAGCAGCGTCTGTAGCAAATGGAGCAGCAGGAATCAGGAAGATCTTATCCGGATCAACCCAGATTTTCTTGATCTTATCGATACCTTCATACAGCCACATGCCCCCGAGGAGCATACGCAGCGGCACGAGCCAGAAGTTAGGCGAACGCTTGGAGAAGTGGCCGCCCAGGAAGCTCTTGCGGTTTTCTACATGGAAGAATTCGTGCATCATATAAGTCCATACTTTATTGAAGCCCACAACCTGGGACAGGTAGAACATATTAATAAAGTGTTTGGACAGCATAGCCATAAAGCCGGTAAGCATGAACATCTTGCTTGGAAGTCCAACGTTGGCTACACCATAACGGCTGCCGATAGAAACCATCGTGCCGTGGAATCCTGGTTTGTAGGCTTTCTTAGCTGTGCCTTTGATGTCCGCTGTAATATTTCCGGCAATGATTGGAGCAGCTTGCTCAGCGTTCTCAACCATTTGCGGTACTGGGCGGGTTTCGCCTTCAGGAATGAAGAAGATGTTATCTCCGACAACATAAACGTTCTTGTGGTCAA
Organism: Paenibacillus camerounensis; assembly: GCF_000723885.1. Lineage (GTDB taxonomy): Bacteria > Bacillota > Bacilli > Paenibacillales > Paenibacillaceae > Paenibacillus_AQ > Paenibacillus_AQ camerounensis. The sequence goes on from NZ_CCDG010000067.1 coordinate 3,020, forward strand.
CACTTTCCAGATGTTCATTAGTAACAATACGCTTGCGGCCTTCTTGTTTAACATCAAGGGTGCCTACGATTTCGGAGCCTTCAACGCCGGCGGTCCAGACAATAGTCTGAGCTTCGACAACGTTCTTCTCGCCGAGGGCAACACTGCCTTTGCCTACTTCGGTAATCTTGGCGCCAGTAACGATTTCTACTTTCAGCTTCCGCAGATGCGCTTCGGCCTTCTGGATCAGCTTATCAGGCAGAATTGGCAGAACCTTAGGAGCCATATCGGCAACAACCAGACGAACTTCAGAAGGGTCGATATAGAACTCTCTGCACAATTCATCGCGCTGCTCAGCCATTTCACCAACGAGCTCGACACCGGTGAAGCCGGCGCCAATAATAACGAAGGTCAGCATTGCACGGCGTACAGCCGGATTTTTTTCCTTGGCCGCTTTGGTGTACATATCGCGGATTTGACGTTTCAGCGCTACCGCGTCGTCATAGGACCAGAAGGAGAAGGTATTCTCTTCAGCTCCAGGAATTCCGAAGAAGGTCGGTTTGCTTCCTGTGCCGATAACCAGGTAATCATAAGCATAAGTAGCTTTATCTGATTTAAGCTTCTTGTTCTTGAAATCAATGTTGCTGATCTCGTCAAGAACAACATCAACTTTAAGACCTGCAAAGATTTTCTTCAAATCGATCTTGATTGAATCCTCAGGCGCGCGGTTCGCTGAAACCTCATGCAGCTCAGTCAAAAGAGTGTGATAGGGATTCCGGTCGATAAGTTTGATTTCTACATCTTTGTCGTTCTTAAATTTCTTTGCCAGTTTCTTAGCCGTGAGTACGCCGCCGTAGCCGCCGCCCAAAATGACTATTTTCTTCAAGAGAAATTCACCTCATTCGTCTGATTAGCTGCAAGAGGAGAGCGAATTACTTATTTCGCGCCTTCGAGTGCTTTTTCTGCAAGTGTAAAGTATTCGCCTACGTGGATCGATACGCCGGAAATAGCGTCAGTTTTGCCTTCAGCATCAAGGGCAGGAGCTGCACCTTTGTTTTCAAGGAAATACTTTTCAGCCTGGGCAATCTGCTCATGCCATTCGGATTGTGCACCGCCGGCTTTCATGCCATATTTGCCGTCAACGGAATATTGCTTCTTGTCGTCGCCAGCAGCATTCACGCCGCTGAATTTAACAGCTACAACATTACCGTTAGCAACAGTCAGGGCAACAGTGGACTTCCAGCCGGAAGTAGCATCCATTTCGCCTTCAGCAGTGTAGCCGCCGTCTTTGTAAGGACCGGCTTCTGCAGGACCGGCAGCAAGAGCAGCCTGTGCAGCAGCAGTAAAGTCGTTAACGTGTACGGATACGCCGGAGATAGCATCAGTATGTCCTTCAGCATCAGTAGTGATTGCAGCAGGATCTTGTTTTTCGATCAGGAATGCTTCAGCCTTAGCAGCCTGTTCATGCCATTCTGCTTGAGCGCCGCCCTTAGCAACAAGACCGTAGTTACCGTCTTCGGAAACTTTCTTCTTCAGATCGCCTGCATTTTTAACGTTGAACGCATTCCAGTCAGCCTTGGTGATTTTTCCGCCTTCAACTGTCAAAAGCGCGTAAGTCTGCCAGCCTGTTTCAGCATCTGCTTCAATAGTACCAAAGTAAGTGCCGTCCTGATACTGTCCTGCTTCAGCCGGAGCGTTGGTTGCCGCTTCAGTTGCTGCTGGTGCAGTTGTTTCTGCAGGAGCATTGGTAGGAGCAGTGTTCGCAGCGTTGTTGTTTCCGCAGCCTGCAAGCAGAGTACCGAGAACCAGAGCGCTTGACAAAATTACAGAAGCTTTTTTCATTTGTGATGACCTCCAAATTAGTTTAAAATATATATATTAAAATGTAAAACATTTTAATAGACTTGGAAGTGATATTTATCACGTTATAAATGACAAATGTCACTCTTATTATCGGTAATAGATCTGTTTTGTTGCAGTCCTTTGACACTTATCAGTAAACATTGTGTAAAATTTTAAACATCTTCTTTCTGCTCCGAAGGCATTTTAGCATAATAAAACGGCGATACATGTGAAAATAATCACTTAAACCTAAAATAATTTATCTGTATCTAATTTATCTATATTCGGATTATATCAAATTTTAAAAGATTTGAATACCTTAATTAATAGACTATTATGTGACAAAATCCGACGCCGGCGCACAGCTGTCCAGATTCACCGGAAGCAGCGGCGGGTAATACATCGATAGCACGTGAAACTCTGAATATACCTAACTACCAAAGGGAAGCTAAGGAGATGAACATGTATGGACAGCAACGTATTTAAAGGAAAATGGCTTCAGATCAAAGGTGAGGCCAAGAAGCAATGGGGCCAGCTAACCGATGACGATCTTAATGTAATTGATGGTGAAAAAGATAAATTAATCGGCAAGCTGCAGGAACGGTACGGCCACACCAAGGATCAGGCTGAGCAAGAGTACCGCAACTGGGAGCAGTCTGTCCGCAAGTAACGGGTTAATACTCGGGATAAGATAATACGTTAGTCACATTCGCATGAAGAGGCGGTGTCCCATGTACAAACCGACCGTCGTTGCCGGCAGGATTATCGAAGTACAGGCTGACAGGGTGCTTACGCAGCAAGGGGATATGTTCTGTACTTACAATCCCCGGTATTATAAGCTTCCTGATGCAGAGCTATGGACACAGGCGGAAGGTGAGCCGGATGAGGTACATGAACCTGTTATTGAATCAAACAGGGGATACCAGGTGCCTAAAAGGCGCTGGAACAGGATGCTGCCTTTGTTTTCGCCTCAGAAGAAGAGCGCAAATCGTATATGATTTGTGCTCTTCTTCTTTTTTATATGCATTTATTATTACTATACATATATACAGCGCGGTAGAACTGTGGTTTTATGGATTCAATACTAGTATGATAGTATGGATTGAAGGGTTTTTATTTACTTGAGCTGCGGGAGTGGGGCTATGGAATATCTTAAGATCTTTTTTGTTAATACAGCACTGCTGATAACATTGGCTTATCTTGGTAATTTAATATATAAGCATACCATTACATACGCCCCGGAGCGGGTGAAAAAGATTAGCTGGGTGCTGGTAGCTATTTTTGCCGGCTGGATCAGCTCCTTTTTCGGATATAGGCTGGATGAGAATGTCATCTTTGATTTGCGCATTGTGCCGCTTATTATTTCAACGCTGGCGTACCCTCATCCGTTCATTCTTATCATAATCGGTGTAGGAACTGCAATTACCCGCCTGACCTTTGGCATTAATGAAGCCGCGATTGCTGGCGTAATTAATCTGTCCATACTCGGCTTTGTCTGTGCCGGCCTCAGCCTGTGGGTGAGCCGCTCTGACGCTTCACTGCGGTTCAAGAGGCTGACAGTAATCCTCATCGTTAATCTGGTCAATACAGTCAACATCCTTATCTTCGGTGTTATTCCCGACAAGATCTATCTCACAGAGATCATGCCGGTGACCCTGTCCGGCGGCTTGGTGCTCAGCCTGCTGTTTGCCCTGATTATCCGCGACTTCCAGCTGGAGCTTATGCGCAACGGCCAGATTGTCCGGGCGAATGAACTGCTATACACCCAGACTGAGGAGCTGCACAAGAACAAGATTGCTCTGGAGGAACGGGCTAAACAGCTGATGCTGGCCTCCCAGTACAAATCGGAATTTCTCGCTACGATGTCCCATGAGCTGCGCACGCCGCTGAACAGCATTATCAACCTTTCTCAATTAATAGAAGAAAGCAGCGATTCTCTGAGCCCCGAGGAGACCCGTGAATATGCAGGAATCATCCACCGTTCGGGCGATGATCTGCTTATGCTCATTAATGATATTCTTGACTTGTCCAAGGTTGAGGCCGGAAAGCTTGATATCAGCAAAGAAGATTTGAGCGTCAGTGAAATTTCGGAGCTGCTGTCCTTGCAGTTCAGTGTGGCTGCGAAGCTGAAAGGACTGAACTTCGAAGTTGCGCGGGGTGATGAGGTTCCGGATATTATTCATTCCGATCCCCAGCGGGTACAGCAGATTCTCCGCAATCTGCTTGCCAATGCGGTTAAGTTCACTGCGGAAGGGGGCATCACCCTCCATATCCGTACAGTGCAGCATAAGGACGGGGATCTGTCCCGGCACTGGATCGTATTTGACGTGCAGGATACCGGCATTGGAATTGCCGCCGAGAAGCATGACCTTATCTTTGAAGCTTTTCAGCAGGCTGATGTTACTATTGGCCGCAGATATGGGGGAACAGGGCTTGGCCTATCCATCAGCAATGATCTTGCCAGACTTCTGGGCGGATTCATCACCCTGCACAGTGAAGAGCAGCAGGGGAGCCGCTTCTCCCTCTTTCTCCCCCTGTAGCTGCAGGCGCTGTGATTTCTTAAGCCTCCAACTTTCTTTGTGACTTTGCTGTATTGACTTGGGGTTGATGCTGAGTAGAATGAAGCCAATGCCGCATCAAAGGAGTGTCTACCGCCCCATGAACATCATGAGAAACAGGCTGCCCGGTACCCGTCCCAAACGAATCCGCAAAGCTTCAGTCAACCGCAACAATTTGAAAATTGCTACAATTGAAGGAATTCCTTCGACGATCTTCCAGGTACTGCTGCAAGGGCAGTTTTTGACGGGATTTCTGCTGTACTTGGGAGCGAGCTCCAGCCAGATCGGATTTGTGCTGGCGCTTACCACACTGGTCAATGTTGCGCAGATTGGTGTTGCTTTCCTGATTCAGAAGCTGCCAAGCCGCAAGTGGGCCATGGTTATTTTTACGGGCCTGCACAGGCTGCTGTGGGGTGCAACCGGACTGGTGCCATTCCTGTTTCCGAAGGAGCACTGGGTTACTGCCTTTATTATTTTATATACAACCGCTTTTATTTCCAGTACAGCTGGCGGAATGCTGTGGAACTCCGTTATCAGTGACCTTGTTCCGGCACGGGTGAGAGGGCGTTATTTCGGGATCCGCAATACCTTTTTGAATGCGCTGGGCAGTCTGGTGATGTACGGCGGAGGCGTTATGCTGGACCGTTATCCCGGAAGCCAGGGCTTTCTCATTATTTATATTGTGGTATGGGTCTGTGCTATTGCCAACATCCTCGTGTTCTGCTTTTATCCGGATGTGCCTTTTGAGAAGTCGGAGGAAAAGTCATTTCTGCCAATGTTCAGAAAGCCGCTCCACGACAAGCTGTTTATGAAATCGACGCTGTTTCTTGCCGCCTGGCTGCTGCTGCAGAACCTGACGGTTCCGCTCTATTCCTACGTTATGCTGCGGCTGCTGAATATAAACTATGAGACGCTTTCGCTGCTCAATGTGTCGCAGACCGTGTTCATGATGGCCAGCTTCTATGTATGGGGCAATCTGAATGCCAAGTACAGCAATAAGCGGCTGCTGCTCTGGACACTGCCAATTATTGCGTTATCCTCATTGATGTGGGGAATGCTGTCTGTGCTGCCAATGCTGCCGGTCCTGTTCGCGGCACATATTATTTTTGGAATGGGCGTCGGAGGCTTTAACCAACTGGCCTTTAACTTTATTATCGGAGATACCCCGAAGAAGGAACGGCCGATGTACATGGCGATGTATGCGGCGCTTACCGGGCTGGCGGCTTTTTTTGGCCCGCTGCTCGGGGGCAGAATATACGAATGGATCGTTGACTGGCCGGAGTGGACGCAAATCTACGGAATGCAGATTATTGTCGGGGTGCTGATGCTGACCCTTGCTCTGCTGCTTGGACGCCGGATACTCCGGGACGAATAACCGGGAAGGTGAGGGATCTGAATGACAAGGATAGCGGTAGTATTGGGAGCTACAGGTCTGGTCGGTGAAGCGGTGACACGAGAGCTGCTGGCCGGTGATTGGGATGAGGTGCGTGTACTGGTCCGCCGCGAGCTTGCGCTGAAGGATTCCAGGCTTAAGCAGACGCTAGTAGACTGGGAGCAGCTCGGACAGTATAAAGAGCAATTCACCGGAGCTTATGCCGTCTTCTGCTGTCTGGGCACGACCATCAAGAAAGCGGGCTCCCGGGAGAAGTTCGAGCGGGTGGACCTGCATTATCCGCTGGAGGCTGCTGCACTCGCCCAATCATGCGGAGTGCAGCAGTTTCTGGTGGTGTCCTCAATAGGGGCAAACGCCAAATCGGGTAACTTTTACATCCGGACCAAAGGTCTGGCTGAAGACGGACTGGCTGCTGCCGGCTTCCGCGGCCTGCATATTTTCCGTCCTTCACTGCTGCTGGGGGAGCGCCCTGAATTCAGGCTGGGCGAACGGGCTGCTGCTGTGCTCATGAAGGCGCTGGATTTTGCAATGACCGGCAGGCTGGCCCGTTACCGGGCCATTTCGGGTGCTAAGGTCGCCAAGGCTATGGTGAATATTGCACTCGCGGATACAGGCGGGACACATATTTACACCAATGAGGTTATGCATGTGATCGGCGGACGGTAAACAGGGATGAAAGTTTGCAATAAGCAGAGCTGAAGCCGTACAATGGGACATAATCATCTGTACATAATGACAGGAGGAATATGTGATGAGTAAAAAGCAAATCGCAACAACAGCGGCACCGGGCGCCATCGGACCGTACAGCCAGGCTATTGCCGCAGGCAATTGGGTATATACTTCCGGTCAGCTTGGCCTGAACCCTGAGACGGGGGAGCTTGCTGAAGGGGTGCAGGAGCAGGCTCGCCAGTCGCTCAATAATGTGAAGGCGATTCTTGAGGAAGCCGGCGCTTCGATGGAGCACATCGTGAAGACCACCGTATATCTGAAGGACATGAACGATTTTGCAGCAGTTAATGAGGTATACAGCTCCTTCTTTACCGAGCCTTATCCGGCCCGCAGTGCAGTTGAAGTGGCGCGTCTGCCTAAGGACGGTCTGGTTGAGATTGAAGCGGTAGCACGCAAGAAATAGGAATACAGACAAGCCCGCTGAACCGGTTTAACCCGGTCAGCGGGCTTTTTTGTGATGATCAGCCATCTTCCGGACCGGTGCCTCAGGCTCTCCTGCGCATCGGTGTAAGCTTCAGCCACAGGCTGTACAGCAGGAGGAGGCCGGCAGCAATCGAAGCGGTGAGGAAGACATTCTCTGTATCCCGCTGCTCCAGTGCGATAGCAATAAAGGCCCATACAAACACCAGCGGAAAGATGCTGTCACGGTACGGGTAGCTGACCAGTACGGCGAGCAGTGTGCCGACAACAAGCATGATGACCGCCCACACTGTACCGTCCAGGCCGAAGCCGCCCCAGTCATTCTTTGTTAGCACGACAGAAACGTTAACAATGGTGGCGACACAAATCCAGCCCAGGTAAAGGCTGAACGGCAGACGGATCAGCCAGCTTTCACCCGTGGTCGGACGGTCGATCATTCTGGTCTTGCGGTAAATGACGATCAGGGAGATCAGCAGCAGCGCCATGGCGGCAAGTGACAGCTCGATGTATAAATAATGCCACAGAATCAGCCAGCTCATATTAAAGACACAGCTAAGGATGAACCAGATGCCGATGGACTGAACCGAATCTCTGGAGCCCGTAGCGGAGCGGAACTGATAGATCACAAACCCGGCCAGCAGCAGATAAATGAGTGACCAGATGGAAAAAGCATAGCCGGCCGGAGTAAGGTAAGTATGATACTTGTCGGAGATTTCACGGGTACTGTTCCCGCCCAGCGGAAGCGTTACAGACAGGGTGTTAACCAGGATAACCCCAAGGAAGAACAGCAGGTTCCCCCACTTAAAAGGATTGTTGCGCGTCATAATGCATTCACTCCCTAAGCTTTGTATTGTAGCATGCCAGTCCTGGCCTGCTTCTTGACCTACATAGAATATACCCGCTTTATTTGCTGTTCAGACTAACTCTGGCAAAATAATGACCTGCAGGTCATAAAATTCACGGATAGCACGCCGTCAAGTCGGGGTAATATGTATTTATTACTAAAGGTGCACGCAAGGAGGGGGAAAACGAAGATGGAGAGCAGTGAGGCAATTCGCCCTGAAAAAATGGGCCCGATCGTCATGACCGAAACCTGGAATACCCCGGGGAGTGTGGAGTCCTGGGAACGCTCAGAGAGTATTTATATTGTCAGGGGCGAGCGGGCAGGCATTGTGTTTGTCTTTTTAAATGACGAGATCTTCCGGATGAAGCTGTTCCACGGCAAGGCTCCTGATCTGACTACATCGCCGGCTGTACTGGCAGAGAGCTGCATACCGCACCTCTTTCCGGTGGAGGAGACTGGGGAGCAGCTGATTTTTACGACTAGCTGCATTCGTCTGATTATAGAAAAGGCCTCCTTTCTGATCCGGGTGGAGAACATGGCAGGCCAAATTGTAATGCAGCAGAACCTGGCGAGCTGGAATCCGCGCGGGGCAAGCCATGCTGAGTATGATATGCAGCCGGATTCGCATTTTTACGGGCTGGGTGAGAAGTCGAGCTTCCTGGATAAGCGCGGGGAGCGCTATACGAACTGGAATACCGATGTATTCGCTCCCCATCTCCCGGAGATTGAGGCGCTGTATGAGTCCATTCCATTGCTGATCCATATGCACGGCGAGCTGACCTACGGCTTGTTCCTCGACAATACGGGCCGGAGTGACTTTGATATGCGCTCGCACGGGGTGGCGTTCACAATCGGCTGCTCAACAGGCGAGTATGATATTTATTTTATTAACGGCCCGGAGATGAAGGATGTCGTCAAAAAATACACCTCCCTCACCGGAAGGATTGCGCTTCCGCCTAAATGGTCGATCGGCTACCACCAGTCACGCTACAGCTATATGAATCAGCAGGAGGTGCTGCAGCTGGCCCGGACCTTCCGCGACAAGAACATCCCTTGCGATGTGATTTATCTGGATATTCATTATATGGACGAGTACCGGGTGTTTACGTTCGATCCGGTTAACTTTCCCGAGCCGCAGAAGATGATTGCCGAGCTGGGTGAGCTGGGTGTGCGGATTGTGCCAATCGTGGATCCCGGCGTCAAAAAAGACCCGAAATACGAGGTGTACAAGGAAGGTGTGCTGAACAAGCATTTCTGCCGCAGGCTGGAGGGCGATATCTTTTTCGGTGAGGTGTGGCCGGGTATCAGCGCCTTTCCGGATTTCAGTGACAGCCGGACGTCCGAGTGGTGGGGCGATCTGCACAAATACTATACGGACCTCGGCATCCAGGGCATCTGGAATGATATGAATGAGCCGGCGGTTTTTAATGAGTCCAAGACGATGGATCTCGATGTGATGCATTTCAATGACGGGCGTCCGGTTACCCATGAGGAGTACCACAATCTGTACGGGATGATGATGTCAAAAGCAACTTATGAGGGGCTGGCGGAGCATATGGCAGGTGAGCGCCCCTTTGTACTGACCAGAGCCGGGTATGCCGGTATTCAGCGGTATGCCGCTGTGTGGACCGGGGACAACCGCAGCTTCTGGGAGCATATGGCGATGGCGATTCCGATGGTGCTTAACATGGGGCTGTCGGGGCTTGCTTTTGCCGGTCCGGATATCGGCGGCTTTGCCCATCACACCTCGGCGCAGCTGCTGGTACGCTGGACACAGATGGGGGTATTCTTCCCTTACTGCCGCAACCACTCCTCTATCGGAACAATGCGCCAGGAGCCCTGGTCGTTCGGTGAGGAGGTCGAGGACATTCTGCGTGAATTCATCGGCCTGCGCTACCGCTGGATGCCGCATATTTATAACCTGTTTCATGAAGCGGAAGATTGCGGGCTGCCGGTTATCCGTCCGCTGATCCTGGAATATCCGCGCGATCCGCATGTAACCAATCTGTGTGACCAGTTCCTGCTGGGTGAGAATGTGCTGATTGCCCCGGTCTACCGTCCGGATACAGACCATCGCTCGGTGTATCTGCCGGAAGGCTGCTGGCTGGATTACTGGGACGGTGAGGTACACGAGGGCGGAAAGCATATCCTTGCGGCTGCACCGCTGCATATTATGCCGATGTATGTGAAGGCGGGAACCTTTACTGCAGAGGGGCCGCTTAAACAGTATGCCCAGGAGGAAGTGCCGGAGACGGTTATTTTCCACTTGTACGGTGCCAAGGCGCAAGAGGATTTCACAGCAGCATATACGCTGTATGAGGATGACGGGCACAGCTTTGCTTACCGGAAAGGGGCTTATTCACAGATTGCTGTGGAGGCTAAGGGTACTGGAGACGGCCTGCTGCTGAACTGGTCCTATACAGCTGATGCCTACCGGTCTCCGCGGGAGATGCTGCGCTTTGCGCTCTGCTATCCGTTTTTTGCTGCAGATGATGTGGACGGGCTGCCGGAGATCAGTCTGGATCAGCTGAAGGAAGGGCGCCAGGGCTGGGCCCGTAACGGCAAAAGCGGCGCCATTATCATTCAGGTTCCGGATGAGCGCAGCGGGGGGGAACTGCGGATCAGAGCGGGAAATTAAAAGAATGGATAAGGGCTGCCTTTTATCAGGCAGCTCTTTTGTTGCTTGTGCGGGGAACGGTAATGCAGGCTGTCATCCGGCAGACACCTTTTAATCCCAGATTATCCAATCCTGACTTAGCCGGCGCCTTATTAGACACGCTATGTTTCAATTTCTAATTAAAATTGCAGAAAATATGCAGAAACGTTTTTAAATCGGACCTTTTTCGTATAAGATGAAGGGATGAAGAAAAAGTAGACAGGAGATCACCAATGATTAAGCATCTGTATGCAATATGGCTAGGGGACGTTTTATTTTGCTTCTCCGGTGAAACCTCGGAGCCCAAGGTCGACGCGTGGACACGCGTGGTCAAGAAGCTGGAATTCCGGGGCGGGGGGCGTCCTTTTGCGGGTGCTGCACTGCGGCTGGCAGAAGTAAAATATCCGGTGACGGCTGTGGCGGAAGGAAGAACGGCGCGGCGCGGACTGCCGGGACGTACACTCGAAGGGCTGGCGCTGGGGCCGAAGGAAGCCTTTGATCTGCTGCTTGCCTGGGACGACGAGCTGTGCCGTACCCAGGGGGTTGAAGCCGGCGGCGAGATGCGCTACTGGGCGGTTGCCGCCCGGTTCGCACTGGAGCTGATGGCGGCAGGAGGGATCGTGCCCGGCGCAATGCCGCCGCGGCCGATCGGCTCACGCCGCCGCGGCGGGGAGCAGGCGGCTTCCGCCTGCTGGTCCCCGGCTTTCCGCCGGGAGGAAGATAAGGCGTTTTTCCTGCAGCTGGCAGCGTCAATGCCGGTGCTGGCGCTCGGGGCCCATGTTGCTGAGGAGAGTGACTTGTCATCGCGTGAAGATGCAGGCGGATATGTACTGTATTCCTTCCTGCAGGCAGTCATGACTGCAGAGATCAAAAAAATCATTGCCGGCGCAGAAGGTGAGCTTAGCCCTTATAAGGCGAATTACCGCCGCGGTTATTCTCCGCTGACCGAGCTGTGGTGGAACAGCCTGCTCACCGGCAGCCGGGAGATTCCGGTTCAGGGAACCCCTGCGGAAGTGTCAGAGCTGCTGGCTGAGGTGAATACGGCAGCGGCGGGTGGAATGCCGCGGGCCGCTGCGGAGGAAGAACAGACGGGCCAGCTTAGTCTTGGCCTGCGGCTGGAGCCGCCGGCAGACGAGAGCGAGCTGTGGCAGCTGACCTTCTGGGCGGAGAGCCGGGAGGAAGGGGAATTCTGGCTTCCGGCAGCGGCCATCTGGAGCAGCCCGGAGCGCGAGTTCACTCTCTGGGGCAAGCGTTACCGTAATATCCAGCAGCAGCTGCTGGATGCGCTGGGCCGGGCTGCGGGAATATCGCCCGACATCAGGCGGGCGCTGAACGTCCCTGCACCGACAGGGGCTGAGCTTGAGCCGGAGCGCCTGTATTTCTTCTTGAAGGAGAGCGTGCAGCAGCTGCGTGAACGGGGAATTACGGTGCAGATGCCGTCACGCTGGAGCCGCGAAGGGCGGCGCCGGATCGGGATGAGGATGAAGATGCAGCCGCCGCAGGGCGGGGTGGACGGACCTGTACAGCCGTCACTGGGGATGGAGGAGCTGATCTCCTTCCGGATTGAGGCGTCGCTTGGTGACAACCCGATCAGTGAAGAGGAGTTGAATGCCCTGGTGGAGGCGGGAGTTCCTTTTGTACGCTTCCGGGGCGAGTGGATCGAAGTCGATCCGAAGGAAATCCGCCAGGTACTGAGATATATGAAACGCCATGAGGGCGGCGAAATGCCGGCGGCGGACTGGATGCGTCTGGAGGCTGAGGACGGGGAAGAGCGGCTCTGGAAGGGCATGTCGGTTACTGGTATGGAAACGTCCGGCCTGCTGGCTTCGCTCATGCATGGTGATATTCTGCGCAATATACCGCCGCGTACAGTACCGGATGGCTTGCATGGAACGCTGAGGCCTTATCAGGAGCGGGGCTATCAATGGCTGGCAGCACTCAGCGGTCTCGGCTTTGGGGTCTGCCTCGCAGATGATATGGGGCTGGGTAAGACGATTCAGGTCATTGCCTGCCTGATGGAACGGGCATTAACGGCTCCTGCTGAAGTGAAGCATGAGCCGGCGCTGATTCTTTGCCCGACCTCTCTGCTGGGCAACTGGCAGCGTGAGCTGCAGCGCTTTGCACCGTCGCTGAGTGTGCATATTCACCACGGGGGCAGGCGGATACGCGGAGAAGGGTTCGCCGAGCTTGCTGACAGCCATGAGATTGTCTTGACCACGTATCATCTGGCCGGAAGGGACAGCGAGGATCTGGCAGCAGTGCGCTGGTCTACAGTTGTGCTGGATGAAGCGCAATATATCAAGAACCACCGCACCAAACAGGCGCAGAGTGTGATGAAGCTGTCTGCGCCTCACCGGATTGCCATGACAGGCACACCTGTCGAGAACCGGCTTGGCGAGCTGTGGTCGATTTTTCACTTCTTGAATCCGGGGTATCTCGGTTCCTACCACTCCTTCCGCCAGCGTTATGTATCGGGGGAAGGCGGGGAGCGCCTGCAGGAGCTGCACCGGCTCGTCTCGCCGTTTCTGCTGCGCAGGCTCAAAAGCGACCCGGATATTTCCAAGGATCTGCCGGAGAAGCTGGAGCTGAAATCCTACTGTCCGCTGACCGAGACGCAGGCAGCGCTATATCAGGGCGTGGTGGACGAGATGCTCGGTGTGATCGGCGAGCGCTCCGGCATGGCCCGCCGCGGGCTGGTCCTCTCCTCGCTGACCAAGCTGAAGCAGATCTGCAACCATCCGCAGCTGTTCCGCAAGGAAGAGGGACGCAGCGGGCGCAGCGAGCAGTCTGGCAAGATGGAAGTTATGTTCGAGGTGCTTGACAGTATTGCCGGGCTAGGGGAATCCGCGCTGATCTTCACCCAGTACGTAGCGATGGGAGAGCTGCTCGTTAGCAGGCTGGCCAAGCGATACGGTGAGACACCGCTGTTCCTGCACGGGGGGATTCCCAAGCGGGAGCGTGATGAGATGGTACATGCGTTCCAGGAGGGCGACGGGCCGGCCTTCTTCGTGCTGTCGCTCAAGGCAGGCGGGGTAGGCTTAAACCTCACGAGGGCCAATCATGTGGTGCATTATGACCGCTGGTGGAATCCGGCGGTGGAGAATCAGGCGACGGACCGGGCTTTCCGGATCGGCCAGCACAAAAATGTGCAGGTGCATAAGCTGATCTGCCAGGGCACCCTGGAGGAACGGATTGACGAGCTCATTGAGCGCAAAAAAAACCTTTCGGAGCAGGTAGTCGGCTCCGGGGAGAATTGGCTGACGGAAATGTCCAACCATGAGCTGCAGGAGCTGATTGAGCTTCAGGGCCAGGACTGGATGTAGAGTACGGTAAGTATAGGGGGATTAACGATGGGCAAGCTGCCGGAATTACGGCTTATTATAGAACCTGGCATCCTGAAGACGGCAGCGTTACAGGGGGGCAGTATAGGCGTGGCTGAAGCGGCTCCGGAGCAGGCTTTTTCCTGTGAGGTTCCGCAGTGGTCAGCAGCACGGAAGACGGAGGTGCTGCGGCAGCTTGCCGAGCATCCCGGAGAGCTGTATGATCTGCTGCTGGGCAAAAGAAAAGGCATTGCAGCAGAGCTTCAGCTCCTTCCCCCGGAGCTGGATCAGGCTGATTCCGGCTCCGGGCAGCTGCCCGGATGGGCAAGGAGGCAGCTTGAGGAGGAACCGCTGCTTGCCTTCAAGCTGCGCGGAATGAGCAAGGAGGAGCTGCTGGGCGGAGTGTTCGCCCTCTGGGCCGAGGAGGAATATCCCCCGCAGGAGGACGGCGGTACAGCTCCGGCCGGCATGCTGGCTGCGGAGCTGGCCAAGCTGGAACGGAAGGGGCCGGCGGTAACGACCGGTGAATGGCTGGCTGAAGCGGCTGCCGAGGGCTCGCTGCATCAGCCGGGGCCCTTATTCCATGAGCTCGCCGCAAAGCCCTTTCCGGCTTCTCCGGCAGTAGCCCCGCCTGCTGAGAACTGGAGGGAACTGCTGCCGAATACGCCCAGGGCAGGCGAAGGCCTGGCCCTGATTATGCGCAAGGCGGCTGAATCAGCTGTGCGCCGGGCGTCTGAGCTGGGCAGTCTGTAGCGCCTTCCTTGAGTCTTGCCGCAGCCAGACAATAAACAAGGCAGTGCCGTAACAGCTTTTTTGCTGCCGGCACTGCCTTATTTAATGTCTGTTAACCTTACTCCGCAGGTGTGGAAATGTCTGCTGTTCCTACTCTTCCGCCTGCTTATCCGCAGTGCGGCTTCCTTCAGACAGCTCAAGAATCTCGCGGCGCAGGCGGAGCATCTTCTGATCGAGCTCATCTGCGGCCCGCGCGGCTTCCTTCAGCTCCTCGGCCACATGGGGCGGCAGCTGCTTGTCGAATTTGTAATAGAGAATATGCTCCATACTGGCCCAAAAATCCATCGCCAGCGTCCGCAGCTGTATTTCGGCCTTGACCCAGCGTGTCCCTTCGAGCAGGACGAGCGGGATGGCCACAATGATGTGCAGGCTCTGGTACCCGTTCGGCTTCGGCTGGGCAATATAATCCTTAATCTCGAGCACCTTGAGATCCTCGCGGACGCACAGGTGATCGACCAGCCGGTAAATATCCTTCACAAAAGCACAGACGATCCGCATGCCTGCAATATCGTGAATGTGCTGCTCCATATTATCGAGAGTGAAGGTATGACCTTTGCGTTCCATCTTGCGCAGGATACTCTTCGGTTCTTTTATCCGTGATTTGACATGCTCGATCGGGCTGTAGCCGTCACGGACCTGCCATTCTGTCTTGACCACATCAATTTTATTCTCAAGCTCGTTCAAGGCATGGCGGTATAGTGCAGGCAATGACTTGAAATCCTCCAGCCTTCTGGCAAAATCCTCACTGCTCTGCCACTGCTGCATATCCTTTACATGCACCTGCAGCTGATTCAGCGTAACTTGCGTACTGTCGTCTTCTTTCACTGAGACTCTCCCGGGTTTCATTATTTGTGACTGTTTTAGTTTAACCGATTTTATGCCCCGGAAGCAAAATAAAAGCCCGCTTCCGGGCTTACCGCTGACAGATACGGGCGGAGGCTGCAGGAAACAGGCTATGTGAAAAAAGAAACATTTTTGCCGGAGAAGCGTATTAGCACACATAGATAAGTTGAACGTGAGTTTAGCAATATACACAGAACGACAAATAATGAATCTATCCGAGACATTTGGTATGATAGAAGCACGTTTTAAGGTTATAGAGCTTTATACAGGCTTTATATGAATCATTATGGCTATTAATCAGCCCTGTTCTCATCTGGAGAAGGAGGAACTACTATGAATTTTCTGCAACGCATCAAAGACAGTGCCAGCCGGGTGAGTGAAAAAGCGCAAAGCTCGGTGGAAATCGGCAAGCTAAACGGGCATATTTCCGATATTGAACGCGAAATGGAACTCGAATTTATGAAGATGGGACAGCTGTTCTATGAAGGCTACCGTTCCCGGGACATGTCGGTGGCTGAGGGAAAGATGGTTGAGCTGTCGAAGGAGTGCCTGAAGCATCAGGAACAGATTGATGAGCTGCGCTACAGAATTGCTGAACTCAAAAACGAACGGCTCTGCGTGTGCGGCAACGTAGTCGCGCTCGATGCTAATTTCTGTCCGAAATGCGGACATAAGCTGGAGGAGCCCGTAAAAAAAGAAGCGCCGGCGGTAACCATCCGCACGATTCATGAGGACGAGGAAGATGAGTTCTACGGCGAAGATGAATTAACCGAGGAAGAAAAAGAGCTTGCGCTCCGGTCAGAGCCGCGGGTTGTATACAATGAAGTGCTGTATGATTCAAAAGAATCCGGGCAGCAGGAGCCTGAGCCGCAGGATTATGAGAGTCCAGTCCATGACAGCGGGTGGGACCGCCGGGATGCGGATGAGCTGGAGCGTGAGCGCGAACGGCAGCTTGAGCTGGACCGCCGTATCCGGGACTGGAAATCGGGCGGTACCCCGGAGGAAGCGGCAGCCTACAGCGAAGAAGGCGTGCGTGATATGGTCAAGTGCCAGATCTGCCGGGCTGATCTGCCAAAGGGCTCGATGTGGTGTCCGCGCTGCGGCTCGGAACAGATCTGATATAGAAGCAGCGTGTTAACAGGTAACGCCGAACCGCAGATTCACAGAATAAGTTTAAAGGCATACTAGGAGGACAACATAGATGGAACAGTTGCTGCTGCATCTGCGCAATTTGGGGTTCACAGAGATGGAGTCCAAGATTATGGTCGAGCTGGCTACCAAAGGCGAGGCTTCGGGCTACGAAGTGGCAAAGCAGCTGGGCGTATCCAGATCCAATGTGTACGCGGCGCTTCAGCGTCTCACACAGCAGGGTTATGTACGATGCGGGGAAGGGGAGCCTGCCCGCTACAGCGTGCTTGATCCGGAAGAGCTGGCTACCATGATCTCCGGCCGGGTTCAGGCTTCGCTGGCCTTTGTGGAGAGTGAAATGCCGCGGGGCGGCCCGGTCAGTCCGTCCTTTTATAATATTGAAGGGGACCGGAATATGCTGGGGGCGCTGATCCGCCAGCTGAATCTGGCCGAGAAGGAAATTGTAGTCGATGTATGGCGGGAGGAAGCGTCGCTGCTGCGCAATGAGCTGGAACAGGCGGAGCTGCGCGGCGTGAAGCTGCTGTGGGCTTTTGACGGCGGCAATGAGGCTGCTGCGCCTTACCCGGTATGGCCGCCGCTTGGCGGCAAGCCGCGCCGCAGCGGAGGGAGAAAGTTCTCTTTTGTCATCGACCGGAGCTGGTGTATGCTGGGCATGCGTTATGAGGACGGTACGGCTCAGGCGGTGGTTACGGAACATGAGGTGCTGGTAGGCCTGCTGTTGAACCATTTCTCACAGGAGATGGTGCTCTTCGAGCTTGAGGAGGATATAGGCGCTGAGCTGAACCGGCGTTACGGTGAACGGTACAGCCGTATTTACAGCAAGTATGTCATGCATGATAGGGATACAGATGCAATTAAGGATACGAACGCTGAAGAGCCCGGTAATGTCCGTGAGGAGTAGCGGGTTCAGGTTGCGCTAGACTAAGCCGGGGAGGTGAAAAGAATGGAATGTATTGTTCATTTTGACGTGCAGCATCCGGAAGGCCCTAAGCCGCTTCGGGGGCTGCTGTTCCTGGATGAAGGTAAGGTGCCGGGTGAGAATGAGCTGGTGGAGATGTTCAGGGACATGAAGTTTAATGTGCGGCTGGATGACCGGGAGAAGCTGATCTTCAAGCCGGTAAATGCCGGTGAGAAATATTCGGAGATCCGGATTACCAGCTATGACGGCGGCAAGTCGGGCAGCAAGGAGGATCATGACCTGAAGTCGATTGTCGGCAACCTGCTGCCGCAGAAGCCGTCCGGCCTGTAATATGAGTAGAGGGAAGGCAGGGTCCAAGGGAATCTGAGGAGAAAAGAGGGAGCACAGATGGAGTTATTGAGACGCAAGGTTTTGGATGAAGGAATCGTTCTCGGTCAGGGCGTGCTCAAGGTGGATTCTTTTCTGAATCACCAGATGGACCCATTTCTGATGCGGGAGGTCGGCCGTGAGTTTACCCGCCGGTTTGCCGGGGAGACCATCACGAAAGTGCTGACGATTGAATCCTCGGGGATTGCCCCGGGCATCATGACTGCACTTACGCTTGAGGTGCCGCTGATTTTTGCCCGCAAGCAGAAATCGCTGACCCTGACGGAGGACATTTACGTGGAGACCGTCTATTCTTTTACCAAGAAAGAAAGCAATGACATCACCGTATCCAAAAAATTCATCGCCCCGGGCGAGCGCGTGCTGATCGTGGACGATTTTCTGGCCAACGGTGAGGCGGCCTTCGGGCTGGCCCGGATTGTCGAGCAGGCTGGCGGCACTGTCGCCGGTATCGGCATCGTGATCGAAAAAGCCTTCCAGCCGGGCAACCGTCTGCTGAAGGAAGCGGGCTACCGCGTGGAATCACTGGTGCGCATTGCTTCGCTGGAGGATGGCGTCATCTCGTTTGTAGAGGAAGAGGACGGACAGCCGGGCTAGATCACATAAGCTGTATTGTAGAACACATACTCAGGATTTAAAGCCCAAAGCAGGGACTA
>NZ_CCDG010000068.1 GCF_000723885.1 Paenibacillus camerounensis
TACTTCTCTTTGATGGCCTGTATACGATCCTCTTGCGTTTCCATTTCTGGAGCCTCTGATGGATCAATCTCCTGGCCTTTCAAAATATAATCCGGGTACTCCTGTACAATGCCCGGAGTTGAATCTACCGCAGGGGCATCATAGGTTCCGGTTGACACGGTCTCTTCGCTCAAGGGTTCAGCAGTAATACTATCGGAATCTCTAGCAATACTGCCTTCCGCCACCGCATAAGATGACCACATTTGCCCACCCAAATCAGGCAATACAATAGAAATAACCAATAAAATAATTAAAAGCTTACGTCCTAGATTCTTCATATCCTACTCCTCTTATAATCTAATACCATATTATTCCTGAAAGTATACACAGCGTATATTTTTGTGAACGTACTATTTGATCTATTTGTTAGGGTTGAAGTATTTTTTTTATCAAATTACCATTTCGGTCATATGATAATACATAAACTTTACCAGTTGGAGTAGTTAGTTTAATTAGTCTGCCTGCTCCATCATACTCATAAAGATATCCAGGTGTTGTATTTTCATAAGTAATGACAGGATCCCATACAGTGGTATCGGCATAGGTTGTTCCAATTTTATTTACAATAAAATAAACACTATCACCTGTATTAACTGTTGTAGATAAATTTAAATCGTAACCAACACTGTCATTATACCGGACAATTTGCCATCCAGAGGCTGGCCATAGCTGCTGTTGATTTTTCATTACCTTAACCTGTACTCCATCTCCGGTAGAAGTGTCGCCCTTTTTTACATTTCCAGTAATTATAATTTTTCCGCTTTTTGGGGATAGCCATTTCCTCACAGAATCCTGTGCATCAGGATGTTGGGCATTGCTCATAACCAAAGTATATGTAGGAGTACCTTTCCAACGCCCATTAGAGGAGTCCCATGTCATATTACTGTATGTGCTGCCATTCCATTGCTGATAGAACCATTGATTTAAACCTTGCTGTGAACTGAATCCTGCAGATGCTCTATAGGTATCAGTATCCGTTTGTGCAACAAGATTATAAGTGCTAATTAATCCAGTTTTTTGAAAAGCTTTTTCCACCGAGGGTTTATACGTGGTGTCAGTAACTGAAACGGTTGATGAGAACGCAAACGAATCGGAAAAATTCATGCTTAAAAATAAGATTGGGGTAACGAGTAAGATAGTTCCAAAGGTTCTAACCAGACTTTTCATATATTCCTCCTGACAAAATAATTGCTAAATTATGAATTGATTATAATAATTACATCCAATAATTTCTATAGGTACAATATATGAGGATATTATCTTTTTTTGTCAAAAAAATCACCTTATACCGTATAATGAAAAACAAAAAAACCGCCTCTCTCTCAAGGCGGTTTAAACTATACCTTATACTGCACCCGTCACAAACTACTTCATATCTAATCCAAGAGAGCGTAACGTAATCGGCCAAATCACTTGTTAATAATGATCCATACCGCGCTTGACTTACAGCCCCCTCCACCATAGATATATTACCGTTGTTACACGCAATACACTCACTAATCACATACTTCCCCTTACCCTACACTTGTTTTCGCTCTTGCTCCTGTCGGCTCCCAATCCGCTAAGCTCCAGCCCTACTGGGCAATCTGCTCACGGATGTTCGCGAGGATCTTCTTCTCCAGCCTCGACACCTGCACCTGCGAGATGCCGAGGCGGCTGGCGACTTCGGACTGGGTCTGGTCGCGGTAGTAGCGCAGGTAGACGATCAGGCGCTCCCGTTCGGTGAGTGCGCCGATGGCTTCGTTCAGTGCCAGCTTGTCGAACCAGCGCTCCTGCGACTCGTCGGCGATCTGGTCGATCAGGGTGATCGGGTCACCGTCGTTCTCGAATACGGTCTCGTGGATCGAGGTCGGCGGCTTGTTCGCCTCCTGGGCAAACACGATTTCTTCCGGTGTTACACCAAGCGCTTCGGCAACCTCACCGATGGTCGGCAGGCGGTCCAGCGTTTTGGACATCTCGTCCTTCATCTTGCGCACCTTATTGGCCATCTCCTTAAGGGAGCGGCTGACCTTCAGGGTCCCGTCGTCGCGCAGGAAGCGCTGAATCTCGCCGATGATCATCGGCACGGCATAGGTGGAGAACTTGACCTCATAGCTGAGGTCGAATTTGTCGACGGACTTCAGCAGTCCGATACAACCGATCTGGAACAAATCATCCGGCTCGTATCCGCGGTTCATAAACCGCTGCACCACCGACCAGACGAGCCGGATGTTGCAGCTTACGAGCGTGTCGCGGGCCAGGTTATCCCCGGCCTGACTGAGCGCGATAAGACGTTTGACCTCCGCATCGTCCAAATAGGTCGGCGGAGCTTTTTTTGATTCAGCTTCCATGGCTCCAACCCCTAATTGTATAAAGCTTTTTTGGAGACGATTGTTTTCTTCATAGAGATGGAGGTGCCCCGGCCCGGCTCGCTGGTCACTTCGAAACCATCCATGAAGTTCTCCATAATGGTAAAGCCCATTCCTGACCGCTCCAGCTCCGGCTTGGACGTGTACAGCGGCTGCTGTGCCAGCTCCAGATCCTCAATCCCGTTGCCCTGATCCTCAATGGTCAGATGAACGGTTTCATGCTCAATTCTCGCCGAGATACTGACAAGCCCTTCCGGGTTGCTGTCGTAGCCGTGAATAATGCAGTTGGTGACCGCTTCTGAAACAACCGTCTTCAGGTCATTCAGTTCATCCATCGTCGGATCAAGCCGCGAGACGAAGGCCGCTACGACGACACGCGCGAACGATTCGTTCTCCGAGAGGGCGGCAAACTGGACACTCATGAAGTTACCAGCTTCACTCTTTGTCATAACGCAACCTCCAAATCCGAGAGCGCTGCGCTCTCGTCGTCATATAGGGACATGATTTTGAACAGGCCCGACATTTCCAGCAGCCGCTTCACGGGTGCGGTGGCATCGCAGACTGCCATTTTCCCGCCCTTGCTGCGGATCAGCTTGTACCTTCCAAGAATGACGCCAAGACCCGAGCTGTCCATGAACTGCAGCTCCTTCAGGCTGAGAATCAGGTGCTCGACCTGGCCCCGCATAATGGCTTCATCCATTTCCATCCGAACATAATCGGCTGCGTGATGATCCAGCTCTCCATACAAACGGACAACCAGCACACCCCGGTGATGCTCCATCTCCACATGGGAATTCATACTTGCCACTCTCCTCTTCGTTGCTTTCAAACCGCCCTGTAACAACTTCTTTCCCCTACAAGGACAAGGTTTTCTACATGGCAAAGAGTGATTCCTGCCTCACGACAAAACTAGAAGAAAACCCCCATGAATCTACAGAAGTCACAGGGGGAATCTACAAAATACACGCTATATTAATCAATCGTGAACAGTGAGCCTGCAGTCCGCTTGAACAGCTTCCACCAGCCGGCCTTAGCCACATCCTCGCCCGCTTTCAGCTCATACTCCTTGATAACGCTCGTGCCCTGATAGACAACCAGCTTCCCGATGGTCTGGTCTGCGGCGACAGGAGCCTTGATATCCTCCTGCAGCACGACCTCATTGCGGATGCCTTCCTGGGTAACGCCCTTTTTGAGCAGCACGCTATACGTTTCCTTGGCGGTAAGCGGAAGCTCCTTTTTTACGCCTTTTTCAACCTTCAGGGTGCCAATGGCATCTCCGGGTTTATAGATCGTATGCACCTTGTACTGGGAAAAGAGATAGTCGAACATGCCCGACACCTCACTGTTGCGCGTCTTGGTGTTTGGTTCACCCAGCACCACGGCAACGGCACGCAGCCCGTCTCTGGCCGCAGTAGCGGAGAGGCAGAACTTGGCTTCAGAGGTGTATCCGGTCTTCAGGCCGTCTGCACCGGTATAGAACCGCACCAGCTTGTTCGTGTTAACCAGCCAGAACGGCTTCTCGGTATCCTTGCGCAGATAATCCTGGTAGGAGCCGGTATATTTGATGATCCGTTCATGCTTCAGCAGCTCCCGGCTGATGACGGCAATGTCATGAGCGGATGAATAATGGTTCTCCGCAGGCAGCCCGTTACAGTTGGCAAAGTGGGTATCCTTCAGGCCAAGCTCCTCCGCTTTGCTGTTCATCATGTCGACAAAGGCGCTCTCCGACCCGGCAATCTTCTCCGCCATCGCCACAGAGGCATCATTACCGGAAGCCATCGCGATGCCCTTAAGCATCTCGTCAACGGTCATCTCTTCACCGGGCTCCAGAAAAATCTGCGAACCGCCCATCGAGGCAGCATATTCACTGGTCCGCACCATGTCAGTCAATTGCAGACGGCCTTCATCCAGCGCCTCCACCGTAAGCAGCATCGTCATAATTTTGGTGATGCTGGCCGGCGGCAGCTTGTCGTGACTGTTTTTTTCGTAGATGATTGTGCCGGTGCCCGCATCCATCAGGATAGCAGAGCGCGCATTCGGGGCGAGATCTGCAGCAGCGGCGGTTTTGCCGGTGCTTTTAGCCTTTTCCTCCGCCGCAGCACCTCCGGCCGCTCCCAGTACGGAAACAGCAATACACAGCATAAGCGTTAACATACGTATTTTTCTCAAAATAGTTCCCCTCCTGAACATTACCTTCAACTCACAGGTACTGTATTCCAGTCTGGTCAGAAAGGCAGGAAATTATTCCAGTTATCTGTACAAGTAGAAACGGCTATGCCGTCCTTCAGAGAAGGCGGTAACCGTTCCTGCGAGAAAGATAAGGATTATTGATAGCGTAAAACATATAAATTCTTATATTTTTAAAAAAGGGCCTCCCCTGCATCCTCACGGATTCTGCAGAGAAAGCCCCTTTGCTGTCCACTCCAGGCAAGTCCAGAAGCGTTAGCCCCCGATTGCCATGCGCTGAAAATAACCGGTCCGACCACAACCGCATGTGCGTTAGGGTCCTGGTTCTGAACAATCAGCTGATAGTTTTGCGTACCGGCCGGCACGTTGATGTCTACCATGTGCAAGGAGATAATGCCGTGATCATTGAAGAGATCTTCATATTCTACGCGCGCGTAAAAGATTTCCGAGCCTGCACGCCAGATGCGCACAAGGAGGTTCGGCGTATCCAGCAGCACATTCACACCAATCGTTTCCTTAAGCTCAACCTTGTTCGGAAAATGCGCCGGTACCGCCGGATCGATATACACCCCTACTCCGTCAATCTGCACACCTGCAGGGGAAATCGGTACCGGAATGTTAAATATAGCAGAATCACCTGCGGGCAGCACCGTATTCTATAGCCTGCCGGCTGCTGCCGCGTCCCAGATAGAGCCTCGACACCGGCGGATAACGCCCCGCCCATTTGGCAGCGAGCAGCGGCAGCACTACGCCGACCAGTGTAAAAGGGATCAGTCCGTAATCCGTACCGAGCAGCACCTTGAGGCTGTAATTCAGCGGCAGATGCAGGTACATAATTGCGATCGTGTTCCGTCCAAGCCTGCCCATGAAGCCGAGCGGCAGCCTTTTGGACAGCTGGTATACAGCAGCGCAGATAGTCAGCGAGATCAGCAGCGGCACCGCCAGATCCAGCAGCAGCGCATCGTAATCCTTATATTTCATATCAAGGCTGTAGCTGATGTATCCGCTGCGTTCCAGCCATAGCACAAGTGCACACAGCGGCAGCAGCAGCAAGAGCACGTAAGCGCGGCTGATCAGCGCAGGAATGGCTTTTTTACCGTAATATCCGATCGCATAATAGGTAACGGCGAGCAGGGCAACGTCGATGTTCCAGGGAAGGTTGAAGTTCTTTAGCGGCGTCAGTGCGATCAGATGAGATAGAAGGTACGCGGAGGCGATCAGAAGGAATTGGGTGCGGCGGCTGTATCTGACGATATATCCAAAGAGCAGCTGTGTGAACAGGAGACAGGTGATAAACCAGAACACTCCGTAAGGCCCCGTCAGGGTCAAGCCTCCATAGAGCAGCCTCGCGATATTTTCCAGGAATCCGGTGAAATTCAAGCTATACAGCAGCATCCCGGCGGCAATCAGTAATCCGTAGGCAAAATAGGGCGTCATCAGCCCCTTCGTCCGCTTCACTGCCCAGCCGGTGTAACGCTCAGGCAGGATCGGCTTAAACACCAGACCGCTCAGCAGAAAGAACAGCGGCATCCGGAACCAGGACAGATAATGATTGGCACCGGCATCGCCGGAATGCCCCATCACTACAAAAATAATGCTGAAGCCCTTGGCGGCATCGATCCATAACTCACGTCGTTTTTCCACTTTTCTCTTCCAACTCCTCCCAATCCAGTTTTATTTTTAATATAATTATAGAATGATTGAATTGCTTGTTCAAATTTTAATGAATGTTTTCATATTGTTTCAGAAAGTAAAATTCAGATAACAACCTGTTATATACAAAAAAATGAGACATTGAGCCTAGAACCGGGACTTTCACCGTTAATTGCTTCTCGGCTTACTTTCGGTGCAGCAACAGGACTTTTCGGGCTCTAGAGAAATCAATTCTCTGCCTGTAAAACAAATCATGTCACGAAACGATGCTCTGGGCTTGTTATACAGGTATAAACCATAGGAGGTGAAAAACGTGCAATTAACCGTCCCCGGGGAAGCGGACGAAAGGAAGCTAATGCTTGAACAGGCTGTGGATGCTGTGAAGGCAGGAGACAAGCAGTCCTACGAGATTATTATTAAGCAGTTCGAACGGCAGATGTATACTTACTGTTTCTATATTCTTAAGAATCATACGGAAACAGAAGATGCTGTACAGGAGATCTTTATCCGGGCCTACGCTAACCTTCACCGCTATAGCAGCAGAACTTCCTTTTCGGCCTGGCTTTACAAGCTGGCCTATCATCATTTGATTAATTTGAAGCATAAAAAAGGCCGGTGGCTCAGGCTGATTGAGCATTACAAGGATCAGCAGAGGCAGGAGCAGCTGCCCTTACCCGACTCGATTACTCAGAAGTTGCTGATCCATCTAACCATCGAGGAACGTCATATCCTGCTTCTAAAAGCTGTAGAGCAATACACCTTTGAAGAGATTGGCGGGATTATGGGGATCGGAACAGCTACAGTCCGCAAAAAATATGAACGGCTGCGCAAAAAGCTGATTGAACGCGCAGGCCAACAAGGAGCGAGGGTCCATGGGACAATATCAGAGGCAAACAAAACATTCTGAAATGGATGCTATCGAACAAAGAATCCGTGAAGCTGCTGTACCTAAGCGGGAATTGAGCACTTACATTATGAATAAGATTGGGGAGAATGAAATGAGCAGAGTAACAAGAACAAGAGGTTCAAATGCCAAACCAAGTATTTTCAAGAAGACCGCCATTGCCGCCGCTGTTGCCGGGGTACTGGGCGCAGGAACGATCGGTGCAGGTTTTGTATCACCGGTAATGGCAGAAACGCTGAAAAAAATACCTGGTTTTGGTGTAATTTTTAGTGGGACAAGCGATGCCGCTGTAGAGGAAGCCATACAACAAGGGATCATTTCCGAGCCCGGGCAAAGCGTAACCCATGACGGCATCACCTTGAAGCTAATTAACCTACTGTACGACGGAACTCGTCTGTCCTTCCTGATTGATCGTGACGGAGCGCCTGCGGAGGCAGAAACGTTGTCATTGCCTTGGGCATTAAGAGATACACCAGAAGATCAGCTGCCAAAGGGCTATCTGGATCACCCGGTTTTGTTAGTCAATGGTCAAGAAGCCGCCCCTATCACCAGCGGCAGTTATGGAGACTATGTAAGTAAAGGCGATAAAAATGTTTATTATTCCGTCGATTGGAACGATGTAAATTTGCCGGACGAGTTTGAATTGACGGTTCAGGCCAAGGTTAGCCGGGTGGCTGAAACGTTTGAATTCAAGGTCCCGGTTAAGCTGGACCAACGTGCGGTTGTGCTGAATCCGAACATCTCCAAGGATAATGGTTCGTTCAGTTATACAGTTAAGGAGTTGCATCTCTCTCCGGTAACTACCCGCCTCGTGCTGGACAGTGAGGGCCCGGTTCCGCAATCTCCGGAGCAAACCGGCGATTATCACGCCAGTATGGTCTACTATGAAATTGTGGACGATCAGGGGAATGAGCTGGAACAGGTGAGATTTGGTTATTGGAACCAAAAGCCAAAAACCCAATATCAGGTGAATGAGCTATTTCCTCCTCTTGACAGTACAACAAAATCAATAACAATCAAGCCGTTTACACTGACGGTGAAGAACGACGACTGGAGTGTTGTCGGGCTTGTGGAAGACAGTAAAGGTAATCTTTCGGCTGGGCAAGAAAGTAACCGGGGCACACGCACATATCTGAAAGACCTGGAAGTAACCATTCCGATTAATCAATAAGCTTGTAAGCAAAGACGGTTCTTGACCATCCGGGATGGTCAAGAACCGTCTTTTCATCTTTCTGAATAATTTATTATCTCATAATACAGAAGTGAAGGGTCCTGTAACGCCTATTATTGTCTGGCTGAATCCTGCCACTGTGCATCTGCCGGCGGCAGCTCATCTCCTGCCGTCAGGTAGATGCGGTCTACCCGGAGCTGGGATTCACAGGCTAGAATGGACAGCGTGTGCTCACCCGGGCTAATCTCCAGATCAGAGATGTGGCACCAGTAATACACTTGAGCGGTATTATAGGTATGCAGCACTCCACCACCAAACTGCTCCGTTAACGGCTGAACTGCACCGTCAAGCGCCAGGTAACAGGAATCCGACTGAAAGTTGTGGTGCCTGACCAGCAGCCAGGCGTGGTATTTGCCAGGTGTATGGACATCGATGCGGTAATGCATGCCCGGCGCGGCAGCAGGCTCCTCCCACTTCAAGCCCGCGTCAGCAACATGCATCGCGAAGCCTGTTCTGCCGTTCGTCTCAGCCTGGAGGTGACTCCAGATGAGGCTGCTGTCAGCTGCTGCCGGCGTCAGATAAGCATGCTCTGAGTTCTCCAGCGCGTATTCAGCTTCAATGGCGACAACACCGTCCTGCTCGGTAAAGCTGCCTGAACCGAAAGCTTCAATAACATTCTTTTCATCCGTACGCTTCCACAGGCTGTCATAACGCGACCTCCCCAGCTCCGTCTGAGGTTTAGGCTGGCACTTCTCGAAGATCAGATCAAACCTCTCCTCGAAAAAGGCTCTGTCCGCGTACAGGACCGGTGGGAGTGTTACTTCTTCCTTCTGCGTACTGTAAAACCCGCTGCATAGCGCCTCTACTTCTTTCCAGTCCACCTGCGGACTTTCCGCGCCGTTACCGGCGGCCTGCTGCTGGCCCAAAGCGCTGGTTGCCGGGCCCAGATTAGATTCAGCTCTCTCACCGGTATACAGGACCAGCTTGGAAATCGTTACATAATTATCCGCAGTATACAGCTTAAGCACATGTGTCCCGGCTTCCACATACGGCAGCTTTACCAGCAGCTTTTCCCCGTTATCCATAATGCTCCGCTGCCAGCTGCCCTTCCATTCATCATTTGTTTCCGACTCCACCAGAACCGGCTGCCCTTCATCTAAGCCTACACCGAAACGGATTCTGCCCGTAGAATTCAGTGTCAGGAAACGGTGGACTTCCAGAATATATTCCCCGCTCTGCTCCACGTAAATGTTGTACCCGACGGACGCATTGTCCCGCAGCTCCCCTTCCGGTGCCTGCCCTGCAGGATGCCAGGCCATCAGTGCAGCTCCCTCATATCTGGCCATGCCCGGCACCGTTAACCAGGCGGATTGCACCTCTCCGGCGTTATTCACGGCTTCGCTGCGGTGATGGTAGCCGTCAGCCGGAATAGACACATATCCGTCCGCTTCGATATATCCGGTGAAGCAGTCCGGCACAGGCGGAGCGCCTTCAACCTCCACCTTGACAGAGCTGACAGCGCCGTTTCTGTGATCGCGGATGACGATAAGTCCCTGCCGGCCGGCATGGGCCGAGGGCTCATGGACCGTAACCAGAATCCGCTGCTCGGTCTGCAGCGTCCCTTCCGTATCTGAAAGAGAGATCCAGTCCCCACCCTCCTCTACCTCTAGCGTATAAGGGATACTTCCCGCACCCTGGTTGCCGAGCTCAATCCATTTCTCACGGCGGCCGTAGACCGAGAAGCGCAGGGACTCCTCCCCGTTCCAGAGGTCCGTCCGCAGCCTGCTTCCCGAGATTCGCAGCGCCGGCTTCCGTACCGGATACAGAGCAGTCGGCGGAGGCGGGAAGCTCTCGGGAGTCAGCATGCCTTCCCATTTGCCGCCGCTAAGCTTCCGGTCATAGAAATGCAGCATCCGCCGCTTATTGTCCAGCATCTCAGCTGACAGCTCCGCATAGCGGTCAGCCGCCTGCATGTTGCCGCGCTCATAGGACAGCACACTGCGGTCGGCGTAATAAAATTCATGGTTCGTGTAGTAAGAGGCATGGATTTTCAACAGGAGCAGCTGGAAAAAGGCGGCCTGCTCCTCCTGCGGCAGACTGTGCAGAATGGCATTGCCCCGTCTGTAAAGCTTCTCCAGCAGCATCAGCCTGCGGCCTGCCTCATCCCCGTAAGCCGTCTGCGAGAATACGCCCGGCTGCATATGCTCGATTTTGCGCACATTGGTCGCCTGGGCAAAGGCCGTATACAGCTCTGCTGACTCAGCTCCGTGTCCGCCGGTGAAATTGGCGTTGATCCAGTGCTCTGTGAACACCTGCGGATCTTTTGTGATCCCTTCCGCTTTACCGGCTTCCCAGCCGTACCGCACAAAATACTCCAGGTCCTGCTCCACCGGCTTCAAGCCGCCGACATTCAGCACCCAGACCTTACGGATGCCCGACTCCCAGGATTTCTTCAGCTCATTGCCTGTCTGCGCCAGCGGGATGGAATTGATGAACAGATAGCTCATTCCTGTGCCCGGAGCGGCCCAGTAGGAGCCGTGGAAGTAGAGCCCGTTCCCGCCGCAGCGGCTGCGTTCTGCTGCTGAAGGATAGCGGCGCATATGGCCGAAGTTATCATTCGCCCAGATCAGAGTCAGATCCTCCGGCAGCTCCAGCCCCTGGTCATACAGCGACAATACCTCTTTATAGGGTACGAAGGTCTGTAGGGCCGCCAGCCCCTTTTCCTCCCCAAGCACCTCTATTAGCAGCTGCCGCTGATCCCGGACCACCTGTCCGAGCAGCTTGACCTTGGCCTCCTTCTTCTGCTCCTTGGTCAGGGTATCATCCTCATCGATAGCCCGGGTATGAAAGCCGGAATCATGAATGCCCCGCATCCCCATGGTGAAGCAGACCTCGTAATTCCTGTTCTGCCCGATACTTTCCCGCCAGTATTCCAGCAGAATCTCCCGGTTACGCCCTTCTATCGAATAATCGTACTCGGCATCCGTGTAGCCCTTGCTTTCAAGCCAAGGCGTCCACTCATTCTGGTTGCTGCGCAGCAGCATGTCACAATGAGAGGTGCCGACAACAATGCCCATCCGTTCCGCGAGCGCACCGTTCTCGGGATTTCCGTTAAAATAATTGACGTGCATCGCCGGCCAGATATAGTTCGCCTTCAGGCGGAGCAGCAGCTCGAAGATATGGCTGTAGGCTACCGGCCCGATGGTGCCGTCCGGTGTATGCAGCCTGGCCCAGTCCTCCAGCTCCTCTTCATCGTTCAGGAAAATGCCGCGGTACTGGACAGAAGGCCAGTCAGCCTTACTGAAAGCTGCAGGCACACTATACGAGCCCTTGGTCTTCACCGGAACATCCGCCCAGTAATGCCAAGGGGATACACCAATTGCCTCACACAGGTCGTAGATACCGAAGATTGTACCCCGGCGGTCCGTACCCGCAATGTAGAACACACCGTCCACAGCCTGCTGGAGAAAGGCTTCCCAGCGCAAGGCTCCCGTCTCATCCTTAATCAGTTCAAGTGGCAGCCCGGCATTCTGCAGAGCAGCTGGAAGCTGCCCGGCATTCTCCAGTGTAGCAATAATGATGGCGCATTCATGGAACTCTGCCGAAAGGACTGCCTTACAGCCGAAGACCCGCATAATGTCTGTAATCAGATTCGCGGCCGCGGTTTGTACGGCACTGTTTTCCTGTTGTGACACATAGATATGTACCGGCTTGCTGCTGTTGAACAGCTCCAGACGTTTGTCTGCTGCATGAGTTATATTCAAAGTATATTAGCCTCCTAATTGCTGGCGGCACGGTGGGCTGCCTGCTTTCTGTGGGTTAACTATACCTCAACATATAACAACAATCTTATATTATGTTGCTTTTATCGCTGTTTGTTGTACTATATTGCTATAAAAGACGGAGGTTAAATCCATGGGCGCCGATCTGTTCGTTCCGCATCCTTTATTCTATATTGAATACATGAAGCATGACGCCGGGCACCGGATGCCGGGTGTTCATTACCATAACTGCTACGAGCTGTACATCCTGGAAGAAGGTCATCATAATATGCTGATCCATGACTCGGTGCTGACGCTGGCGGTGCATGATACGGCGCTGTTCAAGCCCAATCTGTTCCACCAGAGCTACCGGAATAACAGCTGCGCCAGAACCTGCCTATATTTCACAGACCGGTTTCTGCGGATGTATTTTACGGAAAAGGCCGTCACCTCTCTGCTGGGCTGCTTCGACAGAGGCGTCATATCCATTGACAGGGAACTGTTCCCCCGGGTCAAAAAGCTGCTGCTCCTGCTTGAGAAGGAGGATGTCATGGATAGCAGCAACCGGATTTTCATCTATCTGGCTGAAATACTGGACATTCTGAATCAGAGCAAAAGCGCGCCAAGAACCGCACAGACCACGGCCTCTCCCGATCAGATCGACCTGATTCTCTCTTACATCAACCAGAATTATGCTACGATCCGCAAAATCGAAGAGATCGCCGGACAATTCTACATCTCCAAATACTATCTGTGCCACATCTTTAAGGAAGCCACCGGACTTACCCTCGTCCATTATATTAACAACATCAGAATCCAGCATGCCTGCAACATGCTCGTTAATACCGGCCGCTCCATCCTGGAAATCGGGCTGGCCTGCGGGTTCAATTCCTCCATGTATTTCTGCAAAACCTTCAAGCAGGCGCTGAACGTAACGCCGAGCGAATTCCGGAGGAACGCGCAGTAACTGTTGCGGATTTGTATAAAAAAGAGCAGCCCTTTCCCTCACGGGAAGAAAGGCTGCTCTCTTTGTTGTGACCGGCTTGCTATATGGCACAGCCGGTTAATATAAGTGGCAGGACACCTGATGGCCCGTGTCCAGCGCACGCAGCACCGGTGCCTCCGACTTGCATCTGTCCATGGCATATGGACATCGCGGGTGGAAGGCGCAGCCGGTTGGCGGCGTCTCCGGGTTCGGCACGTCGCCGGTCAGGACGATCCGCTGCTTTTTCTGGCCCGGATTCGGCACAGGGACAGCGGACATCAGCGCCTGCGTGTACGGATGCAGCGGCTTCGCGAACAGCTCCTTGGTCGGGGCCAGCTCGACAACCCGGCCAAGATACATTACGGCTACGCGGTCGCTGATAAATTTCACGACGGACAGATCGTGGGAAATGAACATATAGGTAAGGCCGTATTGCTCCTGCAGATCCTGCATCAGATTCAGCACCTGGGCCTGGATGGACACATCCAGCGCCGATACCGGCTCGTCGCAGACAATGAATTTCGGATTCAGTGCGAGCGCCCGGGCAATCCCGATCCGCTGCCGCTGGCCGCCGGAGAATTCATGGGGAAAGCGGTGGGCCTGATAAGGGGACAGGCCCACCACCTCCATCAGCTGCTCGACACGGCTTTTCAGCTCGCCGGAGGGTACGGAACCATGGGTCCGCAGCGGTTCCTCCAGAATACGCTGGACAGTCCAGCGCGGGTCAAGCGAAGCATAAGGGTCCTGGAATACCATTTGCATATCGGTCCGGAAGCGGCGCAGCTGCTCTGTGTTCAGGCTGCGCACATCTGTGCCGCCAAACATAATCTCGCCTTCAGTCGGTTCAATCAGCCGCAGGATGGCCCGGCCGGTCGTGGACTTGCCGCAGCCGGACTCGCCGACGACAGCCAGCGTTTCGCCCTGCTCGACGGATAAAGTGATCCCGTCCACAGCTTTGACAGCACCGACCTGCTTTCCGAAGAAGCCCTTGCGGACCGGGTAATGCTTTTTCAGATTACGAACCTCAAGTAATGTGCTCATAGGACTCCCTCCTCCTGCAATAGACACCGGCAGGTATGGCCCGGCTGGATTTCTACCAGCTCCGGACGTTCCGTCAGGCAGCGGTCAACCGCCACCGGACAGCGCGGCGCGAACCGGCAGCCTGCCGGCAGGTTCGCCGGATTCGGCACCTGGCCGGGAATCGAGGTCAAGCGCTCGCTGTCTCCGGCAAGCTGAGGCAGCGAAGCCAGCAGTCCGCGGGTATACGGATGCAGCGGTGTACTGTATAAGGTGGCGACATCTGTCTCTTCAACGATCTGGCCGGCATACATGATGACAACCCGGTCGCACATCTCGGCTACGACGCCGAGGTCATGGGTGATCATCAGGATGGACATGCCTTCCTTCTCCTGCAGCTCGCGCATCAGATCAAGAATCTGCGCCTGAATCGTTACGTCGAGCGCCGTTGTCGGCTCATCGGCGATCAGCAGCTGGGGACTACAGACCATCGCCATCGCGATCATCACGCGCTGGCGCATCCCGCCGGAGAGCTGGTGGGCATACTGCTCGGCAATCTTTTCCGGACGGGGAATCCCGACCTTGCGCAGCATTTCAATCGCCCGTTCGCTCGCTTCCTTCTTCCCCAGCTTCAGATGGTAACGGGCCGACTCGGAAATCTGCCGCCCGATCTTGAATACCGGATTGAGTGAGGTCATCGGCTCCTGAAAAATCATCGCAATCCGGTTGCCGCGGATATTCCGGACCTCTTTATCCGGCATCTCCAGCATATCCTTGCCCTCAAAACGGATATGGCCGGAGGCGATCCGGCTGATCCGCTTAGGCAGGAGCTGCATAATCGACAGCGAGGTGATGCTTTTGCCGCAGCCGGATTCACCTACAATCCCAAGCGTCTCCCCTTTGCGCACTGACAGACTGATGCCGTCCACCGCGCGGATTGTACCCGCCGCTGTTTTGAACTCGGTGCATAGCCCTGATACTTCCAGCAGTTCTGCCATGATTGCCCCTCCTTTATGTCTGTATACCGCTTATATTTTGGGATTAACGTGACTCCAGACACTTTTCCCTTAATTTAAATTTCCAAGTTCAATCTATACGCTCATTATTTGCTTTCTTCCACGCCTAAATATTTGAGCGCAGTGAGCGCATAGACTTTAGCACACTGGATGATCTGCCAGACCGGCGCTTTTTCATTGAAGTTATGAATGGTTGACAGCTCAGCCGGCCCGTATTGCAGCACCGGAATGTTATGAGTCCGGAAATGACGTGCATCGCTTGAAGCCCATTGCAGTACACCGTAGGCTTCCTCTCCGCTGACTTCGCAGATGCTCTGTACCAGATCACTGACAACCGGCTCCTCGGGAGCTGTCCAGTTGGCGTTGCCCTGGAAGCCGAAGCCCTTTACCTCCGATTCAATGCCAGCTTCAAGCAGCAGGGACCGGGCACGGTCCAGCACATCACGGTAATCTACACCGAACGGTACACGGGAATCGACCTGGATTGTGCAGCGGTCCGCCACAACGTTCACCTTGGTTCCGCCTTGAATGGTCCCGATATTCACCGTTACATGATCGAACACCTGATAAGCAACTTCACCGTATTCTTCGCGCTGCTTCACATAGTCCTGCGAGATGCGGATGATCTCCTTGACTTCCTCCGGAATATCCGGCTTGATGTCCCATAGACGCTGCAGGGCTTCAATCCCTTTGGCTGCCTTAACGATTGCGCTGTCCCCGACGACCGGCGACAGGCTGCCGTGGCCCGGCGTGCCTTCTACAGTGAATTCGAACCAGCAGCTGCCCTTCTGCCCGATGGTCGGATTCAGCGGACCGGACGGCTCGGCGATAACTGCCGCCGTTCCAGAGATCAGACCGCGCTCCAGTACCCAAGGCACGCCCAGATGGCCGCCGGTCTCCTCGTCCGGAACGATCAGCAGTGACAGGTCGCCTTTTAGCGGAACACCCAGCTTGGCCAGCAGTGCTGTTGCATAGATAAGTCCGGCCAGCCCTGCTTTCATATCGGAGGCCCCTCTGCCGAGCAGATAACCGTCAACAATGTCGCCGCAGAACGGATCAAAGTCCCAGCGGGAAAGGTCACCGGCAGGAACAACGTCAGTGTGACCGCAGAAAATCAGATTTTTGCCGGACGGCTCCTCCGCCCCCGAACTCAGAGTAGAAACGAGATTCAGCATGGTATCGGTAGCCGGGTGAATGGCCGTGTCAATGCCGGCTTCTTTTAAATAATTGATAATAAAAGCGCTGATGTCGCGTGAATCGCCCGGCGGGTTCTCCGAAGGAAAACGGATCAGCTGTGAGCACAGCTCCAGGAGCTGGTCCTGCTCATCGTCAATCGCCTGCAGTATCTTGCTTTTCCAGTCTGTCATTGCCTGTTGTGCTCCTTTAATATGAATTTGTGAAATAGAGCAGGCAGAAACGGCTGTACCGCCCTTTAGAGGACGGTACCGTTTCAGCAAGCCTTCTTATTGTTCAAACGACAGCGGGTAGAAGCGGATCACTTCATCCGGGTAGAACGCATAACCGCTAATCTTGTTGCTCATGCCGACAATGCGGTTATATTCGTACAGGTACGCCCAAGGCGCTTCCGTTGTAATGATCTCCTGTGCCTGCTCGTAGAGCGCCGTCCGCTTGGCAGCATCTGTCTCAACGTTGGCTTCTTCCCACAGCTTGTCTACTTCAGCATTGCTGTAGTTGATGTAGTTGGAAGAACCTTTGCCGTATAGCAGGAATCCAAGGTGATAGCCAGGGTCATTGACAAAAGAGGTCCATTTCGAGATGTAAGAGGTCAGATTATTCGTTTTCTGCTGTTCAAGGAACTGGGCGCGGGCCAGCTTATTGATGTTCATCGTTACGCCGATCTTCGCCAGCTCAGCCTGAATCAGCACCGCATCATCCTCCCAGTCATCGAACCCGGAGCCCAGCGTGAAGTCAAAGGCAAATCCGTCAGCATAGCCGGCTTCAGCCAGCAGCTCTTTTGCTTTATCAAGGTTGTGCTCATAGACGAAGCCTGCATCAGTGAAGCCCGGTGTGTTGCTCGCAACAGAGCTCTTCATCTGTTTGGCCTGTCCGTACATAACGCCGCTCAGCAGCTCATTGTATGGGATCGCATAGTTGATCGCCTGGCGGACTTTTACGTTGTCAAAGGGCTTCACATTGTTATTCATTGCGAAGAAGAGAATCCGGTTACTCGCGTTGGAAGCGACCGTCAGGTCCGTGTTGCTCTCAAGGGAAGCTACATCCTTAGGAGGGATCTCGATCGCCATGTCCACATCGCCCTTATCGAGCAGGAGCACACGGTTGGAGGCTTCCTTAGTGAATTTCATAGTAACCTTGCTGAGGCTTGGCGCACCCTGCCAGTACTGCTCGTTTGCGGTAAAGATTGCTTCCGTTGCCGGGTCCCATTTCTCAAGGGTGAACGGTCCGGAGCCTGCTGCATTTGTCTTCAGATAGTCTGCACCCTGCGCTTCAACAACCTTCTGATCCACGATGGAGAAGGTATACATCGCAATGATCTGCAGGAAATTATGATTGGCATTAGTCAGTGTCACTTCAACTGTGGAAGCATCCACTACAGTCACTGACTTAATTGCGGCCATTCCATAGAGGAAGCTGCCGGAGCTGGAGTTGGCTACACGGTCAAAAGAATACGCAACCGCTTCGGCATCCACCGGATTGCCGCTCTGGAACGTCACGCCTTGCTTCAACTTGAAGGTATACACGGTATTGTCATCCGACACTTCCCAGCTCTCAGCCAGCATCGGCTGTATATCTTCGGTGTTGGCGATATCAGCGCCGTCTTCGGTTTTGATGCCATAGGTGACCAGCTGATCATAAGCGGCAAGTACGAGTGTATCGGAGGTAAGGTCATTGGCTTCCGCCGGGTCAAGCGTAGTGCCGCCTTCGGAATAGGCAACCGTCAGGTTGCTTTTGACAGCAGGGGCAGATGTTCCTGTATTCCCTGTAGCCGCTGTAGAAGCGGGGTTCGTCGGATTGGCGCTGCTTGCACAGCCGGCGAGCATGATGGAAAAAGCAACGAGCGTGGACATCAGTTTGAATCTTTTCATCAGTAATTCCTCCCTTTTCTATATCCTGCCTGCAAAATAACACTGGTGCTGCTTCTGATCATACGCCGCTGGCGGCCGGGTAGTGCACCATGCCATTGGCTTCCCTGATCTATATTTACCGGGATTCAGCGGAGCCGGGAGTACCTCCCCATGCTCTGCTTTATTTGCCCGAACGCAACCGCGGGTCAAGCACATCCCGGAATCCGTCACCTAGCAGATTAAAGCCTAATATTGAAGTGGCAATGGACAGTCCCGGAAAAGTAACCAGCCACCATTGCCCGGAAATAATGTATTCCCGGCCTTCGGAGATCATTGCGCCCCACTCGGCAATCGGCGGCTTTACGCCAAGCCCGAGGAAGCTGAGACTGGAAGCCGTCAGGATGGCAAAGCCCATCCCGAGGGTTGCCTGCACCATCAGCGGTGCAAGGGCATTAGGCAGAATGTGGCGGTATAGGATGACTGTATTCTTCACGCCGATTGCCCGGCTTGCTTCGATATATTCCTTCTCGCGGAGTGAGACCGTCTGGCCGAACATCAGCCGGGCAAATTCCGGAATGCCGACGATCCCGACGGCGATCATCGCACTGGTTAAGCCTGCTCCGATCGAAGCGGCAATTGCCATGGACAGCACCAATGACGGGAAGGACAACAGGATGTCCATCAGGCGCATAATAACGGTTCCTGTGCGGCCGCCGTAGTAAGCGGCAATTCCGCCAAGCGGCACACCGATGACGAAGGAGATGCCTACCGCAATCAGACCGGTCCAGATACTGATTCTTGCTCCGTAGAGCACCCGGCTGAGAATATCGCGGCCGAAATTATCGGTGCCGAACCAGTGGCTGGCCGAAGGCGCCTGAAGCTTGTTCGCCATATTGGTCACATACGGATCATACGGGGCAATCCATGGGGCTATAACGGCTATAACCGTCCAGATGAAAATAAAGGTCAGCCCGATGGCGGCAAGCCGGTTACGCAGCAGCAGGGACCACAGGGTTCTGGGCTTGGCAGCAGCTTGCGGCTTCGCCGGCTTGCCCTGTGATGAATGCGCTGAATGTGCTGCAGTGCTCAACGTAAGTCTCCTCCTTTCTCCCAAGCGGTTCTATTCATAGCGGATCCGCGGATCAATGAAGCCGTAGATCAGATCGACAGCCAGGTTAATCACGCAATACAGCACGGCACTGACCAGGGTAAAAGCTTGGATCGGCGCATAATCCGCAGCCAGAATGGAATCTGTGACATAACCGCCGATTCCCGGCCAGGAGAAGATAGTCTCCGTAATAACCGCTCCGCCCATCAGAAAGCCAAACTGCAGTCCAAGTACAGTTAATGTAGGGATCAGCGCATTAACCAGTGCATGCTTATATACGACAGCTGATTCCCGCAATCCTTTGGCCCGTGCGGTGCGGACAAAATCCTGATCCACCACCTCCAGCATGCTCGAGCGGGTCATGCGGGCCACGATGGCCATGGTGCCGGTGCTAAGGCAGATCGCCGGGAGCAGCAGGTGAGCCAGGCTGCTTTTTAAAGCAATGATGTCTCCGGACAGGATACTGTCCAGCACGTACAATCCGGTCAGATGCACCGGCGGATTAAGATCACCGCTAATGCGGCCCATCGGCGCCGGAGCCCAGCCGAGGATCGAATAAAAGATATAAATGAACATGAGGCCCAGCCAGAAAATCGGTACACAGGCCCCGATCAGCGAGAACACCCGGGAGATGTGATCCAGAATCGATTCCTTTTTTGTCGCTGCCACAATCCCTACGGGGATAGCCACCAGAATTGCAATCAGAATGCTTGCCAGTGTCAGCTCAATTGTGGCCGGGAAGCGTGTAGCCAGGTCGCTTGCTACCGAATGCCCGGTATGATACGCGTAGCCGATATCTCCCTTGAGCAGTTGCCCGAGGTAGGAAAAGAACTGAATGTAGAGCGGCTGGTCCAGTCCCATATCCATGCGGATCTTGTTCACAATCTCCTCCGGGGCCTGTTCTCCGGCCAGCATAATGGCAGGATCACCAGGCAGTACTCTTGAGAGGATGAAGGTGATGACGATAATTCCGAGCAGGGTGGGAACCATTTGCACCAGTCTTTTTAATGTGTAAGCAAACAATGAATCAACCCCCTTGCGGCATCAGTCGCGTTGATGCTCTGAGCCTTTTCTTTGTGGCGGAACCGAGGTTCCATGTCAGGTACTATGCTGTTTCAAAGCATCTTTAGTGGTTGTGCTAATTCTACATAGAATTCAACGGCTGCTCTACGTCCCGTTTGACTAAAAAAAAGCACAACCGTTTGTCGGTTGTGCACTACTGCAACGTATAGACGTCACTTTATCTAACATGATATTCCATAAAAATTCCAGTGCCGCCTATTTTTCCTGAAGATAGTAGTAGATCAGGCATAAATGGCAGACAAACTGCTCACGCGGATCATTCAGATCAAACCCGGTTATGTCACGGATCCGCTCCAGCCGGTATTTGACCGAGTTGCGGTGTATGTACAGACTGTTCGCAGTATCAATCAGACTTCCCCGGCATTCCAGATAGTGATAGAACGTCAGCAGCATGTTGCTGTCATGCTCCTGGTCATACTGCAGCAGCTTGCCCAGCTTGCGCTCGAACAAGTGCTCAAAGCCCGGTCCGCCCAGCCCCTCAAGCAGATGATACACTTCCATCTCCTCATAGCGGGTAACGCTTCCCGGCCCCTGTCCCAGCCGTCTGGAGACAGACAGTGCCTTGCGGGCCTCGTTATAGCTGGTATAGATGTCCCACAGGTATTCCGGTGTACCGACCCCGGTACGGTAATTGGAGAGGCCGTTGCTTTTATCCAGAAGCCAGCCCTCCAGCGTCTTGGACCAGGATTCCTGTATATCTTCGGCGGCGCTAAGCTTACGTCCCTCCGGCGTGGGCAGGAACAGCACCGCCCTGCTGGAACGGTACTCGGCATGGGGGGTGACGCCGCGTTTCTTCGCTTCCCGGTCCAGCAGATTGTTCACCGTCTCCTCGCTTGGTGCTGTCTCCCCCTCAATGACTGCAACCTCCCATTTATGCTCAGGGTTCATACCCAGCTGTCTCGCCCGGCGTTCCACTTCATGGCGCGAGGGCAGGGGCGGGGTCAGCAGCTCGTCGATGAAATTGCCGCGCAGCCGGAATTCCGTATCCTCGGCAACCTTCCGGCGCATCAGCTCAAGCGCGAACACCAGCCGGGCCTGTTCAATTCCGACTTCCTCCATATCGTCCAGCCGTTCCTTATCCACCAGCAGCTTAGCCACGGTACGCCGATCCACATGGATGCTCCAATTCAGCGGCACCGTCTCCTGCTGCCAGTCATAATCCGCCGGTGACGTAACGATAATCCTCCGCTCCGGATCAACCAGCGCCACCGGAGCCTTTAGAAATTCCGCCACATTGTCGGTTACCGCCTGGATGCCGCTGTTCTCCAGCACCATTGTCGTCAGTGTACGGTACACCTCCTCCGCCCGGCGCAGGAGCATTGCCTGCCGGCCGAGCAGCAGCTCCGTCACGGGCTGGGTAATATCCGTATAGGGGATCTCCGGCGGAATTTCCACAATCGGCAGACCGCAATCATTACTGGCGTCAATCGCGCTTTGCGGAATCTCCTTCAGGAACCGGGCAGGCTTGATCGCCAGCGCCGCCGCACCCAGATTATCCAGCGTATAGATCAGCTCCGCCAGCAGCGAGGGATCGTGACGGATGGAGTAGGCGGTAGTCAGCAGCATAACCCCTTCGCTGATCCAGCCCTTCAGGTCAGGGACCTCCATGATATCTACGAACCGGACCACCCGGTCCAGCCCCTGCTCCCCGCTAACTACCCTCGCTTTGCCGAGCACGGACAGCTGCATTAGTTCTCTTAATGTAATTCCACGTGTCTTCAAGCGTCTCTGCCTCCCTCTACTATCTACAGTATTTCTTGATTTTTCCTGAAATATGCCACACTATTCATCCAGCGCTCATTGCGCAATTCGTCACGCTAGTGTACCAGAGATCTGCCGTTTACCACAGGAAAATATAGCAAATTGCAGACACTTTCCGTCTGTGAAGACGTAGCGGCTGCACGGGAAGTGCTATTGGGCGGATTCAAGGGCATTTTTGCCTTTCATTTCAGCCGGTTAGGCTATTTCGGCGGTATTAAGTCACCGGTAGCTCACCTCTAACGCTAAAGCTACCAAGAAACTCCCGGATAGCATTGCCAAATTAATAGTTACTTGAAGCTCTCATATTCCAATTCTTATCAGTAACCGGCCGTTCTGCCCTGCCCCTCATCCCAGGAAGCTAAGTATTACGATCACAGCGCTATCTCTCCTAACCCTATCCCCCGCTCCAACGTCCTTTTCCCCTCCACCCGCCATAGCAAGTTAAGTTACTCTAATAGCTCCCCAAGCTTGCTCAACACAGAAACTCAAATTTGTCTGACAACAAAAAAAAGCGTCCCCCGACAATCAGTCCGGGGGACGGCTTAACTGCAAGCTGCGCAGTTAAAGCATCAGCAGCCAATATGCTTACATAGCGAGCGTTTCACCAGACCATTCATATACGTTACACAACGTGTATTCTTGGTCTTCGCGTTGAGCATGCGCGCAGAACGCATTTGGTACGCATTTGGTACGCATTTGGTACGCATTAAACATGCATTAGGAATGCAATTAGCAAACGCTTGGCACGTATTCGGCACGCACCCGAACTCGCTTGCTGCTCACTCCGCATGCACCCGGTATACACTCAGCACACACTCAGTATACTCACTCGGCACGCATTCACATTTTGTACTCACTATGCACGCAAACGGCACACACTTGGCAAACACACGGCACGCACCCAGCACGCACCCAGCACGCACCCAGCACGCACCCAACACGCACCCAACACGCAACCAGTATGCACCCAGCACTCACTTGGTACACACTCAGCACGTACTAGCACTCCCCCGGCACTCACTATGCACACACTAGATACACATTAGGCACTATCTTACAGAACATGAACACGGCACAATCAGCGCCGCACAATGCCCGGCAGGGAGGCGGCTGAGGCCGCGGCTGCGCCAAGCGACAGGATCGGGTCAAACGCGCGGATACCGAGCTTCTCCTCCAGCTCTGCTGCAAGCCCGATGGTGGCGAAGCCGGTACATGCCAGTACCAGCGCATCGGCTCCGCGCTCAACGAGCCGTGCAGCTCCGGCGAGGGCGCCGGCCCGCCCTGCAGGCGTACCGAGATCCAGCGTAGTCGTTACGCCGTCGGGGCGGTCCATGCCAATGTAAGCAGCGCCCAGAATGCTGCGGATGAACGGCGGAACTTCCGTAAGGATCGTCAGGACGCCGATCCTGCTGCTGCAGGTCAGTGCAAGATGGGCAGCGCAGGAGCCTGCGCCAAATACCGGAACCTTGACGGCTGCCCTTGCTTCCAGCAGTGCAGGGTCAGCAGCACAGCTTATGCCGATCGCCGTACAGCCCTCAGCTTCAAGCTGCCGGGCAAGCTCTATAATCTTCGGCACCGACTCTGCCTCCGTCTCGTCATTGTACACACCCCGGGGCTGATCCGGAATACAGCGGCTGAGCACCGGCAGGCCGAACCGTTGCTCTACCAGCGTCCCGTGCAGCCGGACTGCAGACTCGTCCTGCAGTGTAATCACACGTATCATTCCAAGCATTCTTATCCCCCCTGATTAGACTGCAACAGTCCATCTTAATCGCTGCTTCCATATACACATCCACACAGTCCGTATACTTTGCTATTCTAACCCGGCAGCAATACCGCTACAGAAGCTCCCCGGCACGCATAATGAGCTTATTATCAATATAGACATCCGGCTTCATCACTACAGCGTCGATATGTACCCCCGCCGCAACAATTCCCCCAAAGGTATTATTGCTGCCAAAAGCCACATGAATCGTCCCGTAGACCTTCTCATCCTCCAGCACCACACCGGTAATCCTTGCCTTATTATTTGTTCCGATTCCGAATTCCCCAAGCAGGCGCCCGTCGCCC
The DNA here is from genome assembly GCF_000723885.1 of Paenibacillus camerounensis. Taxonomy (GTDB): domain Bacteria; phylum Bacillota; class Bacilli; order Paenibacillales; family Paenibacillaceae; genus Paenibacillus_AQ; species Paenibacillus_AQ camerounensis. Next base: position 24,148 of record NZ_CCDG010000068.1, read on the forward strand.
GCACCGAGCATCTCCAGCAGCCTGTCCCCGCCTTCGCCTTCCGCTGCAGTCAGACGGCCCTGCTCAACCGTCAGCACCAGCGGACTGTTCAGCGCGCCGATTCCGGCAATCGAGCCGTCCACCTTGATCTGCCCTGCCGCAGTGCCTTCCAGCGGCGCAATATAGGCCTCTCCGGACGGCAGATTACCGGATTCGCCCGGATTCAAATATAGCCCGGTGCTGAGCACACCGTCTCTGCCGTCAATAGAGAAGCTGAGGCTGAGCCCGTCCTTCTCCACCCGGACCTCCCGGCCTGCGGACAGCAGCGCAGCTACCTGCTCGGTCAGTTCCTTAACCTGCCCATAGTCGGCAGTAATCGCCCCGTGGCTGAACATATCATCAGTCATCCCCGGCATAGTCGCCACCCGGGTTCCTGCAGCCGCCGCCTGCTTGCGGGCCGCCGTATGTGTCATCGAATGTGTTGTGATGCATACCGCCGCATCCGCCTTTGCCATCGCTTCGGCAACCGGGGCAGGCGGCTCTTCGCCGGATCTGCTGCGCGGCTGCATAATCAGCAGCATGGATTCAGCTCCAAGGCGTTTGCCTGCCTCGTAGACGGATTCGGCAAGCTCCCGCTTGTCATCATCGGCTACAACGGCCAGCAGCTCGCCGCTGCGCAGGGCCAGGCATTCCTTAAGGACATTCATGCTTATACCTATTCTTGCTTCACTCATCTTAAGTTCCTCCTGATTACACCATTTCTGCTATCAGCTTGCCCATCAGGGCATTTGACAGTACAGCAGGCACTCCTGCGGAGGCTGCCCACTGTCTATGCTGCTCCACATAGCCCATACAGTCAAGTACTATGACATCAGCTGCACCCCGCAGCCGCTCCGCAGCAGCGCGGAAATCGCTTTCTGTTCCGGTATACGGGGAAGCCGCGGCAAAGGGAATGCTCCCGGCCGATGCTGCGAATTTATCCCTCATGCTCTCCTCCTGCTCCGGCAGCGGACCGATTAACCCAAGCCGGCGTCCGCCCAGCATAGCGTGCACTACAGGCGGAATAATACGGTCCGGCTCTATTAAATGGGCCCGGGCCGTGTGCAGGCCGGGAAATACACCTGTACAGGCAAGCAGAATGGTAGTGATTCCTGCCGCCTCCATGGCATCCATTTTCCTCTGCAGCACCGATACGATCCGTTCCCGCGAAATCACCGCCGCTGATCCGTCCGCCATACGCGTTGTAAGAACGTACTCTCCGGGCTGTGGGCCAAAAAACTCCCTTACCTGCTCAGCGCTAAAGCCGTCCAGCACACCCGCCTGCACCAGCTCTGCCTGTCCCTTCAAATATTGCTCGATGATCGGGGCCACATCAGACCTCGGCGCCTGCCCGATCGTGATTAAACCGATTTGCTTCAAGCTGCTCCCCCCTGTCGTTTCCTATGTATTTCTGAACTCTGTCCCGGCACTCTTACGCTGATATGCAAAGGGCGCTGAACTGCTTCAGCGCCACCGTTTCCGTTATGTTAAATGGATGCCACCGCAGGCTTGCCCAGCGTCTGCAGCACGTTCATCGGACCGTAGAGCTCCGTAATGCGTGCAAACTCTTCCTCGTTATAGAAGGAGCAGGTACCCTGCGTCACCTCTTTGGCTGTTTCAATCGCAAACCGCACCGCCTGGGCAATATCCACCTCATGGCTTGCCCCCGTGCCGCAGCCCGGAACCATGGATTGGGCTGTAATAGCCAGGCCGACAACCGGCGCTGAGGTAGCAACTGCAGGCTGCAGGATCGAATTAATATGGTACAGGCCGTTGCCGTAAGGGGTAATATCCTGGGTTGTCACCGGAAAAGTAACCGGATACTGGCCGGTCGTCATCTCCTTAATGCGCAATAGATCCTCGCTGACCCGCAGAATGTAGCCTTCCTTGACTGTAGGTGAGATAGCTATCCCTTTATGGTTCACGACGCGGTTGCCTTTAGTTGTGTCGATTGACAGGACCGCTTCCATCTCAGGCAGCACCTCATGCTCGTTCATCTGCAGAATATCCACCGGAGAATCCATGAAATCCACCGGCTCATGCGGCAGCGTCGGAGCATCCGGGCAAATATGCGTCGTAATCAGCACGTCCCCTTTTAGAACATCTCCCTTAGCCTGCATATCCGCCAGCTTGAGCGCCGCAGCAACTGCCGCAACCGCCCCGTCGGCATCAGAGACGATTCCGATCCGGCTGGGCCGGGCACCGATACCGCCAAGACGCCCGACAATGCCGAAAGTAGGCGCAGTGCCTCCGCCAAGCTTGCCGCTGCTGCCCGGTATGGTAATTTTGACGAATTCTGTGCTGCCCTTTTCACCCTCAACCTTTCTTACCTCCACGGCAATCCCCGGATAAGCAGAAAAGAGCTGTTTGACCTGCTCCCCGTTCACATAAGCGCTGTCCATTGTGTTCATTACCGTAATCGTTTGCTGAAGTGCCATATCAATCAATTCCTCCCCGGATGTCATTCTCTATGATAGTAATGTTAGAATTTATACTAGCTTAAATGCCGAAATGTCCACAATGTACCGCCCTGCCAAAACTATTGCCGGTTTCTTGTCCTTTACAGATAAACCTTACGTCACGCGTATGCTCTCTAACCGGCTGCTGACGTTTTATACAAGAACTCGGCATACCTTTTCAGGAACAGCCGTGATATGGTAGCTTAAGATGAAGAAAGACTAGGGATATTTATCCAGGATGGATCAGGAATCAGGAGGTCATATTATGCCGCATCAGCAGTTGACTGCTGTAATGAGATCCGAGGCGGAGGCAGCAGCATTCTCGGGAGCTTTTCTCGTGACAAACACCGCTCTACCCGCCGTCACCGGCGCATTCAGATATGCCAACAAAGCCGACTTAACCCCTAACCGGGCTGACACACGCTTCGGCATTGCCTCAGGCTGCAAGCTATTCACTGCAATTGCTGTCTGCCAGCTGGTTGAGCAGGGCAGGCTCTCGCTGGTAGACAAAGTCATGGATGTGCTGGACCGGACCGTTTTCCCGCAGTTCAGTCCAGATTTCACCGTGCATCAGCTGCTGACCCACAGCGCAGGAATTCCGGATTATTTTGATGAGGAGACGATGGAGGATTTTGCCGAGCTCTGGACAACCCGGCCGATGTATCTGCTGCGGGGGCCCCGGGATTTTGTGCCGATGTTCAGCGGACTGCCGATGATTTCCGAGCCGGGCACCAGCTTCCGTTACAATAACGCCGGTTACATTCTGCTCGGACTGCTGGTTGAGAAGCTTAGCGGATTAACCTTTACCGATTATGTAGAGCAGCAGATTTTTGCAAAGTGCGGAATGAATGACTCCGGTTATTTTGCACTGGACGCACTCCCCGGTAATACGGCCCAGGGCTACATCGTGAAGGAGGACGGCACGCACACCACGAACATCTATTCCATTCCGGTACAAGGGGGCGCTGACGGCGGCGCGTTCGTGACCGCTCCTGATATGCTGCTGCTGTGGGAGGGTCTGCTTCAGCACAGGCTGCTGGGGCCGGAAATGACCGCTCTGCTGTTAACCCCGCATATTCATGAAGATAAGGATGATTACTACGGCTACGGCGTGTGGATTACGAAGCGTGACAGCGGTATGTATAAATATCATGTAATGGGCTACGATCCCGGTGTATCCTTCCACTCCGCCCACTATCCGGCCAGCGGTACTACCGCTGTAGTCCTCTGTAACGAGAGCCGGGGAGCTTACCGGATGCAGCAGGCTGTGGAAAATTGGCTGAACAGCGGAAGAGAAGGCTGAGGTGTCTGCATTGTGAAAAATAAAGTGGTAATGGCCATCATGATTCTTTCTCTAGTCACGTCTTTATTGACCTTTGCGCAATCCTACTATCGGACTGCAGAGGGTCAAGGGTCTGCTGACCGGCAGATCCGTAATGCTATCTTTGATCTGTCCGACCGGCAGATGAAGCAGGCTATCGCTGTAGGCAAAGGTGATCTGCAGTCGGTCAAGGCATTTCAGACGGAGCAGCAGGCCGCTGTAATCGAAAGTAACCAGTCCGGCATGCAGCCTTCTGTCAACGTTAATACACCCTTTTACTATATCGCGATGATGTCTTACTCTGCTCTCAGCACAGGGCGTGAATACACCTTAAGTGAGGCCAGACAGCTTAATAAGCAATTGTCAGACTTAGGCCAGCTGGGGTTTAGCATAAAAGCTTCCGGGGATAATGCCCGTTTCACTGAACACATCAGCATCATGCTGAGGCAGGGTTCAACAGCAATGCAGCCTGGCAGCATAACCGGAAAAGATGAACAAGCTGACAAAGACGGGGCTGGAGCATACAGCACTGGCTATTCCAAAGTTCTGATCCCCTATTTCGATACAAGCCGAATCGATTTCAGCCAGCCTGCCGAACTGATCTACGTAGATGATGGACAGCATTTGACCGTGACCTATCAGGTCGATTTTGCGAAAATAAAATAAAAAGACACTCGTCAAAGTGTCTCTTAATCTATCTCTTATTCAGATATAACTTATTTACTCAAATAAAACGGTTTATAAATATTATTGGAATTTCGTGTTTACACGTATTTGGCCGCTTTGCGGCTTCACCGGTAGTTTTGGGGATTCCTGAGTCAAGTTATGACCTATTTCAGAAGCATTCTTCTTAAATGTCTCCGTTACTGTCTGAATTACCTCCCCAACATTGTGTGCAGATTCAAAGATGGGATCAATCGTCTTAATTTTACCCTTTACATCACGGGTGACTTGGTTTGCAGTGCGAATAAGTTGTGTAGCTTCCCCCGTTAGTCCATGAATAGCATTTCTTACTTCAGCAAGCGTCTTATTCGTTTCTGCCATTGTGGTCATTCCTTTGCGCAGAGTAAGAATCAGAAAAACAACCAAACAGATAAAAGCAGCTGCAGCCAAAGCAATACTAATCTTAATTACCATTCAACACCTCCTGTGTCTCCACTCTATGTCCAAACTGTCGGCATCATGACAAAAAAAATTAGTTCAAATGCTGGGACTCACAATTAAAATTCTGGAATAAAAAACTGCCGGGCAGCCGCCCGGCAGTCTGGACGTACGGGACCGTTAGTGCTCCGTACATTTGTATTAAATTACAGCCTAGTACCGCGTAACGCCGTCCTTGGTCACCAGTGCGAATACCAGCGGCTGCGGCGGAACCGGCTCGGCGGAGATTCGGTAAGCTTCCAGCACCTTGGCTTCCGCTTCCTGCACCTTGCTCACGCCTGCGTTGTTCACATGCAGTACAGCCAGCGTATCGCCTGCGGCAACCGCATCGCCGACCTTCAGGGACAGCTGGATGCCGACAGCCAGGTCGATCTGCGATTCCTTGGTCTCGCGGCCTGCACCGAGCAGCATGGCAGCAACGCCAATCTCCTCAGCCTGAATACTCTCCACATAACCCGCAGAAGCAGCCTTCACCTCGATGAAGCGGCCTGCTGACGGCAGCGTGTCCGGTGCTTCCACCTGCGACGCATCCCCGCCTTGGGCGGTTACCATCTGCTTGAACTTCTCCAGGGCGCTGCCGTCCTCAATATGAGACAGCAGAATGGAGCGAGCTTCTGCTTCATCCTTCGCCTTACCGCCCAGCACCAGCATCTGGCTGCCCAGAATGAGGCAGACCTCCTGCAGATCCTTCGGCCCCTGGCCCTTCAGCGTCTCGATGCCTTCCTTAATCTCCAGCGCATTGCCGATGCCGAAGCCCAGCGGCTGATCCATATCGCTGATTACGGCCACTGTGTTACGGCCGAGATGCGTACCGATATCAACCATGGCCTGTGCCAGGGCGATGGAATCGTCCAGCGTTTTCATGAAGGCGCCGCTGCCGGTTTTGACGTCAAGCACGATGGCGTCTGCGCCGGCGGCGATTTTTTTGCTCATAACGGAGCTCGCAATCAGCGGAATGGATTCCACCGTCGCGGTCACGTCACGCAGTGCGTACAGCTTCTTGTCAGCAGGGGTAATGTTACCTGACTGGCCGATTACGGCCGCGCCGATCTCCCCGACCTGGGCAAAGAATTGCTCACGGCCCATCTCCACCGAGAAGCCGGAGATCGACTCCAGCTTGTCGAGTGTACCGCCAGTGTGGCCGAGCCCGCGGCCGGACATTTTGGCAACCGGCACTCCGGCTGCTGCCACCAGCGGTGCAAGCACCACGGTCGTCTTGTCGCCGACGCCGCCGGTGGAGTGCTTGTCCACCTTAATTCCGGCGATCGGGCTAAGATCCACCTGGTCCCCGGACATTGCCATCTCAAGGGTCAGATCGCCGGTTTCCCGCGCATTCATTCCCCGGAAGTACACAGCCATAGCCCAGGCGGAAATCTGGTAATCCGGAATCTCACCTTTGCTGTAGCCCTGGACCAGGAAAGCAATTTCTTCACGGCTTAATTCGCCGCCGTCTCTTTTTTTCTGAATCAGATCAACTGCACGCATTAGTTTTGCACCTCACGGATGATGGCTCTTGCGAGCCCGATAAATTTAGTATACATCTAAAGCAGAACGCGCCGGTAACAGCTCAGCCTACATTTTAGGAATAAAGGCCAGCACCAGCTTCAAAAAGCGCTCGCGCACACGCTCAGCTGTCTCCATAACCTCGGCATGGTTCAGCGGCTGGTCAAGGATGCCGGCAGCCATGTTGGTGATACAGGAGATACCCAGCACCTCAAGCCCTGCGTGACGGGCTACAATAGTCTCTGAAACGGTAGACATCCCTACGGCATCCGCACCCAGAACGCGCAGCATTACGATCTCTGCCGGCGTTTCATAGTTCGGTCCAAGCAGACCGGCATAGACACCTTCCTTGAACTCAAAATTCTGTGCTGCCGCAGCTTCCTTGGCTACTGCAATCAGACGCGGACTGTAAGCAGCCGACATATCCGGGAAACGTACGCCGAGTGCGTTATCGTTAGGTCCGATCAGCGGATTGCGGCCGGTCAGGTTCAGGTGGTCGGTAATCAGCATCAGGTCGCCCGGGGTATAATCCTTGTTCACACCGCCAGCGGCATTGGTTACGAGCAGGCTGGTTACACCAAGCTCCTTCATAACCCGTACCGGGAATGCCGTTGTCTCCGGACCGTAGCCTTCATACATGTGGAAGCGGCCTTTCATCATTACGACCCGGCGTCCTTCGATCAGGCCGATCAGCAGCTCGCCTTCATGACCTTCAACGGTCGATACCGGGAAATGCGGAATTTCGTTATATGGAATAACTACTTCGTCTGTAATCAGGTCTGCCAGCACACCAAGCCCGGAGCCGAGAATCAGGCCGATTTCCGGTGCTACTGTACATTGATCTTTAATATAGGCTACTGCCTCTTGAATATGGTTTTGAGTGACTGCCATGGTTGGTTGCCTCCTTGAGGGTATGCCCGGATTGCTCCGGGCTGGGTTCTATTTAAGTTCCGGCAAAAAGCTTGTCCCGTACTGCGGCGCCTTTGCCCCGAAATTGTCGGCAATCGTAGCAGCTACGTCCGAGAAGGTCTGGCGGATGCCCAGGCTGCCCGGATTCTTGAACCGCGGGCTGTATACCAGCAGCGGCACATATTCGCGGGTGTGATCCGTTCCGCTGTGGACCGGGTCATTGCCGTGGTCAGCGGATATAATCAGCAGATCGTCTTCGCCCAGCGTGGACAGCAGCTCAGGAATAGCTTCATCAAAGACCTCCAGCGCACGTCCGTACCCTTCCGGATCACGGCGGTGGCCGTACAGGGAATCAAAGTCCACCAGATTGGTGAACAGGAAGCCGTCAAACGGCTTACGCAGCTCATCAATCGTAATCTGGATGCCATGCTCGTTGCTCTTGGTCGGATACGAGGCAGTAACCCCTTCCCCGGTGAATATATCATTGATTTTACCGACTGCAATAACATCCTTACCGATATCCTGGAGGGCGTTCATTACTGTCGGCTCCGGGGGCTTAACGGCATAGTCATGACGGTTAGGGGTGCGCTTGAAGTCTCCCGGCTCGCCGACATAAGGGCGGGCAATAACGCGGCCTACCGAGAATTCCGGAGCCATCGTCAGCTCCCGGGCGATTGTGCAGGCGCTGTACAGCTCTTCAAGCGGAATAACATCCTCATGGGCGGCGAGCTGGAACACGCTGTCTGCCGAAGTGTACACAATCCAGGCCCCGGTCTTCATCTGCTCTTCGCCGTATTCCACAAGAATTTCAGTACCGGAAGCCGGCTTGTTGCCGATGACCTTGCGGCCGGTTGCTGCTTCAAATTTCTCAATCAGCTCTGCAGGGAAGCCGTCCGGGTATACGTTAAAAGGAACCTCGATCTTCAGTCCCATAAGCTCCCAGTGGCCGGTCATCGTATCCTTGCCTACGGATACCTCCTGCATCTTACCGTAATAACCAGATGGCTCGGCCACCGGTTCAAGCGGCGGCAGGGCCGCAATATTAGCCAAGCCAAGCTTTTGCAGGTTAGGCAGCTTCAGGCCGGGCACCCTCTCCAGAATATGGCCCAGCGTATGGGACCCTTTATCTCCAAAATTTTCGGCATCCGGCGCTTCACCGATACCTACACTATCAAGCACAATAAATCCGATCCGTTTAAATGAGGACATTACATCATTCACTCCTTCGCAGTATGCGTAACCTGAGGTCGTATTAAAAACAGGAAGAAACGGCTCTACCTGCTTCCGCAGGGCTGCGCCCAGGGAAAGCCAGCGGTTCCACAGCCCCGCTTGTCAGGTACCCGTTTTTTTCGCCGAATGAACCATCCGGACCTGTTTTGATCCGATCATTCATTCAGTATGATTCCATCATAACTATCTTACTCATAAAAAGCATCTTTTTAAGCACGCGGATGATGATTCTCATAGACTTCCTTCATATTTTTGCGGGCAATTCCGCTATATATCTGTGTAGTCGAGATATCGGCATGGCCCAGCATCTGCTGAACGGATCGGAGATCGGCACCTCCTTCAAGCAGATGTGCGGCAAACGAATGCCTCAAGGTGTGCGGGGTAATATCCTGCTCAATCTGGGCTTCCCGCGCGTATTTTTTTATGATTTTCCAGAAGCCCTGACGGGTCAGCCGTCCGCCGAGACTGTTCAGGAACAGTGCCGGCTCATCCAGGCTGCTGCGCAGCAGCTTGTCCCGCATTCCGTCCGTATACCTTGCTACACTGTCTGCAGCAATCGTACCAATCGGAATAATCCGCTCCTTGCCGGAGGCTGAGCTGCAGCGGGCAAATTTCAGTCCGGTCTGCACATCACCGACATCCAGCGAGATCAGCTCGGAGACCCGGATGCCGGTAGCATACAGCAGCTCCAGCATCGCTTTATCCCGCATCCCCTGCGGACTGTTCCCGCCTGGCGCAGCCAGAAGCCGCTCCACCTCCCCGATGCTGAGAATCATCGGCGGCTTCTTGCTGGGCTTGATTTTGTCCATATCCAGCGTCGGGTCCTGATTAATCTGCCGCGTTTTCAGTAAAAAATGAAAAAAGGCGCGCAGCGATACCGTACTACGATTAACCGTAGCCGCTGCCCGTCCGGCTCCGCGCAGCTGCGCATGGTACTGAAGCAGATGTGTTCTTCTTATTTCATCCGGCGAAGCAATTCCCCGTCCGGCTGCAAATTCAAGGAACTGCGTAACATCCCGTCCGTAAGATTCAAGCGTGCTGGGGGACAAGCCCTTATCCTCGGTAAGATACTGCATAAAAGGCTGCAAATGCGACTTCATTCACTCACGCTCCCGTCTGCTCAGGCTGCTATTCGCGGCAATGCAGCATTTAGGCATAAGATTCTTTTAAAATTTTAGCTATATGGCTACATTCGACACACTTCTAGCATTTTCCTGCTTGTCCGGGCATCACTCACCGTACCAGTAATAGAGCCGCAGCCGTTCGCCGGCGCTGAGCCTTCCGCTGTCATGCGGAGCCTCCTGAAATGCCCGGACAGCCGAGCCCTCCGGAATGTCATAGTGATCAACCGGACTGATCCAGCCGCCGACCCAGTTCAGCACATAATACAGCAGACAGCTAAAAGCGACCAGCAGGGTCATAAAATACAACCGGCGCACTGTTTTAGGAATAGAGACGATCATCAGCATACCTCCCGCTTTATCTTGACTCGTCCTACACTTTATGCGCCGGCTTACAGGGTTATGTATTTCCGGACGTGAAATCTCCCAGTGAAATGGGACCTTGCAGGGATACTGACTCAGATACTTTGCGGGAATCACATACTTATCCATACTTTAAGATTGAAAAAGCCCCCTCCGGCGTACCGGAGAGAGCTTGTGCGGTAATTCCTCATCTATAAGCTTTATTCGGGAGCGCTGCCGTCCGCTGCATTTTTGTCCTTACAACGGTGGCAAATCCCGTGAAAATCAAGTCTATGATCAAGCACCGTAAAATTAAATTCGTTCTCAAGCCGCTCTTCCAGCGGTCCCAGCCAGTCCTCACGGATCTCGTCCATCGAGCCGCACTGTACGCAGATCAGATGATGATGGTGATGCTTGGCCGTATCCGTCCGCAGATCATAACGGGCAACGCCGTCTCCGAAATTGATTTTCTCCACGACATGAAGCTCGCTGAGCAATTCCAGGGTACGATATACGGTGGCGAGACCGATCTCGGGAGCCTTTTCCTTTACAAGCATAAACACATCTTCCGCGCTTAAATGATCCTCTTCGTTCTCCAGCAGCACTCTTAAGGTTGCTTCCCGTTGGGGCGTAAGCTTATATCCTTGGGATTGTAGCTGTTGTTTAATCTTGTCTATCCGGGCTTCCACCTGTCTCCCTCCCCCTTGGAAAATTACCGCACCGGGCATAAAACCACTTCTATATTATAGGGGGAGTCCCTTTGAGAAGTCAAACTCTTTTAGAATCATTTTAAATTAGATATATTCACATAAAAAAAGGGACCCCGCCGGCGTCCGGCAGGGCCAAGTTCTATTATAAGGGGGTCATGGGATTACTATAAACCGCGAAGCTTAAGATAGGATGAATAAGAGATAAAGGTTTGCTGAAACGGCCCGGTATTTAGTTCGAATTTAGTTCGAATGTATCCACTTACATTACTCATACCTAGTATGAATGCTAACTTAGTTGGAAAAAGCTCAGCTAATCCTGCCACTTTCGAGCAAAATCTGCTTTTCGTCCGATGTAAGCGGATTCTTTCCAGCTAATCGTAGCTTTGTGGCGGAAAAGGTGGTATTAGCAGGTGTTTTTCCACCTAATCTGCTGCACCTTAGCTATTCAGGTCCCGTGGGCTCGGAAGGACTGGCTGAACGGTTCTTAGACGGTCTGACAACGAAGCTCAGCGTATAAAATAAAACCAGCCTGTCCGGATATTACCCGGCAGACTGGTTTGTTATAGGTGCAGACCTGATGCTCACGATTACAGTTTACAGCGAGACCAGCATCGGCGTCACCCAGCGCATCATGGCAGGCGTGACCCAGGCCTCAAACCCGGAAACCCCGAGAACCAGTACGGCCATGCCCAGCGAGAGCAGCGTATACGTCACGAACGGTCTGGTCACGGGTGTCCGTCTGCCGCCAAGCACCCGGCTGCGGATCATCAGCAGAGAGAAGGCGATAGCGGCAGCGCTGCTGACCAGCAGCACCGGAATCAGCACCAGATTGTGCGGAGCGACAGAGACAAGCGCGAACAGCATGCCGTGCCAGGAATACTCGCTGACCATGCAGCCGACGGTGAAGCCGATCAGCACACCTTTGAGAAAATCAAGAATGAGAATCCCCGGCAGCCCGATCACCGACAAGCCCAGAATCCAGATCAGCCCCACCCATTTCAGGTTCAGTGCGGCGATGCTCCAGAAGGAATCCGGTGCAGCCGGCAGCCCCTGCTGGTCCACCGTCACAAAAAAATTCCCGAGATAATCCCCCAGCTCCTGCTGTTGATCGAGCGTCAGGCTGCTGACAATCAGCGCCCCGAACACAACCCCGACCAGAAATAATACCGCTACAAAAATATAAAGAGGCGTCTGTTCCTTGATCATCAGCCGTAAACTGCGCATCGGGACGTTCTCCTTTCAGGTCACATGTTACACCATATGAGGAAACGTCCCGCTCTATGACTTGTCCTTTGTGAGACTTTGAGGTTACCTGCCCAGCTGTTTCAACGGCTCACCTTACCATAGGTACCGCCGCCGCCGGAAGTTAGAGCAAGCTCCCCGCTGCGGGCCAGCACAATCTGCGCAGCCAGCTCCGGCCCGGTCACCGCCGCCAGTTCAGCCTCGCCGGCCCGGTGCAGAATATTCATCTCGGTGCCGAATGCCGCCAGCAGTGCGTTCATCTTCGCCTTGCCCAGCCCTGGGATAAATTCCAGCGGAACCTGGTAATGGTAGGGCGGACGGTGATCCGGAACAAGCGGCTGCTCCCGGTCCGCAATATGAAGGATGCGGTCAAACACTCCCTGTACAAGCTTGGCGCTTCCGCAATAAGGACAGCGCTCAGAGGTGGCGGCAGCTTCATCAATAATGCTGCCGCAGCCTGCACAGTAACTGCGGTGATATTTGCCGAGCCGCGGATTGAGGCCAAAGTTAGCCCCCACCCTCCGGCCTTCACGGCGCTCAAGCGCCAGCCGGAATTCGCCAAATGAGGGAGCCGCCAGCTCAAGCACATTGTATTCGCGGCCGATTTTGCCGAGGGAATGCGCGTCGGAATTGGTCAGGAACGAATAACGGTCCAGCTCGGAGATGTAGCCGGCCATAGCTGAATCGGCGCTTAGCCCAAGCTCAACGGCGGCAATCTGCTCCAGGTCAAACAGCTCGGCCATCCGCTCTGCGGAGCAGCCGTACAGCCCTTTATGCGGAGTGAAGATATGCGCCGGAATCAGCAGCCCTCCCCGTCCGCATATTTCCTCCTGCAGCACGCGTGAGGGGGCATACAGCCGCTGGGAGCTGAGATTCACATTGCGCATATGCCGGCTCATCCAGGCGCTGAAATCCTCCATCGCTGCCAGATCCGGCATAAAGGCCAGCACATGGCATTCCTTACGGTCCGGCTCGCGGATTTCAATTTCGGTGCCGAGCAGAATCGTCGTTCCCCGGTAAGTAACCCCGCCGCCGTCTGCTTCAGCCATCTCACCGGACATCAGCAAGTCTCGGATATCCTGCATTACGCCGGGCGAGTGGCTGTCGATAATCCCGATCAGTTCCATTCCTTTGCGCTCTGCCGCTTCCCTGGCGATATTGGCAAAGGTAAGATCACGGCTGCCGCTGATTTTCACAGCATTTCCTGCAGAGGTTCTGCCGATGTGGACATGCAGGTCGCAGTAAAAGCTGTGCAGCTCAGGCGTTAGTGCCATTGCCCTGTCAGTGTATAGAGATGCCATGCGTAGACGGCCATCATCGTTTTGGCATCGGCAATCCGTCCGTCCGCAATATACTGGTACGCTTCCTCAAGCGTCAGCTCGGACACCTCCAGGAATTCATCCTCATCCAGCGCCATATCGCCCGGCTGGGCATTCTCCGTCACATACAGATGAATAATCTCATCCGCAAAGCCCGGCGAGGTATAAAAGGATTTCAGCAGCTTCAGCTCACCGCTATGAAAACCCGTCTCTTCCTGCAGTTCACGGCCTGCGGCTTCCAGCGGATCCTCCCCCTTGTCCAGCTTTCCGGCCGGAATCTCCACCTCTGTACGGTGCATCGGCTGGCGGTACTGCTCTACAACCAGCATTTTTTTGTTATTGAGCGCAAGTACCGCTACTGCCCCCGGATGCTTTACAACCTCACGGGTAGCGCTGTTGCCGTCCGGCAGCTTCACGGTATCTACCTGCAGGCTGATGATTTTACCTTCAAAAATCGGCTGCGTGGACAAAGTCTCTTCATCAAGTGCAGGATTGCTGTGCTTTTCAACATTTTTCATAGATTCATGGTCTCCTTTGGCTGAGTTCTGCATAGGGTGTATTATAGCAAACTTAAGGGGAAAGAAGGAATGCAAGCATGAATGACATCCTTATCCGTACTAGCAGATCAGCCGTTACAGCCGTTGGCAAGCCTGAGCAGATTAAAGCCGTTATTGCAGAATGGATTGAACGGTACGGGCGCGATATGCCCTTGTCCTACGTTCTGCTGCTGCAGGCAGACAACCGGCTGAATCCGCCGAAAGCAGGCTGACTGCATCCCTTCTCCACCCGCCGGTAATAAGAAGGAGCTGCTCCGGCTTTTTGCGGAAACAGCTCCTTTTTACATCTGCACAGCTGCCGAGGCGGACAGGCTTATGCTTTTGCGCTTTCTTTTATAATAGCTACAACGAGCTCAGCCGCTTTCACGATATCATCGGCTTTGATCCGTTCTTTGGTGGTGTGAATATGCTCATACCCGATGGCCAGGTTAACAGTAGGTACCTTGAGGCCGTTGAATACATTGGCGTCACTGCCGCCCCCTGAAGGGAACAGGCGTGTTGTCAGACCCAGGGAAGTAATCGCCCGGTCCGCCAGCTGCACCACAGGATCATTTTCATTAAAGCTGAAGGCCGGATAAATAATCTCACTGCGGAACTCGCATTCCGCACCATATTCACGGACGGTTGTTTCCAGCGCTTCGCGCATCGAGGCAATCTGCAGCTCCACCTTTTCCTGCACGATACTGCGCGCCTCAGCATCCAGCTGCACATGGTCACAGACGACGTTAGTCGGACCGCCGCCGGCAAATTTGCCGATATTGGCTGTCGTTTCCTTGTCAATCCGGCCCAGCTTCATTGCGGAAATCGCCTTGCCTGCCACTTGAATCGCGCTAATTCCATCCTCAGGATTCACACCGGCATGAGCGGATTTGCCAAAAATCTGCATCGTAATTCTTGCTTGCGTAGGTGCGGCAACAGCAATTGCGCCGATCTCGCCGTTAGAATCGAGGGCAAAGCCCATATCTGCATCCAGATGGCCCGGGTCCATCGCACGTGCGCCAAGCAGCCCGGACTCCTCGCCTGCTGTGATTACAAACTGGAGCTGTCCGTGCGGAATTCTCTGCTCCTGAATAACACGGATCGCTTCAAACAGGGCTGCCAGACCCGCTTTATCGTCAGCTCCGAGAATGGTCGTTCCGTCGCTGGTGATCCAGCCGTCTTCTCCGAGGGCAGGCTTGATATTCTGTCCGGGAACCACAGTATCCATATGGCAGGTGAACAGTAGCTTCGGTACCGCAGCGCCGCTGTCTGCCGCCCAGGTCACGAACAGGTTACCTGCCCCGTGTCCGGTACGCTCCATGGAATCATCCTCGATGGCTGTAAGTCCCAGCGCGCTGAATTTTGCTTTTAGCACATCGGCAATCTGCCGCTCATTTCCGGTCTCGCTGTCCACCCGGACAAGCTCCATGAATTCCTCAATCAATCGGTCTCTTACTATCACTGGACTTCCCTCTCTTTCACAGATACGTTACAATGGTGGTAATGCTGTTAACTTACACTAATCCTAAAGGAGTCACACATGAATCGTCAAAAATGGTTCCGCATCGTTATCTATATCATGCTGATCGCAATGATCGCCTCAACCCTGCTGATGGTAGTCGAGCCTTTCCTGGCCGGTTAAAAAAAGCTTAATAACAGCGTCCGGTACTTACCGGACGCTGTTTGCTGTGTCACGGTGCTTATGCAGCCGCTGATTAATAGAGCTTGGTATCCGGAGTATACCCCTCCAGATTATCCTTCACGCGCTGCAGGAAGCGTCCGCAGATGACACCGTCCAGAATCCGGTGGTCCAGCGACAGGCAGATGTTGGCCATGGAGCGTACCGCAATCATGTCGTTGATGACGACCGGCTTTTTGACAATGGATTCGAACGTCAGGATCGCCGCCTGCGGGTAGTTGATAATCGGATAGGACAGGATGGAGCCGAACGACCCTGTATTGTTGACTGTAAAGGTACCGCCCTGCATATCATCGAGGCGCAGCTTGCCTTCACGGGTCTTCTGGGCCAGCTCGTCGATCTCGCGTGCGAGGCCGGCGATGTTCTTCTGGTCTGCCTTTTTGATCACCGGGGTCATGACGGAATCCTCTGTGCCGACCGCCAGCGCGATATTGATGTCGCGTTTGACGATGATTTTGTCAACGGCCCAGACAGAATTCATGATCGGATAATCTTTGATCGCACTGACTACAGCCTTCATCATAAAAGCCAGATAAGTCAGGTTGATGCCTTCCTTGCGCTTGAACTCATCCTTCAGCTTGTTGCGCAGGACAACCAGATTGGTCACATCCACCTCAATCATCGTCCAGGCATGCGGAATCTCCGAGACGCTCTGGCGCATTCTGGTCGCAATGGTGTTGCGGATCGGCGTCACGTTGATCAGGTACTCGGAGCTGCTGCCCAGTCCGCCCTCGACTTCAATGGTCGGAATGCGCGGGGATTCACTCAGGTGAAGCCCCGAATTGCGCACCGGCTCCAGCTGCTCCTGCGCCTCCGCCTGAATGACCTGAAGCGCAGGCTGCTGCAGCGCTTCAGGCACCTGCCGGCCGGCTTGCCCCGCGCCGGCTGCGCCCGGATGTGCAGGTACCGTCTGACCGGCGGCTGCGCCGCCGTTCTCCAGGTACGCCAGCACATCCTTGCGGGTGATGCGCCCGCCGAGCCCGGTGCCCGGCACGGCGCTTAGGTCAATGCGGTGCTCCGCTGCAAGCGTCTGCACCGCGGGTGAGTAGCGGGAGCGCATAGGCGCGTCCGCTGCTGAGAGAGACGGCGCTGCCGGCCGGACCGGCGCGGCTGGCGTGCCTGGCGCAGGCGCGGCAGCGGCCGCCTGCGGGGCAGTGCCTGCTGCCGGTGCGGAGCTTCCGGCAGAAGCGCCCGCCGGCGCTGCCACGGCGATGCGGGCGATGATCTCGCCCACACTAATGACCTGGCCTTCCTCGGCCAGCAGCTCAACCAGCGTGCCTTCCACGGTGGAAGGCAGCTCGGCATTGACTTTGTCCGTAATCAGCTCGCAGATCGGCTCATATTCCTCCACGCGGTCGCCCGGCTGCTTCAGCCATTTGCCGATTGTAGCGGACACCAGCGATTCCGCCAGCTGCGGCATTACCACGTCCGTCAGCTTTGTATTGTCAGACATATTGTCACTCCTTAATGTTTGGTAAGCACAGGCTTCCTGATGATACTTCGTACATAACTTGCTCCGGAAGCTATGGCTTAGATAGATAAGTATAAATTTAAGGTCTATAAGTATTGTTAGGGTTGGACGTTATCCTGTTATAGTTGAACGTAAACTTACCTTGGTTGGACGTTATCCTGTTATAGTTGATCGTAAACTCACCTTGGTTGGACGTTATCTTACTTCGGTTGAACGTTATCCTGTTATATTTGATCGTAAGCTTACCTTGGTTGAACGTTAACTTACTTTAGTTGAACGTTAACCTAATTTGGTTGAACGTTATCCTGTTATAGTTGAACGTAAACTTACCTTGGTTGGACGTTAGCCTACATTAGCCGGAAATCCTCCACCTAAATCCGCAGCAAACGCCCGATGCAGAAGATTAGTTGGATAAACGCCACTTATAAGCTCACATCCCACCGTTAAAGCACCATATGGACGAAATTAGATGGCGATTTTCCAGCTAATTCTTATAATTGGCGCCGAAAGTCAAAATTTAGCTGGCGAAAATCCACCTAATACGAAGACGGTAGCGTTGGATTAGGTGGCGTACTCCCGCGGGATAGTGTTTACCCAACTGCTGTACTTTACCACCAAATAGTGTTTCCCCAGATGGTGCATTTCCCCCAGGACAGTATTTGCCCAGTTGGTGCGTCCCACCGGATAGTATTTGCCCAGCCGGTAGCACATCCCCACCAGAAATTATTTACCCAGCAGATGGCGCTTTCCCACCGGATATCGTTTCCCCACCTGGTGCACTTCCCCACAGTATAGTATTTACCCAGCAGATGGCGCCCCCCCACCGGATAGTGTTTGCCCAGCTAGTGGCACACCCCCACCTGATGCGCCCCACCTAAGGATGGCAAACGCGATGATGCATGATATATTAGCCGGAAATCCTCAACCTAAATCCGCAGCAAACGCCAGCCGCAGAAGATTAGTTGGATAAACGCCACCTATAAGCTCACATCCACTGTTAAAGCCCCGTATAGACGAAATTAGTTGGCGATTTTCCAGCTAATTCTTATAATTGGCGCCGAAAGTCAAATTTAACTGGCGAAAATCCACCTAATTCGGCGACTCGACGATAGCAAGGTACTCCTCTTAATACTGCGCAAGCCGCAGCATCTCAGCCTTCAGCTTATCTTTGCTCAGCATGAAAAACTTCTCCATCGGCGGGCTGATTGGCATCGCCGGCACATCAGGGCCGCACAGCCGGAAGATCGGCGCATCCAGCTCGAACAGGCAGTGCTCGGCGATGATCGCCGCCACTTCGCCGCCGATGCCGCCGGTCTTGTTATCCTCGTGGACGATCAGCACCTTACCCGTCTGGCGGGCTGCGGCGATAATTGCGTCACGGTCGAGCGGCTGCAGTGTGCGCAGATCCAGGATGTGCGCGGTAATGCCTTGCTCGCGCTCCAGCTCCTCCGCTGCCTGCATCGCAAAATGCAGCGGCAAACTGTAACCGATCACCGTAATGTCGCTGCCCTCACGCAGCAGGTTCGCTTCGCCGATCGGCACGATATAATCGTCCTCAGGCACGTCTTCCTTGATCAGCTTGTAGCATTTCTTGTTCTCGAAGAACAGCACCGGATCAGGGTCGCGTACCGCTGCCTTCAGCAGACCTTTGGCATCGGCTGCCGAATACGGAGCCACGATCTTCAGCCCCGGCGTACCGAAAAAGATCGATTCCGGACACTGGGAATGATACAGTCCGCCGAAGATCCCGCCGCCGATCGGCGCGCGGATAACAACAGGACAGCTCCAGTCGTTGTTGGAGCGGTAACGGATTTTGGCCGCTTCGCTAATAATCTGGTTGGTCGCCGGCAGCATGAAATCGGAGTACTGCATTTCGGCAATCGGCTTCATGCCGTACATCGCCGCCCCGATGGCTACACCGGCAATTGCCGACTCGGCCAGCGGCGTATCCATGACACGTTCTTCCCCGAACTGCTCCTGCAGCCCTTTGGTAGTGGTGAACACGCCGCCCTTAACGCCGACGTCCTCGCCAAGCACGAATACGGACTCATCGCGCTCCATTTCTTCCTTCATCGCCAGCCGGATCGCATCGATATATTCCATCATCGCCATGATTTATGCTCCTCCTTTGAGGCCGGATTCGTCGTACACATGCAGCAGCGTATCTTCCGGTTTCGGGAATGGTGCATTTTCGGCGTACGCAATAGCCTCTTTCAATTCGAGATTGTATTCAGCAACGAGATCACGCTCCTGCTCATCACTCCACAGCCCCTGTTCAATGAGATAGGTCCGGAACGCGGCAATGCCGTCCTTTTTCCAGTTCTCGTCTACCTCTTCCTTGGTCCGGTAAGCCAGATCATTGTCTGAGGTGGAGTGCGGAGACAAACGGTACATCATCGCTTCAATCAGGGTCGGCCCTTCACCGGCCAGTGCGCGCTCCCGCGCTTCCTTCACTACACGATAAACTTCCAGCGGATCATTGCCGTCTACACGCACACCCGGGAAGCCGTAGCCCAGCGCACGATCGCTGACCTTGCCGCCAAGCTGCTTATGAACCGGAACAGAAATCGCATACTGGTTATTTTGGCAAAAAATAATGACCGGAAGCTTATTCACACCCGCAAAGTTGCAAGCCTCATGAAAATCCCCCTGATTGCTGGAGCCTTCGCCAAAGGTTACGAACGAAACAAACTTCTTCTTCTGCATTTTTGCCGCCAGCGCAAAGCCGACCGCATGAGGAACCTGGGTTGTCACCGGACTTGAGCCGGTCACAATCCGCAGACGCTTGCTCCCGAAATGGCCCGGCATCTGCCGGCCGCCGCTGTTAGGGTCCTCCGCCTTGGCGAATACGGACAGCATCAGCTCACGTGTAGTCATCCCTACCGTCAGCACAAAGGCATAATCCCGGTAATAGGGTAAAAAATAATCATTCTGCCGGTCCAGCGCAAACGCCGCAGCAACCTGCGCCGCCTCCTGGCCGATTCCCGAGACGTGGAAATTGATCTTTCCGGCCCGCTGCAGCAGCAGGCTCCGCTCATCGTATTTCCGTCCCAGCTGCATATATCTGTACATGTCAATGACCTGGCCGTCTGTCAGTCCAAGCTGTTTATGTCTGTTGGTCTTGTTTGCAGTAGTACCTTGAGATTCCATACAGAGGTACCTCCTAAAAATGTAGTTGGGTTATTGGCATATGCCATAGCACCGTCTTTAACCTGATCTTATAACCAGGTACTAAGACTAGACTAAATACATTATAAGCCCTTTCACCGCAAAAAGAAAAGAGAGGAAAAGCCGGAAAAGAACGGTTGTGCGCTCATCACGCTCCGCCAGCTCTCTCCGGCATTCCTTTTGCTCCCCTGAGCTTATATTAGAACCCGATGGCTCTGCCATCCACCGCCAGCATTGCTTCACCAATTACTTCGGACAGGGTCGGGTGGGCATGGATTGCCTCGCCGACTTCCCAAGGTGTAGCGTCCAGCAGCTGAGCCAGCGCCGCTTCCCCGATCAGGTCAGTCACATGCGGACCGATCATCTGCACTCCGAGAATGTCGCCGCTGCTGCGGTCCGCAACTACCTTGACGAACCCGTCCTTCATCCCGTGAACGATCGCCTTGCCGATCGCCGAGAACGGGAATTTCCCGGTCACAACATCATGCCCTAAGCTCTCCGCTTCCTTCTCGGTATGACCGACACTCGCCACCTCCGGCCGTGTATAGACACAACGCGGCACAAGATGGGCATGATACGGATGAAGCTGCTCCCCTGCCAGGTGATTGACGGCACGGATGCCTTCATGTGATGCTGCATGGGCCAGCTGCAGGCCGCCGATACAGTCACCGATTGCATAGATATGCGGCTCACCGGTCTGCATATTGGCATTGACCTCAATCACGCCTTTATCAAAGCGGATATCTGTATTTTCCAGTCCGATATTCTCGATATTGGCCACTCTGCCGACCGACACAAGCAGCTTTCCTGCGGACAGCGTCTGGCTCTGCTCTCCCTTGCGGGCTTCGATACTGATCCCGTCCTCTGTAATGGCACTGGTCTCCGGATCTACAGTTGTGCCGGTTAGCACCTTAACTCCGCGCTTCTTAAGCAGTCTGGTCAGCTCACGGGCAATTTCTGCATCCTCAAACGGCAGCAGCTGGTCTGCAGCTTCGACAACGGTAACCTGAACGCCAAAATCCGCCAGCATCGAAGCCCACTCCACTCCGATTACGCCGCCGCCCACAATAAGTATGGAAGCCGGCAGCTCCTCCAGTGTCAGCGCTTCTTCGCTGCTCAGAATCACCTTGCCGTCAGGCTTCAGTCCCGGAAGCACACGCGGGCGTGAGCCGGTAGCCACGATGAGATTAGTAGAGACCACTGTCTCCATCTCTCCGTCCTCCAGCTCAACAGCCACCGCACCGCTGCGCGGTGAGAAAATCGACGGGCCGATAATACGGCCTTTGCCTTTAACCACCTGGATTTTATTTTTGCGCATCAGATACTGTACGCCCTGGTGCAGCTGCTCCACCACAGCGTCCTTGCGGGCCTGCACCTTCGGGAATACCAGCTTGACGCCTAATGTTTCAATTCCGTAGCTTTCGCTCTCTTGTATTTCAGCGTATACCTCTGCACTGCGCAGCAGCGACTTGCTGGGAATGCAGCCGCGGTGCAGACAGGTTCCGCCCAGCTTGTCCATTTCGATGACGACGACAGACTTGCCGAGCTGGGCAGCGCGGATCGCCGCCACATATCCACCGGTTCCTCCGCCCAGAATAGCTACGTCACAGGAAATTGTCATTGTATGTATCCTCCAGTCAATACTCAAAAGTTCTGCATAACTCTCTACATTGTACTCTCTTTTCGGTGCAATTCAAAACGTACAAACGTCATATAGGCATGGACTTTTGCCATGTGAAGCGTTATCATATTGGTGAATTCAATAGGCTGCAGGGAGAGTGTTGCCGGTATGAAACTGATCATTTCACGCTTCTGTGCCATCCTCATTCTCGTGATTCCGGGACTTTTGGCGATGAAGGGATTCCTGATGATGAAGGACGACCTGTTCAATTATCTCTCCATGCACGGCGACGACAGGGTAACTCCGGTTTTTGCCTGGCTGCATTTCGGCGGCGGTCTGCTGCTGTTCGCTGCGGGCATGAGTTTTCTCGGCGGCTGGATTCTCACCCGTGACCGCAAGAAAAATTACGTCGGTCCCCGGTTCAGGGAGAAGCAGAAGACTGAACAGCCGGTGGGTAAGAACACCCTATAAGCTTGTTATTTACTTACACATAAACAATAAGGGCACTCTTGCCTTTCATTCCGCCAACTTAGCTCATTCTCCCGAAATCAAAGGCATTTTTGCCCTTCATTCCGCCAACTTGCCCCATTCTTCCCAAATCAAAGGCATTTTTTCCCTTCATTCCGCCAACTTGCACCATTCCGACGAAATCAAAGGCATTTTTGCCCTTCATTCCGCCGCTTTGCCTCATTCCGCTGAATTCAAAGGCATTTTTGCCCTTCATTCCGCCAACTTAGCCCATTCTTCCGAAATCAAAGGCACTTTTACCTTTCATTCCGCCAACTTTCCCCATTCCGCCGAAATCAAAGGCATTATTGTCCTTCATTCCGCCAACTTGCCCCATTTCGCCGACTTCAACGG
>NZ_CCDG010000069.1 GCF_000723885.1 Paenibacillus camerounensis
TGCCTTTGATTTGGGCGCAGGTGGCTGAATGTGCGAAATGAGAGGCAAAAGTGCCTTTGATTTGGGCGCAGGTGGCTGAATGTGCGAAATGAGAGGCAAAAATGCCTTTGATTTGGGCGAAGTTGGGTGCGAGCGAGCCAGTAACTGACTCAGTCCGTGCCAATCCCATCAGCATCGCCTCCCACGCCACACAAAAAAGCGGATACCCCCACAAAGGGGAGCACCCGCTCCACTATCCACAAAGTAAATTGTTAAGCCTCCATCTTCTGCGCCGTGTAGAGCCGGTGGTAGAGACCCTTGCGTGCAAGCAGCTCTTCATGCGAGCCGCTTTCGGCGATGCCTTTGTTAGCCACGTACATAATGCGGTCGCAGTTCTTCACGGTCGACAGCCGGTGCGCGATGATGAAGGAGGTACGGCCCTTGAGCAGCTCGTTCAGCCCCTTTTGCAGCAGCCGCTCAGTCTTGGCATCGATTGAGGAGGTTGCCTCATCCAGGATGAGAATGCGCGGATCAGCCAGTAGCGTTCTGGCGAACGAGATAAGCTGCCGCTGCCCCTGCGAGAGCTTGGAGCCGCGCTCATTGACCTCGGTCATATAGCCCTGCTCGAACTCGCGGATGAATTCATCGGCGCAGACGGTTTTGGCTGCAGCGATGACCTCCTCTTCTGTAGCATCAAGCTTACCGTAACGGATGTTGTCCAGGATCGTTCCCGAGAAAATAAAGCTGTCCTGCAGCATGATACCCATCTGGCTGCGCAGCGACTTCATCGTTACCCCGGCAATATCCTCGCCGTCGATCAGAATCCGGCCGCCGGTGAGGTTGTAGAACCGGGAGATCAGATTGACGACGGTAGTTTTACCGGCCCCGGTTGGCCCAACCAGAGCGACGCTTTCGCCGGCCTTGACGTCAAAGGAGATGTTCTCCAGAATATTCAGCCCCGGATCATAAGCGAAGGTTACATCGTCGAAGGTTACCTGCCCGCGTGCCGGCGGAAGCTCTTTAGCGCCTGGCACGTCGCTGACCGTAACCGGCTCATCCAGCGTCTCGAAGATCCGCTCCAGATAAGAAACGGCATTAATAAAGCTGTTGTAAAGGTTGGACAGGTTGAGAATGGGCTGCCAGAAGCGGCCCGCGTAGCTGCTCATAGCGAGAATGACACCGAAGGTGGCATCCTGGGGACTCAGCGTCAGCAGGCCGACCAGAAAGATCAGCGTCATAACGGTCGTAGCCAGATTATCAACGGTGAACGGGATGAGTGAGTTATACCGCAGGGCTCTCATCCATTCGGTCCGGAAATTACCGGCGAGCTTGGTGAAGGTTCCCTCATTATGCTGCTCGCGTGAGAACATCTGGGTGACGCCAATCCCGCTGATGCTCTCCTGCAGGTAGGCGTTCAGATTGGAGCTCTTATTGGAGACAGCCTGCCAGGCCCGGCGCTGCTTGTTCTTGATCAGCAGCATAATGCCGAGGAATACGGGCAGCCCGGCCAGTGTTACGAATGAGAGCCGGACATCGACTGCGAACATGAAGGCTGCGATGAAGATCAGGTTCACGATTTCCAGGATAAAGTTAATAATTCCGTTGGACAGTACATCCGAAACCCCATTGACATAGTTTACAACCCGGATCAGGATTTTTCCCTGCGGACGGTCATCGTAATACTTGAACGGCAGCTCCTGCAGATGCTTGAACAGATCTGTCCGGATATCAAAAATGATATCCTGCCCGACCTTAGTCATTATACGTGAACGGATTGTTGCCAGGATAACACTGACTACAATAGTGACCAGCATTAGGGCCGACCAGCCTACCAGTGCACCCTTAGCTTTAGCCGGGATCGTCACGTCAACAACATGCTGCATGATCAGCGGTGCTGAAAGGGAAATTGCAGCCGAGAGGGCGCTCAGAATGAATGCGAGAATCATCGGTTTCTTTTTACGTCTGATATAGACCATGGCGCGCCGGAAATGCTTAATATTAAACGGCGACTCCAGATTCTCATCGACGTCGAATCTATTCCTTGCCACTCTGGCTCACCTGCCTTCCAATACCTTCGTTTTGCAGCATAAATACATCGTAGTAATAACCCCGCTTCGCCAGCAGCTCGGCATGGGTGCCTTCTTCAATCAGGCGGCCGCGGTCAATAATCAGAATACGGTCTGCTTCACAGGTGGTAGAGACCCGCTGGGCAATGATGATCTTCGTGCACGGATATTCCAGCTCACGCAGACTGCGCTGGATGTGCTCCTCCGTCTCCAGATCGACCGCAGAGGTCGTATCATCAAGAATCAGAATCGGCCGGTGCACTGCGAGTGCCCGCGCCAGCGCAATGCGCTGCTTCTGTCCGCCGGATAGACCGACGCCGCGCTCACCGACTACCGTATCGTAGCCTTCCGGCATTTTGGTAATAAAGTCGTGGGCTGCAGCCTTCCGGGCATATTCCATTGCATCCTCTTCGGGCAGATCAGGATCGCCGTAAGCAATGTTGCCGTCTATCGTATCCGAGAACAGCAGCACATCCTGTGTAGCCATCCCGATATTGCCCCGTAGCTCATCAAGCTCCAGATCGCGCACATCCACCCCGTCCACCAGCACTTTGCCTGAGGTTGCCTCATAGAAGCGGGGGATCAGGTTGATAATGGTGGTCTTGCCCGCACCGGTTGAACCCATAATAGCGACCGTTTCACCAGGCTCAACAGTAAAGCTGACATCATCGAGGACGAGAGCGCTGTCATATTTGAACCGGACGTTCTGAAATTCGATCCGGCCCTCGTACCGGCGCTTCTGCACAGGGTTATGCTCATTGGCAATCGCCGGCTTGGCATAGTAGATGTCGATGATTTTGGATAAGCTGGCAAAAAACCGCTGAATATCATTAATAATAATACCGATATTGCGCATCGGGTTCGAGATCGCCCAGATCAGTGAAGTGAAGGCTGCAAACTCCCCGAAGGTAATTCTTCCTTCCATCAGGAACAGGCCGCCGGCCAGCATCAGGATGACGTTGAACGCCTGGGCAAAGCTCTCCAGATACGGGAAGTAATCAAGCCAGACGAGTGCCGCCTTTTTGTTGGCCGCTGAATAGTTCTTATTTTTGTCTGTGAATTTTTCAATTTCAAATGCTTCGCGGGCAAATGCTTTGACGACACGATTCCCGGAGATGTTCTCTTGTGTGGTCGTATTCAGCTGGGACAGCCGTTCGCGCAGGTCAATATACATCGGGCGTACGCGCTTAGCAAATATGTAGGCCACAATGAAAATCGGCGGTGCCAGGACCAGCATCCATACGGTCAATACCGCATCAATGGTGAAAAAGTAAATGACAGCGGCTGTAAAAATCGTCACCGACTCGATAATCGTCTTAAAAATCCACGCCATCGAGTGCCGCACCATATCCAGGTCACCGGTCATTTTGGTCATAAGGTCACCGGTACGGTTGCGGTCGTAATACTCACGGTCCTGCCCCTGGATTTTGTTGTACAGATAAATACGGATGTTGTACATCATGTTCTGCGAAGAACGCTCATACTGCATCGTTGTCAGATAGGCCAGACCGGTACGCAGCAGCGAAAAGCCGATCATGCCCAGACAGAGTGCAATCAGCAGTCCGCGCTTATCAGTCAGATTCTGGGCTGCATGATCGCCGGCTATGAACGTGTCGACAATGCGCTGACTGATGTACGGGTTGACAATGGTAAGTGCGGAACCCACCACCGAGAGGCAGAGTGCCAGAATATACCTTGCCCGGTTTCCCTGCAGGTTCTGCCACAGCCACTTAAGCTCAAACATTTCATCACCTGTTTCTGTTTGTTCTGTTCACGTGTGTTTCTTATAAATGAATAAATCAGAGTGATTATAACACAATAATCAGCCGATACCCGTTAACAGCAAAATTTGTTGTTACAATCACTTGAACGGGAAAAGATACAACTTCATCATTGCAGAATTCCGGCACGAACTCCATGTGCAGATTAGTTATATTCAACTTTTACCTTGCATTTTTCAATAAGCTTATCCACTATTTAAAGGGTATTATTACCAAAAAAATGCTGACTTCGCAGCTTAATGAGTGAGGCAGACGGGGGACGATGTTTGTTGGGAGATTGGATCATCCGGAATGTGAATGACGGAGATGAAGAGACGGTAGCGGCATTTGGCTTTGCGCTGCATATGCATTACCTGTATCACGGTGACTTTGAGCAGAAGAACATGTTTCTGGCGGAAAAAGAGAACGAAGCGCTCGCAATCGCCAATTTGACTTACCATGACACGTTCCACGCAGCCGGGCACGATGATGACCCGGGCTTTATCCGCTATCTCACGGGTGAGATCAGCTTTGCCGGTGAAGAGGAGGATGAAGCTGTTAAGGACGCCCTGCTGAATGCGCTGATTGCCCGTTCGCGGGAGATTAAGGCGCAGCATCCGGAGAAACGGATTGTGCTGAATCAGTATATTGACCCTGACAATCTTGCGGAGCAGAGCTATTACCTGAAACGCGGCTTTACCATTTACGAGAGCATTGTTATTTTAAAATACGATCTCAGCCGTCCGGTTCCTGCATATCCATTGCCGGAAGAAGTGCAAATCCGCCCCTTTCTGCTGAATAATGATGAGGCCCGCGGGAAATATCATCTGGCAGAGCAGGACTCCTTCAACGGGGTAGCCTGGAGCCTTAACCATCTGGCCTGGATGCAGGGCACTCCTGAAATGGTGAACTTCTGTGCCTTCAGCGGTGATCAGTTTCTCGGCAACACCTCTACCTGGAGAGTTAGCGATAGCCATAGCGTAACGGAGAACGTGTTCGTTATTCCGCAGTGGCGCAGCCGGGGCATCGCCCGGAATCTGCTCTGTACCGCACTTGCATATCTGAAGGAGCAGGGCAAAACCGTTGCCACCCTGGGCACCTACGGTACCAATAAAAAAGCCATCCGGCTATACACTCAGCTTGGATATGAGCTGGACGGCTTCCGGCTGACGCTGGGCTACGAGATGGATTAACCTTCCGGCGGAGAATGAAACGGTAAACGGGCAGCAGGGCTGGAGTAGTACTAGACATAAGGGACTATGTCACCCGTAAACGGGCGGCATAGTCCCTTATTAAGTATCTTCCAATCGTTAAATATCAGTGCGAAGAGGAAGCTGCCGCAGCGGATGAGGCGGCGGCGACGGCAATTGCCGTCTGCTGGGCAATGACAATGTTGGTCAGGCTGGTGGAGAGCGCCGAGGCCAGGATGCCGCTTTGTACAGCTTCAATATGCTTGTAGGATACCAGGGCGGCGCTGAGCAGCAGCAGCTCCTGCTTGGTGACGGACCAGCTGCCGAAGCCCTTTTGGGTCCGCAGATAATCATGGGTATCAGAAATATCCTGGATAAGCGTCTCATCGTCTGCCGGCAGCAGGGATAGAACACCGAGGGAGGATAACGTGTATTCTCTGTCCATCCGGAGGCCTCTGCTGCGGAAGGCATCGCGCAGAGCAAGTACACGTGCAGCAGCCCCGGGCGTCTCTGCGCCCAGCGCCAGCACTTGTGTCAGCGCCTGCACACTGTTGCCTGACAGGAATTCCGGCTTCAACTCCGTATACAGCTGTTCCATCCGGGCGGCACCCTGCTCGGGCTCCAGATCCGACAGCGCGAGCATGGCGGAGAAGATATAATCATCCTGCCCGGTCAAAAACCGGTGATATTCCTTCATGCTGTCATAGAACTGGCGGGTTCTGTCAGCCATCCGCTGATGCTGGTCAAAGGCGGAATGGGCAGCAATCTGGTACGCAGCAGCGACCAGATAATCGGAGGCCCGCAGCTTGCGTTCCTTCAGCAGCTCATAAACAGCCAGAGTATCGGAGAGCTGGGTCTTCCTGTCACCTGACAGTGACAGCAGGGCAGCAATACAGACTGACAAATTGCCCCGGAACGTTGAAAAGAGGCCGGTTGAGCTCTTGATCAGCTCGCTGCTGTCACGGATAGCGTCAAGGTCCGCCGCTTTATTTTCCACTGTGTACAACAGAGCAGCCAGCCGGTTGATCTGTCCGCTTTTCCAGGCAAAAGCCTTTTTAATCTGCTGGTTATTCTGAACGAATAAATCAAGCCGTGCTGCAAAATGTTCCTTCATTGTGAGCTCCTCTCATTCATTCGCGGATAGTCCATATGAAATATTTTACTATAATTAAGATAAGGGCAGGTATAGGAATATTGGGAGAAATAACCCGGCTGCCCGGATTATGGGGGTTCTTTTTGGCGCGATATGCTAGAATAGAGGAGCTGCCGCAGGCCGCAGCAGGGAACTCAAAACGAATGGAGACATGAAATAATGAATGAATTACCGAATTGTCCGCAGTGCAGCTCAGTCTACACCTACGAGGATGGAACACAGCTGGTGTGTCCGGAATGCGGGCATGAATGGACTGCCGGGGCAGAGAACGGGAACAGCGAAGACGTTAAGGTGGTTAAGGATGCCAATGGAAATGTGCTGAGCGACGGAGACTCTGTAACGGTAATTAAGGATCTGAAGGTCAAAGGGAGCTCCTCCGTGCTGAAGATCGGGACGAAGGTAAAGAACATCCGGCTGGTGGACGGCGATCATGACATAGATTGCAAAATCGACGGCTTCGGCGCGATGAAGCTGAAATCGGAGTTTGTGCGGAAGGCATAATACGATCCGGATCGAAGATAAAGCTGCAGGTTAAACTGCGGCTTTTATTCATTTTCTGGAGTGTAATTACAAAAATATACATAAAAATAAATAAAAATGCGAAAATAAAACAGGAAATATTAGGTGAATTTAGCTTCGTTTTAACTTTGCGATTACATTTCCTTAAGGAGCTGCTTAACTGCTGCAATATGCGGAGGGCCGGGGTTATCCGGCTATATCCGCTACGCCTCACAAGGAATTAAAAGGAATTAGTGGGTTGGATAAGGATTTATTGCCGGAGCCTTGTTGATAAGCTGACATCGGGTTTTACGAAAACTTAACCAGGACTTTACCATGCATGAGTTGAACCTTCGCCGGACTAAACGTATCATTTTCCCTTGATTACAACTTTCATATGGGGGGAAAAGAAGTGAAGAAGAGGTTTATGCTGGGCAGCCGTGCGCTTACGGCAGCTATGCTCACTGCTTCATTGCTCACAGCCGGCTATGTGCCGCTGCTTCCAGCCAGTGCAGAGCCTGCAGACACAGGTAATGCCGCTGCTGAAGAAGCAATCAGTGCCGGTGCTGCAGGTAATACCGGTACATCCGGAGGCACCGGAGATGGAGCAGCAGTTCAGGTTTTGGGAGATACCGGATTGCTTTCCGCAGCAGCAGTTGGAGGTACACTAATCGCCAAGGACAGCACCTGGTCCTATCTGGATGACGGATCAGATCAGACTACGGTCTGGCGCAATGTTTATGATGACAGCTTGTGGAAGCAGGGACAGGCGCCGCTCGGTTATGCCAGTAGCGGTAAAGGACTGGATCTGAAGACCCGTATCAGCTATGGTCCTGATGCCGGCCAGAAATATGCTACAACGTATTACCGTAAGGAGTTTCAGATTGAAGACCCGTCTGCAATCACCCGTCTCGCAGCTACACTGGTACGTGATGACGGAGCTGTTGTATACCTGAACGGGCAGGAAGTCTACCGGACTAACATGCCGCAGGGTACGATCCTCTATAACACTTATGCCTCCACCGCCGTCGGCGACGAACGCCTGGATAACAACTTCACTATTGATCCTGCTCTGCTGCTGCAAGGCGCTAACGTTATTGCAGCCGAGGTACATCAGGACCGCGGTGCAAGCTCCGATACTTACTTCTCTCTAGAGCTAAATGCCTCAGCAGGGGCAGCGGCCTCCAAAGACCATGGCTTACTGGGCCAATATTACACCAATAACGACAATTTTGAGTTCGTAGATTATAAATCCACACGGATTGATTCACAAATTAATTTCAGTAATCTTGATCCGGTTCTCCAGACCTGGGCCGGACGGGCGGATGATGCCAATATCCGCTGGACAGGCCGGCTGGCAGTACCGGCATCCGGTGATTATACGTTCTACATGATAGGAGACAACGGTTTCCGGATGTGGATTGACGATAAACTGGTTGTCGATCACTGGAAGAATGACTGGGATGTCGAGCAGACCAGCAGCCCTGTAACCCTGCAGGCCGGGGCGATGTACAGCTTCAAGGTAGAGTACTTTGAGGACTTTGGCGGCTCCAATCTGTATCTGCGCTGGTCCGGCCCGGGAATCGAGAAGCAGATTGTCCCTGCGACAGCCTTCTACCTTCCGGACGGCTACAATGGCCCCGTGTTTGGCACAGTCGATTCCGGAGGCCTGAGCATAGCGCTGCAGCTCACCGGTAATCTGCAGACCGTTCCTGCAGAGCTGGCTGAGCATCTGACCATTAAAGCGGGCGACAAGGCAATTCCGGTCCGCCAGGCGGTTCAAGGAAGCAGCGCTGATCAGCTGATGCTGACGCTGGGAACCATCATTATGCCGGGACAGATTGTGAACGTCGAATATGACGGACAGGGGGGACTGAAGCTTGACGGCGATACGGCTGCGGGCAGCTTTATTTTCAGCCCGGATAATCATTCGGAAGCGGTTGATTATTCACCGGTTGCAATCGCGATGTCCTTCCTGAACGAGGCGAAAACGAACCGTTCCTTCGCCTGGTATACAAGCTATGAAAGACCGGACAGCGCACCGGCCGGAATTATGGACAGCATCGTCGAGGTTGTTCCTGCGGATCAGGGCTTTGATTCTCCGGCGAAGCAGCGTTTTACCGGTGATCCTGCCGATACCAAGGCGCTTAACCTGAAAATTACCGGCTCGACAACAGGGGCTTTTATCAGCCATAAGGCTGTTGCCAGCGGGCTTGCTCCCGGAACCGCCTATAAGTATCGTGTCGGCAGCGAGGGCAACTGGAGTGCTGAAGGCAGCTTCGTGACCGAGGGGGAAAAGGAGGATAACTACAGCTTCCTGTATATGACGGACTCCCAAGGAGCAAATACCCATGACTATGAGGTCTGGGCCGATACGCTGAAAAACGGGCTGAAGGATTATCCCGATGCTAAGTTCCTGGTGATGACGGGCGATCAGGTCGATGCCGGATCACTGGAGTCCCAATGGCTCGATTACTTCGGCAAACCGCAGAATATGCTGATGAAGCTTCCGCTGATGGCAGCTGTCGGCAATCATGAAGGACCATATAACGATAACTATTATTATCATTTTAACTATCCGAACGATTCTATAGATGATCCGCTTCCTCCGGGCAGTGTCTACTCCTTCGACTACGGCGAAGCCCATATCATGGTCATGAATACGATGGACATGGGCTGGGACGAGCGCCAGCGGAATTCCTTCAATCAGCAGATTGAGTGGCTGAAGCGGGAAGTTGCCGAGACGGACAAGAAGTGGAAGGTTGTTGCGTTCCATAAGGCGATCTATTCGCTGGGGGGACATGCGGCCGAAACCGAAATCAAAGAGCTGAGAGAAACGCTGTATCCGGTCTTCGATGAGCTTGGAATTGACGTAGTGCTGCAGGGGCATGACCATGTCTTTGTGCGCTCGAATCAAATGTACGGCAACAAGGTGGTAGACAATATCTCCAAGGATGAAAACGGGAATCCGCTTAATCCGGATGGTACGCTGTACATGATTAATAATTCCTCCGGCACGAAATTCTATGATGTTAATAAAAATGTAGACCCTTATTTTGCAGCCGTTTACGAACAGCCCAAAATGCCGATCTACTCCGGGATTAGGATGACGGAAGACAGCTTCACGATCAACTCTTATAAATCCGGTGATGCTGCTCCGTTCGACACGTACACCATTGTCCGGAAAGACAGTAAACCGAAACCGGTTGAGAAGCTTTCGGCTGCACGGGCAGAGGAGAAGGCTACGCTGCTTACTTGGGAAAGACCACAGGAGCAGAGTGCCGATGATGCTGTAAGGGGCTTCCGGATCTATGAGAAGAACGGGAAGCTGGGGATGAACTGGAACGTTTATGTTCAGGCAGTTGAGGGACAAAGTGAATACGAGCTTAAAGTGGCAGGAACGAATCCGGCTGTAGATTACGAATTCATTGTCAAGGCTGTAAACAAGCGTGACAATTCCGCAGAAGCTGCTGTCTTCACCGGCGGTGAGCGTCCTGCAGCTCCAACCCTGCCGGTTGTGGATGATGCCCGCAACACGTTTGGCTGGACTCCGGTACCGGGTTATACCCGCGCTGCTGATTATGAATACAGTGTGGACGGCGGAGAGACCTGGCAGCAAGCCGCTGCGAACCCTCAGCCTATCGGGGACGGAGAATATGCCGCAGGCAAGGTTCAGGTCCGCATCAAGGGTGATGAGACAGCCGGAACACCGGCAGGTTCAGCACTGCTCTCGGATAAACCGTTTACGCTTAATGATCATAGCGATACGTACGCGTTACAGGGAACAATCAAACGGGATAATCAGCTCAAGGTTGAGGTTTCAGTGGAGAAGCTGGCAGAATACACAGGCAGTGCCTATGTGGTGTTTGAGCTCCTGGATGGCGATACTCCGCTGCTGATCAGCGCGGTTCCGCTGAAAAGTGATACTCTCACCATGTCCCAGTATTACAACGTAAAAGGTGCGGACTACCGGGTCAAGGTATTCGTATTTGATGAATTTAACAGCGATCTTGAGGTGCCTGAGCAGCTTGCCAAGCCGGCTGAGCTTCAGTGACCAGGAAAGAGAGGAATCCGAAGGTGAAAAAAGTTGTAGCGGCTGTAATGGCCTTTATGCTCCTGTGTATCCCTGCTGCAGTTTTTGCAGCCTCATCGTTCACGCTGCAGCTTAGCGTGAACGAAGCCTTACGGGGCGGCAGCATTACGCTGTCAGGCACAACGCTTGGCCAAGCAGACCAGGTTGTTGTCAAAGTGGTCAGTCCGGCCCAGACCGTATTCTATATTGATGTTCTTACAGCGGATGGAGGAGCTTATACGAAGCGGCTGGCAATTCCGGACAGTCAGGTGCTGGCTCCCTCCGGCAGCTATACCGTAATTGCCGGCAGCGGCGGAACGACGCTTACGCAGACCTTCACTATTCCGGGCGGAGATCCGGGTACGGGAACGCCAACACCAACACCAACACCAACCCCGGCACCGACAGCTACGCCTGGCCCTGCCTTGCCGGGCGGAACAGGCGGCGTACCGGCCTCACCGGCCGCAGCCGTTATTCCTGCCGGTGCCGGCGAAGCCAATGGTGCCACCGTCAAGCCGGAGGCGGCTGAAGGCGGACGTTATCAGGTAGGTGCAGATACATTAACGCAGGCCATGCAGCAGGCTGCGGGCAGCATTACAGTTGAGCTTCCGGCAACAGCAGGCGAGACGTCTGTGACGCTTGAGCTCCCGGCGAAATCAGTGGAGCAGATGAACACAGGCAGCACCGCTCTTGTATTGACAGACGGGGTAAGAACCATCTCTTTCCCGGCAGATTCAATTAAGCTGTCGGGAGATGATCAGACCCGTCTGCGGATTACGCTGGGAGCCGTATGGAATGCGGATGCGCAAGCATTAGTTACCCGTGCTACCGGGAGTGATGCCGCATATGCCCCGACTGGAGTTCTGCTCTCGCTTACTATTCAATCGGTTAACGGCAGTAATACTTCCGGCATTCATCAGCTGGGGCAACAGGCCCAGGTCAGTCTGAAGCTGACACCTGCCCAGCAGGCAGCCATGAATACAGAGCTTGCCGGCATCTATTATCTGAACGGCAACAGTGCTGAATATATGCCTGGAACCATTACAGGCGGAACAGTAACCTTCAAGACCGGACATTTCTCCACGTATGCACTGCTGGTCTACGACAAGAGCTTTTCGGATCTGTCAGGACACTGGGCTGAACCGGCAGTGAAGCTGCTTGCCGCGAAGCAGCTGGTGAACGGTGTGGATGCACAGCATTACGAGCCGGGACGCGGCATTACCCGCGCGGAATTCGTTGCATTGCTGATGCGTGCCGTAGAACGTACGGGCAGTGTGCCTTCAACGGTTGCTCAGGCACCGTTCAGTGACGTGCCGTCAAGCAGTTACTACGCGCAGCAGGCGGCTGAAGCGGCGGCAATGGGTATTATGAACGGCTATGACGGGGCATTCCGTCCGGGCGACCGTATTACCCGCGAAGAAGCGGCGGTAGCGCTGGTCCATGCAGCCAAGCATTTCAGCCTGCCGGCCGGCAGCCAGTCCAATCCGGCTTATGCTGATGCACAGCAGATTTCTTCCTGGGCTGCAGCCAGTGTGGCTGAGGCAGGAGCGAACGGGCTGATGCAGGGAGACGGCACAAGGTTCCAGCCGAGGAAGCAGGTAACCCGTGCTGAAGTGGCTGCTATGGTCAGCCGTCTGGTTCAAGCCGGCTCTTCTTTATAAGATGAAAGCGAGGGAAATGAAGCTCATGCGTAAACAACTGTTCGCCATTCTGATGTCGGTCCTGATGCTGCTCGGGCTGCTGGATTCCGTGACTGCTATTACAGTCACGGCGTCCGCCGCTGACGCCGGAATTGAGGTGTATCCGACAAGGAATGTTGCACTGAATGCAAAGGTGGCCGCTTCAGGACAAGCTAATATTAATGAACGGGCGGAATTTGCGGTAGACGGCAAACTGGATACGAAGTGGTGCGACAATACAGCCGCCAAGATCAAGTGGATGACGCTTGATCTCGGCAAGCAGTATACAATTAATGAATGGAAGGTATATAACGCAGCCATTAATGAAGGCTCGAACAGCCCGTTCTGGAACACACAGAATTTCCGGCTGCAGAAAAGTGATGACGGTGTGACCTGGACTGATGTTGATGTCGTACAGGGCAACGTACAGACGGTTGTTGACCGTTATCTGCCTGAGCCGGTAACCGCACAATATCTCCGTTTCTACGTCAGTAAAGGCGCAGCCGGGGATAATACGGTCCGCCTGTATGAGCTGGAGATCTATGGAGTGGATACCGGCAAATACCCTGCATATCCGGCGGTGAATCTGGATCCGGCTGATTATGTCGATCCGTTTATTAACACCCTGGGTGACAACGGCCAGACGAATCCCGGTCCGTCGATGCCGTTCGGCCTGGTCTCTGTGGGACCGGACAGCGATGGCGGGGCATTCAGCGGATATTATTATCAGGACAAATACCTCAAGGGCTTCTCTCAGGTGCGGTTCAGCGGCGCAGGCTGCAGCGGTGCGGGCGGTAACATTCTGATGATGCCGCAGACCGGCTCTTTTACAAAGAACGTAAATGAATATAAGCAGAAGTACGATAAGAGCAGCGAGCAGGCCTCCGCAGGCTACTACGGAGTCACGCTGGCCTCGGGAGTGGGAGTGGAGCTGACAGCTTCCGATAATGTAGGGTTCCACCGCTATACCTTCCCGGCTGCTGCCAACACGGGCTCAGTACTGGTTGATCTTTCCAATTCGTACGCAGGCATGCTGGATGCGAATCTTAAGGTTGAGAGCAACAATGAGATTACAGGCATGGTCCAATCCAAAAATGTTTGCGGTAACGGATACTATAAGCTCTACTATTCCATCCAGTTTGACCATGATTTTGACTCTTACACCTCCTGGGAGGGCAACACCACCGGATCAGCTGCTGTCCGCAGCGGCGCCAACAGCGGTGTATCGGTCAACTTCAATACAGCTTCCGATAAAGTGATCCAGGCCAAGGTTGGCCTGTCGGCGGTAAGTGTGGAGCAGGCCAGAGCCGAAGCGAAGCAGGATATTGCAGACTGGGATTTCGATGCCCAGCAGGCCAAGATCCGCGCCGCCTGGAGCGATATTCTGGGCAAGGTGGAAATTAAGGACGCAGATGAAGAGAACAAGAAAGTCTTTTATACCCAGATGTACCATACGTACCTGCATCCGAAGAATGTGACCAGCTCTGCCGGTACGTTCAAGGCCGGCAGAGCCGAGAGCACGGTACGTCAGGCATCCGAGCTTGGGGATGATTTTGAATACTATAACGGCTGGGCGACCTGGGATGATTTCCGCAAATATGCCCTATTCTCCGTGCTGGAGCCGAAAAAGTACAACAATATGGTGAAGTCGCTGGTTGATCTGTACTCAACAAGAGGAACCTACACCCAGTGGGGAGACGGCTACTGGCCGAGCCCGACAGTCCGTAACGAGTTCAACGGAGCTGTTATTCTGGATGCCTATGCCAAAGGCTTCGCTGACTATGATGCGTATACGGCGCTTAAGGGAATGGCTGTGGATGCTGATAACTTCTCAATCTCTGACGGCGAAATTTCCGGCAAGCTGGAGAAGGCGAAGAGCGCCTACTTCCCGATGAAGCTGGCAGCGCTGCTTGGGGATAAGAGCACTTATGATAAATATAAGAAGCTTGCACTGTCTTACCAGAAGCTGTGGAATGCGAACCAGGTTGATGAGAACGGCGTAAAGACCGGATTCTTCACCCCGAATGGTACCACGGTAGCCAAAAATGATGTTACTGCTGTGGATAAGTACGCTTATCAGGGCAATCTCTGGACATACCGCTGGTCTGCAACACAGGACATGAATGGTCTGGCTAAGCTGATGGGCGGCAAGACGGAAATGGCCAAGCAGCTGCAGGACTTTTTTGCCAGAAATGAATACATGGCGATTAATGAGCCGGATATTGATGTGCCATATCTGTTCAACTATCTTGGTTATCCATATCTGACCCAGTATTACGCCAGAGAATATACAACTGAGGTTGTTACCCAGAAGTACCACAACCACGGTTTATATGCCTATCCGATTCAATCGCGTGTCTATCGCGCTGATCCCGAGGGTTATCTGCCTTCGATGGATGATGATGCAGGCGGGATGTCCTCCTGGTTTGTGTACAGTGCGATGGGATTGTTCCCTGGCAACCCGGGCGATGCCAATTTCCTGATCGGCTCGCCGATTTTCTCGGAGCTGACGCTGCATCTGGACGGGGGCAAGACGTTCACCATCAAGGCTGACAATGTCTCTCCGGAGAACCGTTTTATTCAGTCAGCAGAGCTGAACGGCCAAACGTTCGACCAGGCCTGGATCAGCTATGCCGATGTGATGAACGGCGGTACGCTGGAATTCAATATGGCCGGCGAGCCGAATTACGCCTGGGGCGCTTCAGCCGCAGCTGCCCCGCCTACAGTGGATTATGATGCGGACATTGAGAATACACTCGCGCGTACCGCACTGATCAGTGCAGGCTCAGAATGGAAATATTATGACAAAGGCAAAGCGCCTGGCAGCGGCTGGACAGGAGCTGATTTTAATGACAGCGGCTGGTCTTCCGGACAGGCTCCTCTCGGATATGATAACAAGGGCTATGCCAAGACGGTTACGGGTTACGGTCCTGATGCAGGCAAAAAATATACAACAACGTATTTCCGCACCACCTTCGAAGCGGCGGATCTTAAGGATATCCTGGAGCTGGATGCCGGCCTGATCCGCGATGACGGCGCTGTGGTATACCTGAACGGCCATGAGATTATCCGGACGAACATGCCGGATGGGGCTGTGGCCTATGAGACCAATGCCAATGCTACAGTAGGCGATGAGCGGGACTGGAACCGTTACGAGATTGATCCGGCTTATCTGAAGGAAGGAATCAATGTGCTTGCTGCAGAGGTGCATCAGGTGAACTTCACCAGCTCGGACATTGCCTTTGACTTCAGCCTGGAGACGATCCGCGAGATGGTGAAGCCGAAAGCACCGACGGCTCCGGCGGTTGATGATAAGGCTAATACTTTTGGCTGGACTCCGGTACCGGGCTTTGACAACCCGTCTGATTACGAGATCAGCACCGATAACGGCGCAAGCTGGAAGACAGCTGATGCTAATCCGCAGGTTGTAGGCCCGCAGGCTTTTGCTGCAGGTGCGGTACAGGTGCGTATCAAGGCAAGTGAAGCACGGAATGTTACTGCAGGCGAAGCACTGCTGTCGGATGCTCCGTATACCTCTGATATTCTGTGGGATGTATACGATCTGAAGGCAGATGTGAAGCGTACCGGCAATATGACTGTAGATGTTTCAGGCACATTGAAGGGAAGCTATTCCGACTCGGCTGTCGCTGTAATCCAGCTGATGGACGGGAACCGGCAGGCACTGCTCTCAAGTGCAATTCCGGTACAGGCCGGCGGCTTTGAGCTGACGCAGGGCTTCGGCGTTAATGCCGGCAATTATCAGGTCAATGTCTACCTGGTCGACAATTACAACGGGAATATCTACGATTCCCTGTGGCTGGCTGAACCGGTCGAATCCCAGCCGGAGCCTGTCCCGCAGAATCCGGGTCAACCGGGTAATCCGGGCGGACCTGGCGGCGAACAGCCTGGCGGTGAAGAACCGCTTCCCGAGCCGCTTCCGGTACCGGTCAAGAACCCGGTTGTACCTGACCCGGCGGAAGAACCGGAACCTCCGGTGGTCGATAACCGCATCGTTGAGTTTGAGAGCCGCACTGCCTGGTCTGATGCGGTGAACACCTTTAATAACGGCAAGCTCAAGACAGAAACCGGCAATAACGGAACGGTTGTAGGCAATACCTTTACCGGTGCCTGGCTGTCCTTTGCGGATATCGACTTCGGAAATGAGGGTGCCAACAAGATAACGGTTGAATACAATGCCAACTCCGACCGGACTCCGGCGGATTCCGAGCTGGAGCTGCGGCTCGGGGCGGCAGACGGTGAGCTTCTTGGTACCGTAGCCCTGAAGAATACGGGAGCTGGCTGGGCGCAGTATGCAACAGCAGAGGGCGTATTGAACCGGACACTGACCGGCAAACAGACCTTGTTCGCTGTGCTGAAGGGAACTACAGACAGCGCGCGTCCATATGTGGCCAATCTGGACCGGTTCATCTGGAGCTATCAGGCGATCCGGACCGATTATGCCAAGCTGGAGCTGGAGAATTATGATGCCTGGTCGACGGACAACAATCCCGCTAACGGCGGGCCGCTGAAGACCGAAGGCGGAAAAAGCGGCAAGCAGGTTGCGAATACGTTCAGCGGCGCATGGCTGGCTTACAAGTCAATGAACTTCGGCAGCGCAGGTGTAAACCAGTGGTCAGTGGAATATTCGGGCAATTCGACGAATACCGCTGCAGACTCTTCCGTCGAGCTCCGGCTTGGCGGGGTTAATGGCGAACTGGTAGGCACACTGGCAACCCCGCCGACCGCAGGCTCGTGGGGAACGTATAAAACAGTGTCAGGAGATCTGAGCAAGACGCTGGCCGGAATGCAGGATCTTTATCTGGTATTCAAAGGCTCTAACGACTCAACCTTTAAGTACATCGGCAATTTCGACAATGCCTCCTTCTCACTGGTGGCGGCTGAACCGGATGTGACTGTAGAATTTGAGGACCGGACGGCCTGGTCGGATGCGAAGAATACCTTCAATAACAATCCGCTCAAAACAGAGAACAATAACGGCGGAAAGACAGTCGGCAACACGTTTACAGGTGCCTGGCTGACCTTTGAAAATGTCGATTTTGGCGCCCAGGGCAAAAACTACGTGTCCTTTGTGTACGATGCGCCCACCAACCGTGTACCGGCAGACGTGACGGCTGAAATCCGCCTCGGCGGTAAAGACGGCACAGTCATTGCTACAGTGAATCTCCCTAACACAGGCGGAGCCTGGGGCAGCTACAAAACAGCAGGTGCAGCATTGAGTCAAAGGCTGACCGGCAAGCAGAACCTCTACGTATCGTTTAAGGGTTCAACTACATCCAGCCTGCTGTATGTAGGCAATCTGGATAAGATGTCTTTTGCGAAAAAATAATATTAAAGCCGTTAAGGACCCATGGGATTATACTCTCCCGTGGGTCTTTGCCGTCCGCTCAGGCTCTAATGTTCTATTTATGATAAACTGGAAGGTAAAGGCGTTGCTAAAGGGAAACAGGAGGATGAGGAATGAGTTTTGTTGCTGTAAAGAATGAATACAAGCGCTACAAGATGGGCGAGACGATGATTATTGCCAACGATGGAATCGATTTTGAGATTAATAAAGGTGAATTTGCGGTCATTGTCGGTCCCAGCGGTGCGGGCAAATCGACTGTGCTCAATATTCTGGGCGGCATGGATTCGGCTGATGAAGGCCAGGTTATTGTGGATGGTACCGATATTGCCAAATTTAACAGTAAGCAGCTGACCGGCTACCGGCGTAATGACGTGGGCTTTGTGTTCCAGTTCTACAACCTCGTTCCCAATCTGACCACACTGGAAAATGTCGAGCTGGCCTCGCAGATCTCCCCGCGTGCGCTGGATGCACGCAAAGTGCTTGAGGATGTAGGCTTAGGGGAGCGGCTGAACAATTTCCCGGCCCAGCTGTCCGGCGGGGAACAGCAGCGTGTTGCGATTGCCCGGGCGCTTGCGAAGCAGCCGAAGCTGCTGCTCTGCGACGAGCCGACTGGAGCACTGGATTACAACACCGGCAAGCAGGTGCTGAAGCTTTTGCAGGATACCTGCCGGAACACCGGAACAACCGTCATCGTCATTACGCATAATCTGGCGATTGCGCCGATGGCTGACCGGGTGATTGAAATCAATAACGCCAAGGTACGGAAGATGGTTGTTAATCCTGCGCCGGTATCCGTCGACGATATCGAATGGTAAGGAGCAGACAACGATGACGAAACGGGCATTATGGAAGGATACTTTCCGCGAGATCGGGCATACCAAAGCCCGCTTTATTTCGATTTTTGCGATTATTATGCTGGGCGTCTGCTTCTTCTCGGGGATTAAGGCTGCCGGACCGGATATGCTGGATACCGCAGGGACCTTTTTCGAGGAAAAGCAGCTGATGGACTTGAAGGTGCAGAGCACCCTCGGCCTGACAGAGGATGAGCTTATGCTGCTGAAGGCCGTCCCGGGGGTTGCCGGGCTGCAGCCGGGTTATAGTGCGGATGTGTTCGCCGGTGATAACGGGACGCTCCTTAAAGTGTTCTCGTACAATCCGGACCAAGCGCTTAACCGGTACCGCCTGATGGACGGGCGCCTGCCGGAGCAATCCGGGGAGATTGTGCTGGATGACTTGCTGGCCGTGGAGTATGCGCTGGGCGATAAGATAGTGTTCACCGGGAACGGTACAGAGGCGGGCCTCTCAGCAAGCTTCGAGACGCCGGAGTATACCGTTGTCGGATTCGTCCGCAGTCCGCAGTTCATTGAAAAAAGCAACCGCGGCACGAGCACAATCGGCAAAGGCACTACAGATGCATTCGCCGTCATTTCAGAGGCGGATTTCAAGCTGCCGGTATACACGGAAGCGTATCTGTCTTTCGGGGATACTGCCGGGGTTAAGGCGTACAGTGCGGAGTATGAAACGCTGCTGGAACAGCATACGGAGGCAGTGGAGCAGGCGATGGCAGGTGTGCCGGAAGCGCGGCTCTCCGAGCTGCGCGCTGAAGGGGAAGCGGAGCTTGCCAAGGGGCGTGCGGAGCTGGAAGCAGCCGAGCAGCAGCTCGCGCAGGCGGCCGGCCAGCTGACGGAAGAGCAGCGGCAGGCCCAGGCGGGAGCAGGCAGCGGAGCGGCTGAGCAGCTGGAAGCAGCCAGGGAAGAGCTGGCTGAAGGAGAAGCGCAGCTGGCGGCGCTGACGCTGCCGAAGATCTATGTCACGGACCGGAATGCCAATCCGGGATATGCCGAGTATAAAGACAACGCCGACCGGCTGTCGGCGATTGCCAGCGTGTTCCCGGTGTTCTTTTTCCTGATTGCGGCGCTGGTCAGTTTGACAACCATGACGCGGATGGTCGAGGAGCACCGGCTGCAGATCGGTACACTGAAGGCGCTCGGCTACGGCAACCGTGACATTATGGCCAAGTTCCTGGTCTACGGCACGCTCGCCAGTCTGGCGGGAGCTGCAGTCGGCTTAGCTGTAGGGTTCACCCTGCTGCCGGCCATTATATTTGATGCCTACAGCTCGCTGTATAATCTGCCGGATCTGATTAAGAGCTTCTATCCGTCGTATTCAATTATTTCTATTATAGTAGCGCTGGTCTGCACCACCCTTACAGCCTGGTTCGCTGCCCGGGTGGAGCTGCGGGGCAACGCTGCCGTCCTGATGCGTCCCAAAGCGCCGAAGAGCGGCCAGCGTATCCTCCTTGAGCGGATCACCTTTGTCTGGAAAAGGCTGAGCTTTGTCCAGAAGGTGACAGCCCGCAATCTGTTCCGCTATAAGCAGCGGATGTTCATGACGGTATTCGGTGTGGCAGGCTGTACGGCGCTGATTCTGACCGGCTTCGGGCTCAAGGATTCCATCGGCAGCATCGCACCGAAGCAGTTCGGTGTCATCATGAAATACGATGCACTGGTAGCCTTGCAGACGGACGCCACAGCGGAAGCGCAGCAGTCCTATGAACAGCTGATCAGCGGTGAACCGGCTATTGCCGGTACACTGGATGTAGCCCAGGAGACGATGACCGCACGGGCCAGCGGTGTTAACGATCAGGATGTGTACCTGTTTGTACCGGAAGCTGCTGATTCGCTGTCTGATTATGTATCACTGCAGGATCGCAGCACCGGCGAAGCCCGGAAGCTTACGGATGAGGGGGTTATTATCTCCGAGAAGCTGGCTAAGCTGTACGGGCTCAAAGCGGGAGATACCCTGACCCTGGCGGACAGCAAAAATGAGCCGTTCGGGCTTCTCGTCACAGGAATCACCGAAAATTACGTAATGCATTATGCTTATATGACCCCGGCGTACTACACCTCCGTATTCGGGAAGGAGCCGGTATTCAACACCTCTCTGCTGAACTATAATGCACCGGACAGTGCCTGGGAGGAGCAATTCGGTGAACGGCTAACCGCTAACGGGCGTGTAGCCGCAGTCAGCTTCTCGAGCAGCGTCGGAACTGCCTTTGACGATACGATGAAAAGCATGGATGTAGTCACGCTGGTACTGATTGTGTCCGCAGCGGCATTGGCCTTTGTTGTCCTCTATAATCTGACCAACATTAACGTGTCTGAGCGGATCCGCGAGCTGTCGACCATCAAGGTGCTGGGCTTCTACGATAATGAGGTGACAATGTACATTTACCGGGAAAATATTCTCCTGACCCTGCTCGGCATCGCCGCCGGTTCGGGCCTCGGCATTGTACTGCACAGCTTCGTCCTGCAGACGGCCGAGCTGGATGCGACGATGTTCGCTCCGGTTATTGAGTGGCCGAGCTACATTTATGCGGCGGTGTTGACTATGCTATTCTCAGGCATTGTTATGGCCTTCATGCATATCAAGCTCAAACGGATTCATATGATTGAGGCGCTGAAGTCAGTGGAATAGGCTGTCGGTGGAATAGGCAGTCAGTAGAATAGGCTGTCGGTGGAATAGGCTGTCAGTGGAATAGCATGATTAAGACCCTTCCGGGAAGCCGGGAGGGTCTTTTTGCTGCGGCAGGTTTACCGCAGCTTCATATGCAGAATCGGGAACGGGTTGCCCTGTTCATCCAGCTCAGAGCGATCAGTCACATAAAACCCCATATACTCATAAAAGCCATATGCCTGTGGATTCTGTTCATTCACATCCACGCTTTGTACATTCAAATGCTCAATGGCATGGGTAACAAGCTTTTTGCCGATACCTTGTCCCATGGCCCCGGGGCTGATGAACAGCATTTCAATTTTGTGATCCTCCACGCCCATGAAGCCGAGCGGCGCCTCGCTGTCAGCGGTATAGAGGAGCAGCTGGTCTATTCCGCTGAGTCCTTGCAGAACAAAGGGGCGCAGGGCGGCAATGTCTTTTTCCGAGAGAAAAAGATGCGTAGACTGGACAGAGGTCTTCCAGATGTTGAGCAGGGTCTGGAGTAAGGATTCGTTGCGGGAGAGTAGGGATAATGAGTGGATCATCGGCGTACTCCTTTATTTTAAATTCATAGTAACTAAGTGCTGGCCGGAAAAGCAGGCAGCTTCATCAATGAGGTAAGTTTAGTTTAAAGGATAACCATCCCGGTTACATTAAAAGAGTCGAAGGATTTAGTAATTGTATAGCCCTAGTCACCAACGAGTGGAAATCACAGAGGAGGAATGTACGATGAGCGATCAATATACGGTTCAAGACCCTACCACACAATATCAGAAGGCCACAGAGGAATTCGAGCAGCAGCAGCCTGCCCCGGGACTGGAAACGGAGATGTATCCGAAGCCGGATGACGGTGCGCAGACTTATAAAGGCAGCGGACGGCTGACCGGACGCAAGGCGGTAGTTACCGGAGCGGACAGCGGGAT
Source organism: Paenibacillus camerounensis (assembly GCF_000723885.1). Taxonomy (GTDB): domain Bacteria; phylum Bacillota; class Bacilli; order Paenibacillales; family Paenibacillaceae; genus Paenibacillus_AQ; species Paenibacillus_AQ camerounensis. The sequence continues at coordinate 22,181 of NZ_CCDG010000069.1, forward strand.
CGGCCGGGCGACGGCGATCGCTTTTGCCCGTGAAGGTGCTGATGTAGTTCTTGCTTATATGCCGGAGGAAGAGGCCGATGCGCGGGAGGTTGTTAAGCTCGTTGAGGAAGCCGGACGCAAGGCGGTCGCCATGCCGGGCGATCTTAAGGATGAGCAGTACTGCGAGCAGCTGATTGCTACTGCGGTCGAGCAGCTCGGCGGCATTGATATTTTGGCGAATATCGCAGGCATGCAGCAATACGTGACTGACATCGCCGATCTGACGACAGAGCAGTTCGATGCTACCTTTAAGACCAATGTATACTCGCTGTTCTGGCTCTGTAAAGCAGCCATTAAGCACATGAAGCCGGGCAGCACGATCATTAATACCTCTTCGATTCAGGCTTATACGCCTGCGCCGATTCTGCTGGATTATGCGACGACGAAGTCGGCAATCAATACCTTCAGTAAATCACTTGCCCAGCAGGTGGCTGAAAAAGGAATTCGCGTCAACGTTGTAGCGCCCGGACCTGTCTGGACTCCGCTGCAGATCAGCGGCGGCCAGCCTGTAGAAGTGCTGAAGGACTTCGGCGCCAAGACACCGCTCGCCCGTCCGGGCCAGCCGGCCGAAATGGCACCTGCATACGTATTCCTGGCCAGCCAGGAATCAAGCTATGTCAGCGGTGAAACGCTGAATGCGAACGGCGGCATGCCTACGCCGTAAGAGATAGGCGCTGCTACGGAGCGGCTGCCGTGATAGCAATAACCACAGCCTCCGGCTGTAAGCCTGAGCACTCAGGTCTATCAGCCGGAGGCTTTTTGGCGTGCTATGATTAGGAGACACGGCCGCCCGGCTAACGGACAGAGAGGACGTTAATGAGGCGTTTGGACGGAATTTACTTGTCTAACGGACTCAGGTAGCCTTATTTGGCCTAATCCCAGGTCCAAGCAGCCCTAACCGCACAACTAACATCATCTGAGTCAGATACAATCTGAAGCCAGCTGTTTTCTGCCTGATCCGGAGCGCTTCCCGGCCGGCGCAACGGATCTATAGCTTGGCAGAAATCAGCTTGCGTCCCGAAGCAGTAATCTGCTACATTCGCAATGTGAAGCATGCGGAGTATGAAGCTCTTTGCTCCGGCTGTGCCAGAATACAACATGGAGGAGGAATATCAGGCTTGCAGCGATTAACGGATCTATCCAGCCCCGCCAGTAACAACCGCCTATCCCCACGCACACTAAGGGATTTCTATGACCGGCTCTGCCAATCCGGACTCGCGGTCAATACTTTCATCCTAATGCAGGACGGCGAAGTCACCGCAGCGTACTCGCGGCCTCCCTATCGTCTGGATCAGCCGCAGCTGCTGTACTCTTTAAGCAAAAGTATCACCTCCATTGCGGCCGGCATTGCCGTAGACGAAGGGCTCCTGAGGCTTACGGACACTGTAATGTCCTTTTTTCCGTACAAGCTTCCTGACACCATATCTGCCAACCTCTCCCGGATGACTGTGCATCATCTGTTATCCATGAATGCGGGACACCGGGATAATATATATGGTGCTGTTACGCAAGAGGAGGACTGGGTGCGGGCCTTTTTGGCACAGGAGGTTCCGCTTGAGCCGGGTAGCCATTATGTATACAGCACACACTGCACATATATGCTGTCTGCCATCATTGAACAGGCAGCCGGTGCGAATCTGGTTGATTATTTAATGCCGCGCCTGTTTAAGCCTTTGGACATTCCCCGGCCTGTCTGGGAGACCTGTCCGCTCGGAATTACCGCCGGAGGAATGGGTCTTAGCCTGTCACCTGAAAGCCTCGCCAAGCTCGGCCAGTTGCTGCTGAACAAAGGGGAATACGCGGGCACAAGAATTGTGTCAGAGCATTATCTGCGGCTGGCTTCCAGCGAGCAAAGTGATAACCGGCAGTCTGCCAAGGCAGGAAGGATCGATTCTGCCCAGGGCTACGGCTACCAGTTTCATTTATGCCGCAGAGGCTGCTTTCGGGGAGACGGCTCCTTTGGCCAGCTGCTATTGGTAGCTCCGCAGGAAAGGATCGTAATTGCGTCTACAGCTGCTTTTCCCGGTATGCAGCAGTTGCAGACGCTGCTTGATCTGATCTTTGAACAGCTTTTTGACCGCTTGGACCAGCAGGCTGCGGATAGCCACACAGATTTCCCGGACCCGGTCAGCACGCTAACCTGCCTGGATCCTCCAGCGGCACCCGGCAAATCTACATTTTCGCAACCCGCATCTGTGTCAGCAGACCACCCGGAGCTCAAAGGTACGTACCATTTGGATAATAATCCGCACGGTCTTAGGTCGATCATTCTAGACATGCAGGGTGAGAGGCTGATGCTGCAACGGGTTTACGCGGATGGGAGGGTTAATGTACTGCCGTTTCATTTTACAAAGAGGATTTGCGCGCAGGATGTGTTCCATAAGGATCTTGAGCTCTGCCCGCAGGAAGTGGTTACAGCTGCGGAATGGCAGAGTCCGGATACACTTATCCTTACACTGGTCTATCTAGAGACACCCTATATCGTTACCTACACAATCGGATTAGGCCGGCCCAATTCAGTCCAACTTACCTTTCAAATAAATGTGTCACTGCAAATCCCGGAATTTAGCGCAGCGGGTGTGAAAGACATCCTTTCATGAATTCATGCTATAGTTAACCCAGACAGCCTTGCCGCTGATTTATACGATAAAAGAGGTAAACCATGCAAATCCAGATCGGAGACCAGACCCTGTCACTGAACGTCCAGTACAGTAAAGGTAAAAAAATATCGCTGAAAATAGACGGGGCCGGCCGGCTCAATGTTAAAGCCCCCAAGGGGACGGCGGATGAGGTTATTCTTAACGCAGTTCAAGGACATAGCGCCTGGATTGCAGAGAAGCTGCGCAGCCTGGAGGCGGCCAAGCAGGTACCGCAGCCGAAGGCATATGAAGAGGAAGAAAGCTTTTTATACCTGGGTAAGGAGTATCCGCTGCATGAGCTGATCGGAACCGGTGAGCGGGATGCAGAGGCGTTGAAGCTTGCGCTGAAGAAGTTTTATTTTACCAGTCTGAAGAAGGTGGTTGCCGAGCGGATGCCGCCCTATCAGAACCAGCTGAAGGTTAAGCCGAAGTCGTTCGAGATCGTAGAGTCCCGGACCAAATGGGGGAGCTGCAGCGCAGATAAAAAGCTGACCTTTAACTACAGGCTGGCCATGGCTCCGCCGGAGGTGATCGATTATGTCATTGTTCATGAGCTGTGCCATCTGCTGCATATGAACCACGACCGGTCCTTTTGGCGGCGGCTTGGCGGCATTATGCCGGATTATAAGGACAAGGAGGAATTCCTTGCCCGTTTCGGCGAATTCATGACCCTGTAATTCACGGGCTCCGGTAACCGGACCCGTCTAGGCGATTGAAGTGGCAGGATGCTTGATGCCCCCGGGAAAAGCGTCACCGGAGCAGGCTCTTACGAACAGTCCGCTGTCATAAGGAGCGCTGCTCATTTCAAGCCCGCTATAATCAGGCGTGTAATGAAAGATAATCCGTGCCGTGCTGCTATCCGCAAGCTTAGACAGTATGGCATGAATATCGGGTGCCTTGCGGCTTATAACGTCATACATATGCAGCTCATTCCCCTCCTGCCGGCAGATCACAATGACCTCTTCCTCCTCCAGATAATAGACATCCCCGCTGAACACATTCAGACAGTAAAACATCAGCAGACCCAGGCCGCCGTCTGTACCGAAACGCTGCGACACCGGCAGACGCCGGGAGGCGAAGGTATGAATGAACGCCAGATCCTCTGAGCAGGAGCCATCCAGCTTGCGTATAAAGCTCTGCTTCGCGGTAGGAAGCTGCTGCGGCTCATATGCGGCAGTATAAAGCTCTTCCCGGGCCGGAGTGAAGCCAAAACGCGGGTAGAAATCCAGCACACTGTCATTGGCGAACAGATACATGAGATCACAGCTGCCGCCGTGGGCCTCCATAACTTTGTTCATTAATGCTGCGGATAAGCCCTGCTGCCGGTAGTCGGGATGTGTCATCACGGTGCCGAGCTGAACGGCTTTTTTGACGCGCCCCTCAACAATAACATCCAGCAGGTTCACCGATACATTCGCAACAATCTGCTCCCCCGCAGCATAGGAAAACGGGATATATCGTTCGTCCCAGAAGCCCGCCTGATACCAGCGGTTCAGCTCCAGGCCGAACGTATCCGCAGCAAGCCGGGTGAAGCTGGTCCTCAGCTGTTCATTTTTTTGGTAGTCTGTAACAAACTGCAAATGATCCATATCCATGCCTCCTAATGTTCATCCCTACATGTTACCTGTACCCCCCACTGCTTCAATACTCCACCCCGCGTACCCTGGCAAAAATCATCGTATCCCGCAGCTGGCCGTCCACATCACATTTGTCATTACGGAGGATGCCTTCGAGTGTGAAGCCGGACCGTTCAGCTACCTTAGCGCTATGTATATTTCGGGTGTCGCAGCGGATCTCAATCCGGTTCGCCCCCAGCTCTGCGGCTGCAAAGTCTGCAATGGCCTGCACAGCTTCCGTGATATATCCCTGTCTGCTGTAAGAGGTCCGTACCCAGTAACCGATCTCAAACTTACGTGTCTGCCAGTCAATCCGGTGCAGGCCGCTGCTGCCGACGAGGATTCCGGTACCCTTCCGGAGCAGAAGCAGGCGGATGTCCTTGCGCTCCAGGAACTCCAGCCGGGATCTGCGGATGCTGGCCTCAGACTGTTCCGGGGTAGGAAGGCTATTGGCCCAGGGCATCCAGGGACGAAGCTCGTCCAGGCTCTCGCGAACAGCTTCATTAACTGCGGCACCATCTCCCCATAATGCCGGCCGGATCAGCAGCCGGCTGCTTTCAAAGTGTTCGGGAATATCGAAAAGAATAGGCTCTAACGGAGAATTATCCATAGTACCGCCTCCTGATGGTTCTTATAGGAATTTTGTCCTAACTATATACCACCTAAGTATACTAAGAACGCTATCTTAAGAGTAATAAACTTTCCTCCTTCGTGTAATTCACAATCTTTGGGCGGAGCGTTATCTTATATAGTAAGAAATGTTCTTTATTAAGAACTATGCAGGATGTCAGTAAGTGGAGGCCTTGAAATGAGTGCAATCGCCGGTATCTATCATCTGCAGCAGCACAATCTGGACCCGGAACTGGGTATGAATCTGATGAAGCAGCTTAACCGTTATCCGGCTGATGATTTGAGAGACTGGCAGGACAAGAGCATTTATCTCGGATGCCTGTCACAGTGGATTACTCCGCAATCTGTACATGAGCATTTGCCATACTATGATCCGGAGCGGAAGCTTGCCATTACGGCTGATGCGATCATTGACAATAGAAATGAGCTGTTCGAGGTGCTGGGAATTCCCCGGGAAGACCGGGAAGCGATCCCCGACAGTCTGCTTATATTACTTGCCTATGAAAAATGGGGCGAAGAGGCTCCTGTGCATCTGATCGGCGATTTCGCCTTCATGATTTGGGATGCGCGGCAGCACAAGCTGTTCGGGGCGAGAGACTTTTCGGGTAACCGCACCCTTTATTTTCATCAGTCCGGCACAATCTTCGCCTTCTGCACCGTCATTCATCCGCTGCTGTCGCTGCCGGGTGCAGGACAGGGGCTGAATGAGCATTGGGTGGCCGAGTTTCTGGCCATTCAGGACAGAGTGGATGCTGCGGACTGCTTCTTAACCGTATATGACTCGGTTGGACAGCTTCCTCCCGCTCACTCCGTCTCGATAACCGGCGGTAAGATCGTCTTCTCCCGCTATTGTACCATTCAGGCTCCGCCGGAGCTGCGGCTTGGGTCCAACTGGGAGTACGAGGAGGCATTCCGGGAGGTGTTTGGACGGGCGGTGAAGGATAGGCTCCGTACCTATCGTGCAGCAGGCGCTAACCTGAGCGGAGGGCTGGATTCCGGTTCAGTCGTCAGCTTTGCGGCAGAGGAGCTGCGCCGCCGCGGCCAGCCGCTCTATACCTTCAGTTCATATCCTGTAGACGGCTTCACCGGCTTCAAGCTCGGCAACCGTGTTGCAGATGAACGCCCATATATTCAGGAAACAATAGATTTTGTGGGGAATATTCAGCCGAGCCTGATGAATTTTCCGGAGCGCAACTCCTATAACGATATCGAGGATTGGCTGGGCATTATGGAGATGCCCTATAAATTTATCGAGAATTCTTATTGGCTCAAAGGGATCTATGAGCAGGCCCAGCGGCAGGATATCGGTATCCTGCTCAGCGGACAGAGAGGGAACTGGAGTGTCTCCTGGGGACCTGCCCTGGACTATCAGGCCAAGCTGCTCCGGGAATTCCGCTGGCTCTCCTTCTACCGGGAGAACAAGGGCTATAACGAGTCCATGCAGGCGAACCGCAGGCTGGTTATGAAGATCGTAGGCAGGAAGGCTTTTCCTGAAATACGCAGCCTGCTATCCCGGAGACAGAGCCAGGAGGAGCTGCCGGAGCTGATTGACCCCGGATTTGCCAGACGCACCGAGGTGTATGAGCGGCTTCAGCGCTCCAATATAGCCGGGGATCCTTCCGCACAGAGCATTTATGATTTCCGCAAAAGACATTTCGAGCAGCCGCACATCTGGAATGTTAACGGTACGGTTGCTACGAAGCTGTCGCTGAAATACCGGGTATGGGACCGTGACCCGACGAATGACCTGCGCGTGATCCGCTTCTGCCTCTCCATTCCCGAAGAGCAGTACGTCCAGAAGGGGGTGGACCGTTCGCTGATCCGCCGCGCTATGGCCGGGCGCCTGCCGGACAATGTCCGGCTCAACCGCAAGCGGCGCGGGGTGCAGGGGGCGGACGGCATCCAGCGGATGCTGCCGGAATGGGGTGCTTTCCTGAGTGAGCTGCGGGAGATGACACGTGATCCGCAGGCTGCGGTATATTTGAACAGCCCGGGGCTCGCCGGATGCTTGGACCGGCTGGGTAGTGAGCCCGAACCTCATCTGATTTTTAATACGGATTTTCGCCTGCTGGCACGCGGACTTGTCTTTTACAGGTTCCTGAAGCGCCTGTCTTGAGGAAATCGCTTGAAAGGGGGTGACATACATGAAAAAGGAATACAGCAAGCCTGCTTTGGAAGTACTCGACGTTAAGATGACTATGGCTGGACCGGGACTGGCAATCGCCGACTCCTTCCAAAGTGATCCGGATGAGATCGTACATCACTCCTAAGAGCATTTGGTACGAGGAGCCCTCATCCCCCTGAGCTTGCTGGAGGGGGATAAGGGCTATTTCCATCATCTTGAGGCAGAGGAGGAACGGGTATGGCAAGTACAGTCCAAGGTCTGGCGTATCAAGCTTTCGGCTTGCAGATTTTCAGTGAATTTCTATTACCGGAGCTTCCCTTAGCAGAGGGTCCGGGACTAAACGGCAGCGTGGCAGTAATGCGCGGAGATCTGGCAGAGCGCTGGCAGGCCATTCCCAAGATCACTCCGAATGTTGGCGTTCTGGGTACAGAGGTCATGTTTGAGGCAAAGGGCAAGGCGGTATATTCCGTTCAGGATGGTATCCGGATTACAGTTGATCCGGTGGCCGGAGCCGATATGGACAGCGTTCGCCTGTACATTCTGGGGAGCTGCATGGGCGTTCTGCTTATGCAGAAACAGATTTTGCCTCTGCACGGAAGTGCGCTTGTGCTCAATAACCGGGCTTATGCGCTTGTAGGACAATCCGGAGCGGGTAAATCTACACTAGCCTCCTATTTGATGGAGCAGGGTCATCTGATGCTCAGTGACGACGTTATTCCCGTTATCGTGCAGGACGGCCAGCCGCTTGCAGTTCCAGGCTATCCCCAGCAGAAGCTGTGGCAGCAGAGTCTGGACTATATGGGAATGAATTCGTCCGGCTACCGCCCGCTGTTCGAGCGGGAGACCAAGTTTGCTGTTCCGGTGCATGACCGTTTTCACAAGGAGCCGCTGCCGCTTGCCGGCATATTCGAGCTTGCCGTATCTCCTGAGAACGGGCCTGTAACCGTGCAGCCTGTTAACGGAATGGAAAGATTTCATACGTTATTTAATCATACCTATCAGAAGGCGATGATTGACCGGACCGGCATCCGGGAATGGCATTTCGGTATGCTGGCTTCCTTTATGAACCGGCTGCCAATCTACCGGATTACCCGGCCGCAGCAGGGGTTTAGCGCCCCGCAGCAGAGTGCGCTGATCTACGACACGATTAAAACAAAGACAGAGGAGGGTTAATGATGAGTACAGCAAACGTGTTATCTCTTGAAACGGTGCTCGTCCAGCAGCCGGGGAATATCGCAAGCGACATGGACGGCGAGAAGGTGATGCTGAATATACAGAACGGCAAGTATTACAATCTGGGCGAGGTTGGCGGAGAAATCTGGTCGGCGATAGCACAGCCGGCGCCGGTAAGCCGGATCGTGGAGGTTATTCAGCAGACATTCGAGGTTCCGGTTGAGACAGCAGAGCGGGATGTACTGGAATTTGTGCATAGCCTGCTGGCCGAGGGTCTGGTCGCCGTTGCTTCCGCATCATGACGGGCATCCGGCGGCTTCACCTGCTGTTAACGGATGACCGCGCGGTCCTGGCCCTTCTTCCGGAGGCGTTATGGCACCTGTTCATTGCAAGAATCCGCCTGCTGTTCCCCTTTGCCCGTACAGCCTCGCGGCTTGGCCGGCAGTCGCAGGAGACCGCCGGAGAAGTGAGCGCAAGGGATGCGCATACCATTAAGCGGATTACCCGGGCGATCCGGGGCGGCAGCAGGCTTACCCCCTGGAAGAGCACCTGCATGGTGAGAGCCGTTGCCGCTCTGGGCATGCTCGAAAGACGCGGAATTGAGAGTACGCTGTACATGGGGGTTGCCAGGGATAAGCAGGGGCAGATGATTGCCCATGCCTGGCTGCGCAGCGGACCGTATTACGTGTCCGGTGATGATGTCATGCGGGGATTTGTTGTGGTTCAGAAATTTGCCAAGGTGATACAAGCCGAGTAATCGAGGTGGGATCATGCAAGCCATTATCTATTATGTCCGGCAGCTTCAGCAGCTGTCCGGAGTCAAGCTGTATTTGAATTTGCTCGGCATGGTCATCAGCGGTCTGCTTGAGAGCTCAGCTATCCTGCTGCTGGTACCGATGCTCGGTCTGGCAGGACTGCAGCTTGGCGGGGCAGGAGCGGCCTTTAATCTTCCTATGCTCGGCTTCATATCAGAGCTGCCGCAGACAACGGCGCTTATGCTGGTGCTGGGCGCCTACATCGGCATTGTGCTGTGCCAGAATCTGATTGCGCGCTTTGTGGCGGTCCGCAATGTGGAGATTCAGCAGACCTACGGCCGGCAGCTGCGATATGAAGTCTACAGTGCCCTGCTGCGGGCAGAGTGGTCTTTTTTCCTGAAGAAAAGAACCTCCGACCTGGTTAACCTCATGACTACGGAGATCGCCCGGGTGCTTGCAGGCATCAGCTGCTTCCTGCAGTTTCTTACCTCAATGCTGTTCACGCTGGTGCAGATCGCCTTTGCTTTCTGGCTGTCGCCGCAGATGACGCTCGCTGTGCTTGTCTGCGCTGTCCTGCTGTCTCTGTTCTCGCGCAGGTTCATCCGCAAAGCCAAAAAACTGGGCAGCCGCAGCACCGAGCTCGGCAAAACATATCTTGCCGGTATTACCGACCAGCTGAATGGAATCAAGGATATCAAGAGCAATAATCTGGAGCAGTCGCGGCTGGAGTGGCTGCACGGGTTTACCGGAGAAGTGAAGCATGAACAGCTGGAATATACCCGTCTGCGTTCCAACTCCCAGCTGCTCTACAAAATGTCCTCGACCCTGCTGATTGCCCTCTTTATCTTCGTTTCGTTCCGGTTTCTTCATGTAGAGGGGCCGAATCTGCTGCTGGTCATTCTGGTGTTCGCCAGACTGTGGCCGACTTTTTCCTCTTTGCAATCTTTAATGGAGCAGCTTGCCTCCGTTCTGCCTTCCTTTAAGCAGCTTAAGGACATGGAGGGGGAGTGCCTGCGCGCTGCTGAGGAAGGCCCGGCAGCAGGAAGCGGAACGGCACCTGTACCGATGGTGCTCGAAGAAGGCCTTGAAGCACGCGGCGTCCATTTCCGCTACGATCCCCAGAAGCCTGAATACTCCATGCAGGATTTGAATGTTAAGATTCCCGCTAACCGCATGACCGCCATAGTCGGACGTTCCGGTGCAGGCAAAAGCACGCTCGTAGACCTGCTTATGGGACTGATGCAGCCTGAGTCAGGGATAATTCTGGTCGATGGTACACCGATTTCGGGGGAACACCTGCTGTCCTACCGCCGTTCTATCGGCTATGTCGCCCAGGACCCGTTTCTCTATAACGCTACAATCCGCGATAATCTGACGATGATCAAGCCGGATGCCAGTGAAGAGGAGCTATGGGAAGCGCTGGAGTTCGCCTCCTCAGCCGGGTTTGTGCGCAGGCTGCCGGAAGGGCTGGATACGCTGATCGGCGACCGCGGCATCCGCCTGTCCGGCGGGGAAAGGCAGCGACTGGTACTGGCCCGGGCCATTATCCGCAAGCCGTCGATCCTGGTGCTGGATGAAGCGACGAGTGCACTCGACACCGAGAATGAGCAGAAGATCCAGGAGGCGCTCGACCGGCTGAAGCACTCGGTAACCTTGATTGTCATTGCCCACCGCCTGTCCACTATCCGCGGGGCTGACCAGATTCTGGTGATTGACCAGGGCCGGGTGATCCAGCAGGGTGTCTACGGCAGGCTGGCCTCCGAAACAGGCGGCATGTTCAGCCGGCTGCTCAGCGGCCAGGAGGCCATGTAGCTTCGGGTTTATGCAGGCTGGAACAGCGGCGTTGTCCAATTTATAAGAATCATAGCAAAGCCCCGGTCTCTACTCATTGTAGAGGCTGGGGCTTTGACTTTGAGATGCTGCATGTATTTGCATGCTATAGTATGAAGCGCCTTCCCGGGCCGGTATTGTCTATTGTCTTGCGACTTCAGATATTTTTCTACTACGTTAGGTGTTTGTTCTACTACTTCAGGTGTTCTCCTGCGATGTCAGCAGTTCTCCATAGCCGGCCGCGTATATAATCCGGAGGCCGCTTAAATTTAGTTTGATTTTGGTCACTTCATTTTAGTGTTTTGCGGCTTTCACGGCTATTAGCTGGAAAAAGGTAATCTAATATGGCTGGTTTATCGCTTTGAGAGCAATTCCGGCGATATTAGGTGGCGTTTTTCCAGCTAATCCCCGGGAGGACGCGCTCATCTGAGAGTTAGATGACGAATTTCCAACTAAGTAAATATATTAGGCCTATATTCAAGGCTTAACCGCCCATGGTTAGCAGACTCGCATATGGCAGGCCCTTATAACGCCGGCCACAGACTCTACCAATAAATAAGCAAGCATCCCCACCCGCAGCTTAAGCTTCCTCCCGGCCGGTTGCCTTACGCCAGCTCCAGAGAAACGGACGCAGCGGAAAATACAGCACATGCAGCGGCTTCGGCAGCGGCAGCGTCCGGGCATCCACTGCATAGGGATACAGGAAGCCGGCTGCCCGCAGCATACGGTTCCGGGCGGTTAAGATTGCCGGCTGGTAGGCTTTAAAGTGCCGCTCTACCTCCGGTTCCAGCGGAGGGTCATTCAGATTGACCATCCTTGCTACATAGAATACAGCATCCTGAGCCAGCTGCCGGGCTTTGGGCTTGTCCATCAATCCTGACAGACTGGGATCAACCTTAGTGTCCAGCAGGTCAGCGGCAAGAATCAGCGTCTGTCCGGCAATCGCTTCACCATTATACTGCTTCAGCAGCTGGAGCAGCTGCTCACTGTCCGGCTGCTGGAGCAGCAGCATTTTGATGTCGAGCAGCCAGCGCAGCCGGGACCAGGCATGGCGCGCGCCGTGCGAGACAAGGAAGAGGAACAAATCCTCGCGGCCCAGATAGCGCACGTCAGGACCCAGCAGAGTGCTTGTGCGCGCATGCTTCCACAGTGTCTTGAAATCTGGTTCTGCTGAAGGCCCCGGACCCAGCCGCCAGTGGACCTCAAGCTTAATCTTGCTGTCTGGATGATTGAAGGTTAAGTGATGCTCCCGCCATTTCCAGTCACCGAGAATACTCTCATAGACCTCTATCTGCTCGTACCCCAGCCGCAGCAGGTAATCCGCCGTCTCTGATAGCCGGTCTATAGGCACCATGAAATCAAGGTCGCGTGAGGTGCGGAGAGAGAAATCACCGTACAAATCTTCAGCAAGCACAGGGCCCTTTAGAAAGAGGGAACCGATTCCCAGCTCATTCAGTCCAGCGCCGATCCGGGCCATTTCCCCGCTGAGCTGCAGCATTCGTACAGTGTTGCTTCGGTACTCCTGCTGCAGCCGTTCACGGACATGGGCAGGAATGAGCTGATTAGACATCCCGCTGAGCTTGGGATACAGAAAAGGGAATACACGGTGATGCAAGGTTAACCGGATAAACAGCTTCCAGTCTATCTCTGCGAACAGCTGCGGACGCTGCTCCGTCAGCCCGTCAACCGAATCCGCTGTAAGTAAGTGAAGAAGAAGCGATATTTCCTTAGATAAACTCCCTCTGTCAAGGGTATACCGGTCAGTCATAGGGACTCTCCTTACTGGAAAATTAGGTGGGTCTGGAGTCAATTCCGTTCATTTTAACGAAGGCACAGAGAGCGTAACACCGGCAGCGGAACGTGTCAATTTGAAAATTACAATAAATAGATTATTTTAAAAATAATAGAATCACCCGCTGAAAGACAGGCTTTAACTCTTATAACGCATTTATAGGTCGAATGTAACAGGTAATTCCGATATAATATTTCAATCAACGCTTATCCGGAAAGGTTAGGCCCGGAGCGAAAGGGGCGGACAAGATGACGGATGCCTGCATACCTGAAATTCCCGGCGCAGAGAACTGGCGCAGAATTGAACAGGTGCTGAAAGGCTGGTCGGATGACAAGAAGTATTATATAGAAGACCATGAGGGAACGAAGCTGCTGCTCAGGGTTTCAGCGGTGAACACCTATGCGCGCAAGAAAGCCGAATTCGAGCTTATTCAAAAATTCAACACACTGGATTTTCCAATGTCGCAGGCGCTCCGTTTCGGTACCTGTACCGGCGGGGAGGTTTATATGCTGCTGACCTGGGTGGAGGGAGTGACACTCGAGGACTGTCTGGCTGATTTACCTGTGCAGGAGCAGTATGAGCTGGGAGTGGAGGCAGGGGGCATTCTCCGCACAATCCACAGTATCCGCAAGGATAAGGAGCTGTCCGGCTGGGAAGCGGCAATGCAGGCTAAGATATTGAGACGGATCAGGGAGTATGAGAATTGTCCTTACCGTCTGGAGAATGATGCTATGGCTATCCGTTATGTTCAGGAGAACATCGGGCTTATTCACAACGTAGAGAAGGTATACCACCACGGAGATTTCCATGCCGGTAATCTGCTGTATACCCTGGAAGGCGGGGTCGGTGTGATTGATTTCAACCGCTGGGATATTGGCGATTATGCTGAAGAGTTTTACAAGGTCCAGTTTTTTGACCGGAAGGTAAGCATTCCTTTCGCAAAAGGAAAACTGGATGGCTATTTTGTTGGCCCGCCGCCGGATACGTTCTGGCAGAGACAGGCATTGTATGTGGCGTACAGCTCTCTTTTCTCAATTAAATGGTCCATTCCCTTCGGGAAAGCAGATATTCAGGGGATGATGGAAATCGCCAGACAGGCTTTTCGGGATTACGATGATTTCCGCAGACTGGTCCCGCGCTGGTATACAGAGTAATTTCGGCGCTAAAGATTGAAATTAACCAGCGCAAACGGTAGAATTGCACTACCAACAGATTTAACCAAGAAAGGGATTGTATCTTTTGACTAATGAAGAACTGAATCAAGAGCTGCCGGAGAACTATTCGGAGCTGAAGAAGGCGGCCGGCCGTACTGCAGACTGGAGAGCACGCCTTGCGGCTGTCGAGGAACTGGGCAACTGGAACCACAAGCAAGTTATTGACATCCTGAATCGTCTGGTGACCAGCGATCCTGTATATACTGTTCAAGAAGCTGCATACCGGAAGCTGAGTGCGTTCGGCGAGGAGGTCACTGCACCTTCCAAGGACAAGCCTGAGCTGTTCAAAGGGATCGGCAAAATTATGCTGCGCATCAAGAAGAGTCTTCCGCGTGAGCATTCCTACGGGGATTTTAAAGAGAAGCTGCAGAAGATGCGGATTGATATCTACGATGCTTACGAAGGCGAAAAGGGCGAAGAATTTGATAAGTGGCTGGAGCAGCAGTGGCTTGCAGCAAAATAGTAAAGGGTGACATAATCCGATATGCATAACGATTCATATCAATCCCCGCTGGCTGCACAGTTTCAGGAGTACCTGGGGCTCTCTGCAGGATTCCGGCCTGATTACATTGCCAGCCTTGGCAAAAGCTCTGAAGGAAGCAAGACGCTTACGAACCTTGTGCCGGATGCTCCCGGGCTGCTCCAGGTGATTTACGGTCAGGTGGCCGGGACAAGCAGTGACGAAGAAGAGCCGAGCCTGATCGAGTTCATTCCCGGCTACCGCCTTATTCATATTGCCGAGTATGCGCAGGAGATGCAGGTGCTGGCTGAAATTCTGGAGGAGAAGGGACATAGCGCAGGGGGCCGGGTTTTTCCTATCCTGACTAACTACGGCAGTGATTTTATCTGTCTGTGGCAGCAGGAAGACGGTTCGGAAGTGATCTGTGACCTGCTGAACGACTTTGGCGATCTGGTTGTGATGTACAGCGCACCGGAGAAGTTTTTGGAGACACTGTGTGAATTTTATAAGCAGGAAGCTTATTTTCTGGATGAAGACGGGTTCCTCGACTGTGATTTGATCAAAGAAGGCGAGATCGGAACGGAACTGAATCCGGGAGCGCAGTACTGGTCAGAATAAAGAACAAAGCCCCTATACCCGCTGGTAAGCGGAGCATGGGGGCTTTTTGCTGCCTGCGGGCAATTATTGCTGTGCCTCACGTTTTTCCTGCTCACGCAGTTCGACGCGGCGGATCTTGCCCGAGGTTGTTTTCGGCAGATCGCTAATGAATTCAATTTTACGCGGATATTTGTAAGGAGCTGTCATTTCTTTGACATGGCTCTGCAGCTCCTTGATCAGCTCAGGTGAACCTGCATTGCCGTCCTTCAGGACAATGAAGGCTTTGACAACAGAACCGCGGATCTCATCGGGACTGGCAACAACGGCACATTCCTTAACCAGCGTATGCTTCATCAGCGCATCCTCGACCTCAAACGGGCCGATGGTGTAGCCGGAGCTGATGATAATGTCGTCTCCCCGGCCCTCAAACCAGAAATAGCCATCCTCATCCTTACGCGCCCGGTCGCCGGTTACGAAATATTCCCCTTGAGTAGCATTGGCCTTGCGGTCCGGGTCTTTATAGTAAGTTTTGAACAGGGCAGGCATGCTGAGATGCACCGCAATATCGCCCACGACATTTGGAGGCACCGGATTTCCATTCTCGTCGATAACCTCGGCGATGCCGGGAGCAATGGATTTGCCCATTGACCCGATACGGACCGGCTCATCCTTCAGGGCGGCGATGATCAGCGTGCTTTCCGTCTGCCCGTAGCCGTCGCGGATTGTAATATCAAAATGCTGCTGGAAGGTATTGATGACCTCCTGGTTCAGCGGCTCACCTGCGGATACGGCGCAGCGAAGCTTGGACAGGTCATACCGTGACAGTCCTTCGGTCTTCGCCATAAGCCGGTATTCCGTAGGTGTACAGCACAAGACCTGGATGCCCTCATCCTGCAGCAGCTGCAGATAACGGTCGGGATGGAAGGCGCCATTGTACACAAAGCCGGTAGCCCCATTGCCGAGCACCGTCAGGAACGGGCTCCAGATCCATTTTTGCCAGCCCGGGGCTGCCGTAGCCCAGACGGTGTCTGATTCCCTGATTTCCAGCCACTGCGGGGAGGTGATCCGCAGGTGGGCATAGCCCCAGCCGTGGGAATGCACAACTGCCTTCGGATTACCGGTAGTGCCGGAGGTATAAGCCAGAATGGCAATGTCATCGCGGCTGGTGACAGGCGCATCAAAGAAATCCGGTTGTCCGTCCATCAGGCTCTCCAGGTCGCTCCAGCCTTCTTCAAGCTCATCTGTGTTACCGGATACTGACAGCCGGTAGTCGAGGGCAGGGAGATCATCACTGATCTTATTAACTTCTCCGGTTACCTCGGACCAGACGAGGACTGCTCTGGCTTCCGAGTGACGCAGGCGGTAGGACAAATCCTTGGCCCGCAGCATCTCCGAGGAAGGTATAACGGCCAGTCCCAGCTTGAGGCAGGCCAGATAGATAACATAGGCAATGATGCGGCGCGGAACCATGACCAGAACGCGGTCGCCTTTATGAAGACCCAGTCCGGCCAGTCCGCCAGCCAGCCTGTTGGCTTGGCCGAGCAGATCACCGTAGGTAATTTCCTCGGAGCTTCCATTTTCGTGTAGCCATTTAAGCGCGATCTTGTCCGGAGGATGCTGCTCCATTTCCGAAGTCAGATTGTAAATTTCGGGTGCAATGAAACGCTGATTGTCCAATTGAACATCTCCTAAATTAACGTGATAGTTGCAGCTGTCCTCTAGTATACCATGTTTTATTAGGACCAGGTGCTAATCAGTTTCATTATCTTTAGTGAAATTTTGGTTACTATAGTTATAGAGAAAATAATAAACAGGGTGAATCGTTACAGACTTGCCGGAAAGCGAGATAGATATGAAGCCTGCACAATTCGATGAAATCTTTTCTATTATGGAGGATTCTTTTCCCGAAAGTGAATTCAGAACCTATGGCAGCCAGAAGGCGCTGCTGGACAATCCTCATTACCGGATCAGTACCAGACAGGATGCGGGGGGCCGGATCATCGCTTTTTTGGCGGCATGGGAGTTCCCCGAGCTGCGTTTTGTTGAGCACATTGCCGTTAGCCCTAATATTCGCGGCGGCGGCACGGGCAAGCTCTTGATGAACAGTTATCTTGCCCGCTCGGAGACGCCCGTGCTGCTGGAGGTGGAGCCGCCGGACGGTGAGCTGGAGCGGCGCCGGATCGGATTTTATGAGCGGCTTGGTTTTCACCTGAATCCATTCGATTATGTCCAGCCTCCGCTGCGCCCCGGCCAGCAGGATCTGCCGCTGCGCATTATGACCTATCCGCGTCCGCTTCAAGCGGCGGAATTTCAGCAATACAGGGAGATTCTCTATTCCAAGGTATATAAATAGACTGGCTTCAGCAGCTTTGAAATCCTTCTTTACAATCCGGATACAAGTTCGAAACAAGTTCATGATTAAATGAGTTCATAGCAAAGAACAACACAAACACTAAACTAACCACTAAGGAGACGATATTCAATGAAAAGCAAAAAAATGATTATAGCAACTATGGTGTTCGGAATGGCTGTTACAGGCTCGGCCGGTGTCTACGCAGGAACGAATCTGCAGAAGATTAGCGCTTATCTGAATCACAGCATCGGGTTCAAAGTTAACGGAGCTGCTTATACCCCTGTTGACGGCAACGGTAAGACACTGGCTCCAATCACTTATAACAACACAACCTATCTGCCGGTGCGCGCATTGGCCGACGCCTTGAAGGTTCCCGTAACCTTTGACGCCTCCGCCAACCAGGTCGTGCTGGGTACTTCCGCCGGAACAGGGACGCCTGATAGCGGAGCAACCGTTACACTGGCGGCTGTGAACTACAGCACAGCACAGAAAGAGCAGATTACCAAAGCTTTCGCGAACTACCAGGGCTTCGAAACAGCCTATGCCCCGGCCCAGATGATCAGCGGAGACAGCTTTGTAAGTGTCGGCGGCGGTGAGGACGGCGTATCCTTCCTGTTCAAGCACATGCGTGTTAACATTTCGCCGCGTGACTACTCCTACGATTACGATGGAACGACAGTGAAGCTGTCCAATGGAACAAGCGCCAAGTGGTATACACCATCCGATATTCCGATGCTGACCTTCAAGCTGGATGACCGTTATGTAACCATCAGCTCCCCGGATCAGTCGCTCAGCAAAGCGAAGCTGGAGAAGGTAGCCGTGAACGTTGCCAAACAGGCCAAATAAATTCATTCACTAACCCTTATCCATATAAAAAGAGAAAGCAGCAGCCGGCTCTGTACATACAGAAACGGCTGCTGCTTTTTTGCAGAATATAACGGCCAGCCTGTACACCAGCCTCTACTTATTGGTGCTGTGTGTTTTATTGGCTAATCGGGCCTGCGGAGAGCCTTGACCCCTGCGTTTATTCTTCTCCGCCTTGCGCTGATTCTCCTGAAACTTGGTTACAAATTCATGTGTATTCATACTTGTCAGCCTCCTAAGCGAAATTAAGCATAGCCTGGTCAGAACTGACTTTACTATGCCCTTTCCCCAAAGGGCTGATGCATGGAGCGGAAGCTTATTCCGCCGGCGGCTCCAATGCCCCGTACTGGGCCAGTGCTTTCATAGCTGAGTCACGCATCCGCTTTTTGAGTACAGCCCCCTCAGTCACACGCACTCTTTTGCCCAGAAAACGGAGCTTTGACAGCACATACTCACCTTCGTTTCCAAGGTAGGTCAAGGCGACGGAATAGATACCGGACAGCTCGTCATAATGAACCTCCTTCTCAAAGCAGGAAAAAGCGTACAGGATGCGCGACAGCTCCCGGTTATATTCCGGCTGCACCTCAATCACGGCACGCTGCTTCCGGCTCTCCAGAAGATCGCCGATTTCAGCTAAGGCTGAAGCACAGGCCTCTTCCTGAACGGGTACTTCGGAGACAGAGGCGATTTTGGACAGGCGGACGCTGAGCAAATCATGCCGCTTCCAGCTGTACCAGAGCAGATACCATTCCCGTTTGACCATAGAATACTCCAGGCGGTAAGGCAGGCCGGATTGCTTGGGGCTGATCATGCCGTCCTTCAGGAGAAAAGTCAGCCGTACCCCGTGCTTGTGCTGTATGCAATGCCGTAATGTCTTCAGAAGCGGATGAAACACCTGCCGTTCCCTGCTTGCGGCTTTGTGAATCAGGTGATCGTGCAGGGGGAGCGCTTCGTCCTGATACAGGAGAGTGCGAAGCTTGTCAAGGGTGGGGCCTGAGAAGGCGTCGGCGGATGAAGGGTGGTCCAGCATCAGCTTCAGCCATGCGCGCTCGTGGGCAGTAGAGAGGAAGGCGCCGGATTCACCCAGCCTGGATAGGACCCTGTAATTAAAAATCTTTTCAAACGGATTCATAGTAAGCCAGCAGCTCCTTCCATTCCTGGATCATCTCCTGCCGCAGCTGCAGGGGCTCGAGAATTTCACAGCTTGAACCAAAGCTCCGCAGCCATGGCTTGATCTCGGTATATCCGTTAACGTTAATCTCATAGATAAAAGAGTGCTCGTCCTCCCCGGTGATTACGCCCCATTGCCCCTGCAGGAGTACCCGTTCCTTGACAAAGTTCTTCCCGCCGCCCGCAACCGGGTTAAGAAATCTGGCGCGGATGGTCACCGGTTTGCCCGTGTCAATCATCCAGCTCAGAGCCAGCATACCGTCCAGCCGCTTTTTCTCAGCCTGAAACAGATCTTCAGCTACGGCTTCGGCCTCTGCAATCTGGGTAATGCCCTCCAGCCTGTATTTACGGACTCCCTTGCGTTTATCGCATGCCAGCAGATACCATCTTCCATATTGATGATCATAGACGATCTTGAGCGGCAGCATCTTCTCCAGCCGGCCCTCTGTTTCCCGCTCAAACAATGGATTGGTCGGCCTGGCTGAGTAATTCTTGCCTTCCTTTGGAGAAAAGTATAGAAACTGTACCTTGCGCCGCTCCCTGATTGCCGATAATAGAGGGTAGAGGTGGGCTTCATCAAGAATTCGCGAATAATAATGATATTTATATAAAAAAGGATCAGCTGCCGCATCCGCCAGGCTCCGGCGGTTGAGCTGCTTTTTGAGGCTGTCCCGCAACAGATAGCCTTGAACGGAAGGGACCTGCGTATTCGCCATTACATCTACGAAATCGAACAGCTCACATAGCTCGTCGCCGGACAGCTGGCGGATGAGGTCATCATACAGCCGGTAGCGGTATGGCCGGGGTCCGGGCTGCTTCGCAATGACTCCGACTTCCTCAAGATACCTCAGGTCCCCGCGCAGTGTTTTCTCATCAGGCCAAATCTCCTCCTGCTCTTCACCGCTGCAGCATACCTCGAGCAGCTCTTTGATTGTCAGCGGCCGTTCGTTTAAGCCGGCAAGGATGCGGGAGAGACGCAGCGATTCCGATTCCTTCAGCGACTTGGCCCGGAAGAGAAACAGCAGAGCCGGTTCGGCGGAATCATAGTAATTGAATCTGAAGGTATCAATAAAAGCCTTGTCCTGATCTTCAGGCGGCTCAACCTGTATGGTCTGGACGACTTCCTTTAGTTTTTTTACGGTTTTGTCAAAGGTATGTACCGAGATGCCGAGACGCTCGGCGAATTGCTGGCGGCTGTAAGCCCCGCTTGTCAATACAAGCATGCGCAGGAACTGGATTTCCTTATCAAAGCTTTCTCTGGCCATGGCTCTCCTCCGAATCTGGGAATGTACTTCTAATTGTAACAGGGGCGGATGACGGTTGAAATGCTGATCTTGGCAGTTTATGGGGAACATGAAGCTGGCGAGCAGGTAAGGGAGGCGGTCAAAACAGCCCCCCGGCGCTTCCCTGCCGGAGGGCTGTTTACTTACTTTCTTCTATAATACCTGTGCCAGTCTTGAATGGCCCCGGCAAGCGTGGGACAACGGTGTCTTCTCCAGTCTGCGGTTTCCCATTCCTTTATAGCCTGCTGCTTGGTCTGATACGAACTGTAATCACAGATATTCCAGGAGCAATACAGCTTTCTGTACCATTTGCCGTCTGAGACTCCAGAATGATAACGGCGTACAGCCTTGGCTGCCTGGCGCTTTGCCCAGATCGTTCCGGGGGTTGTAGCATCATTACATACCGGCTGCTTTTTCACGCTTCTGCTCATATACTCTAACCTCCTTATGGGAAGCTAGAGATCATGCAGCGTTTTAATGGTGATCACCCCATCTTCATTGGTGTAATTATCCATACGTTAATTGATGCAGTTATTGACGCTGCAGGGGACAAAAGGTTGCTGGCTATAAGCTAATGATCTGGCCTTAAAATAAAATCAAAAAAATACTTGCATAGTTTCTCTCAGCATGGTATATTATATTTCTGGCCGCGAAACGCTGAAAAGCGTCGAAGCTAAGCTCGAAAAAAGAAATTAAAAAAAGAGCTTGCAACGAACGAGCGGTTGTGATATAGTATAAGAGTTGCTGCTGACGAGAACATCGAAGGCAATGACGAGCTTGATCTTTGAAAACTGAACAACGAGTGAGTATCTGGAGATCGCTTCGGTGAAATCCAAAAGTAGAGAATGCAAATTCTCGTCAGATGTTTCAAAATGAGCATTCGCTCTTTTCGATAGTTTTCGGATGGTTATTTCCTCGGAGTGATTCGGGTGAAGTGATTGCCCGGAAAAACCTAATTGGAG
>NZ_CCDG010000070.1 GCF_000723885.1 Paenibacillus camerounensis
CGCCGGTCCACTTTCGGCGGAATCAGAGGCATTTGTGCTCTTCATTCCGCCCGCCGATCCACTTTTGGCGGAATCAAAGGCATTTTTGCTCTTCATTCCGCCCGCCAGCCTACATTTGGCGAAATCAGAGGCATTTGTGTTCTTCATTCCGCCCGCCAGGCCACTTTCGGCGGAATTAGTGGCATTTGTGCTCTTCATTCTGCCCGTCAGCCCACTTTCGGCGGGATCAGAGGCATTTGTGCCTTTCATTCCGCCCGCCAGCCCACTTTCGGCGGAATCAGAGGCATTTGTGCCTTTCATTCCGCCCGCCAGCCCACTTTCGGCGGAATCAGAGGCATTTGTGCCTTTCATTCCGCCCGCCAGGCCACTTTCGGCGGGATCAGAGGTACTTTTGACCTTCATTCCGCCCGCCGGTCCACTTTCGGCGGGATCAGAGGCATTTTTGCCTTTCATTCCGCCCGCCAGCCCACTTTCGGCGGAATCAGAGGCATTTGTGCCTTTCATTCCGCCCGCCAGCCCACTTAAGGCGGAATCAGAGGCACTTTTGCCTTTCATTCCGCCCGCCAGGCCACTTTCGGCGGGATCAGAGGCACTTTTGACCTTCCTTTCAGCCGCCAGACCGCCTTAGGCAGAATCAAAGCTCTTCCTCCCCCGCACCAATAGCAAAAGCCGCCCAAAGGGCGGCTTCTATCTATTCAACCCATTTCACTCCAGCCCAAGCTTCTTCACCGGCCGCAGCACGGCATAGCCGTAGCCCTCCGGAAAATGGCGCTGGTAATCCTGCTTCTCTTCCTCATCCCAGACGTAACCCATCTGCTTCGGATCATAGTTCCAGGCTACCTCCTCGACCGTGCGCATGACTGCACCGTTATCCTGCAGATAATCAAACGGCGGGTGGAAAAAGACCAGATACTCCGAAGCCGGAATCTCCCGGCACTCCATTCCCTCCGGGATCTCACCGGTATAGTCAGCCGGTACCGGGATTCCGTACAGATAGCCCTTTTGCCCGTTCTCGTAGAACCAGCCGGCGGTCTGTCCAAGCTGCCCCTCCAGCGTATGGTGTGACATGCTCTCCAGTGTGCCCGACACCTCATCACAATCATGCCCGTTCTTCCAGAAACCTCCGTAATTGATTGAACCCGGATCACGGATGCCGATAAACTTATGGGCCGGTATGAACTCAAGCTTAATCTCCGCCGGCTGCAGATGAACCTCTCTCATCTTGTTACGCTCCTTCATCAGATAGTGATAAGGAGAGAAGACCTCGGCACGAATGGCGAGCGGAATGGGGCTGCGGGCTGTACGATACGCTCCGGGCGTCAGCTTAAAAGCCTTCATAAACGCCCGTGAGAACGCCTCCTGCGAAGAAAATCCGTACTTTACGGCTATATCCAGAATGCGGTCATCCGTATCGCGGAGCTCCAGGGCGGCACGGCTGATCCGCCGCAGCCGGATATAGTCCCGCACCGTCATTCCGGTCAGCGTGTGAAACTGCCTGGTGCAGTAATACGGCGAATAGCCAAGCTGCTCCGACATCCGCAGCAGCGTAGGCGCGTCCGTAAGATCCCTGTCGATCCAGTCAATCATCAGCTGGACCATTTCGTTCCATTCGTACATCGGTGCCTCTCTCCTTTCACTATGAAGCATAGCAAAGGCAGATTACGCAGATTTGACTTGAGTTGCAGTTAGGCTCTGTACGCCGCCGCCATCAGTTGGGCTGCTGCACAATCATTACAACAATCAGCCTGCCCTTAACCGGCTATATTTCCAGATCCAGCACCAGCACACTGACCGAGTTCGCCGGCAGCTTCAGGACCACCGGATTGCCGTCTATGGTGAGCTGCCGCTCCTGAGGCACGATCCGCTCATTATTCTTCTGATTCACATTAGGTACATGAACCAGCGCGGCATCGCCGGTCAGGGTAATCAGCTTCGCCGCTGCTTTTACGTTCAGATTCTGCAGCTGCAGTGCGGTCGCTTTTGCCACGGCATCCGGGTTGACCAGCTTCACATACACATGCTCCGCATCTTTAGTTACCGAGTTGAACACCTCGCTGTTGTAGGCCTCCAGCTTGTAATCCAGCACTCTGCTGCCTGTCTGCCCGTCTGTGTACGAACAGCTCAGCCTGCTGCCGTCCGCGCCGCCGTAGTTCACTGTAATCGTGTAGTCTGTGTTGTTCTCAATCTCTTCATAGCATGCCGCCCGCAAATTTCCAGCTGCCGTGCTGGAGGAGTAATCGCCAAGCGTGTACGCCTCTACGCCCTGCTTGAACACCTTAAGACCCGTAGCGTTTCCGCCGTAGCCGACAGCATACTCCAGAACATTCTTTGTCTCCGCAGCAATATCTGTTAAACCCACACCGACATAGAAGCCGTCTTCACCTTGTCTCCGGGATGCCTTAACCTCTACAGTATAATCTGTCCAGCTGTCATCCAGGAAATAGAGCCCGCTGCGGCCGCTGCTCTGCCCCTTCAGCAGCAGACCTTCGCCGCCCGGCACTACATGCTCCGCCGAACCGGGGATAATCTGCCAGCCGGGATGAAGCTCCCCGGTGAAGTCCTGCTCCAGCAGCACCCTTCCGTCCTTATTCGAGGTTACCTTGGCCTCTTTTACCAGAATATCCGCGCTGCCCGCAGCAAGCTCGATCCCGCCATGCGGAATGAGTGAAGACGGTTTGCCCTTCGCATACGCAGAGAAAGAGGTCGCAAGCACCTTAGTGCCCAGATATCTGGCGTACAGCTGCTGCACATAATAGTTCGGCGTGAACCAGACGGTCTCATCGTCAAACCAGATACAGTCCGGGGTCCAGCGGTAGGTTCCGTCGGTCAGCACTTTGTTGAACAGCGGGGCGTAGGCGGCCAGCCGCACAACGTCAGCATTATTCTCGAATCCGGTCATTACTGCGGCTTCGGCAACAGCGCCGGCCAGGGTGTTTTTATCCGTGGAAGCATATTCCCCAACGAATACCTTAGAGGTTGCTGTCCAGTCTATGCTGCCGTCCGCCTGATACGCCCGGTAGTAATAGTTGTAACGGTCCGCGTTCTTAAGCAGATATTCATTGGAACGGTAGTAATGCTCATCCGCAATGGTATCCATGTAGTCCGGCTGATTCCGGTACCAGGTCACCGTTTCTTCGATAACATTATGGCCGTCGGCAAAAGCCACCTCCGCCGTGCCGTGCAGATTGCCGCTGAGGAATTTCCATCCCTGCTGATAGGCATCATCGTCCGCCTGGGCGCCGACTGTCGAAATAATATGCAGCTCATAGCCCGGATAATGCTGCTCCATATACGCATCAATAGCCGCCTTGAACACCTCAAAGTTAGCAAAAAACTCCGTGCCCCAGTTCTCATTCCCGACGCCCAGATAACGCAGGTCAAACGGTGCCTCATGCCCCATCGTTCTCCGCATTTCAGCCCATTCGTTCTGCTCAAAATCCATGCTGAGCGCAAAGTCGATCAGATCGGTAAAGTTCTTAATATAATAGTCACGCAGCTCCCCGCCGGCCGGATGGGCGTAGTCTGACCGGGCCTGACAGAGCACACCGCAAGCCATAACCGGAAGCGGAACCGCATTCAGATCCTCAGCCAGCTGAAAATATTCCATATAGCCAAGGCCCATAGTCATCATGTAGCCCCAGACGTTAAAATTCTCCTTACGCAGCTCCACGCTGCCGACGGAATCTTTCCAGTCATAGACATTATCCCAGATGAAGGAGCCCTCGGAAATACAGCCGCCCGGAAAGCGCAGGAATTTGGGATGCATGTCCGCGAGCGCGTTCACGAGGTCTTTTCTCAGCCGGTAGTTAGGGTTACCCAAGTAATTGGCATGAGCCGTCTGCGAGCGTTCTTCTTTCCCGGCCCCCCATACCTCACGCGGCATTAGCGAGACCATATCAATGGAAATCTGACCGCTGAAGACCAGCTCCAGCTGAGCTAATACAGTAGCTGTTCCTGTCAGCACAACTTCCGGCCGGACTCCATACTTCTTCCAGGTGCTCCCGCCTTCCACCGTTACACTAACCTCATCACTGACCGGCCTTCCCTCGGCATCCTGCAGCTGCAGCACAATCGTCCCGCCAGCCTCCGACTTGGCCCAGACGGTAAAATCGTACCTTCCGCCCTGCTTAACCGCCATGGCACAATACCCGTTCGAGTCGGCAAAGCCGCGGTTACGGATGACCGCTCCGTCAGCTACTGTCACATATGTGGCGTTCACATCCTGATCGGTAAGGCCAAAAAATTCATTTAAGCCGCCCTGCTGCTGTGGTGCCATTTTGTCCGTATCTCCAGACCAGGCGAACAGCGGCTCACGGTTCCTTCCGGTTGAGCAGCCGCATTCGCCGGAGACCTGTGAGTATGTATCAAAAGCAAAAGACTCAAACGAACGGTTCTGCACCAGCTCTGCATAAATGCCTCCGTCAGCCGCATTGTTGATATCCTCATAAAATAATCCGTACATCACCTCACTGACATCCAGCACCTCACGGTCACCGTGGATCGTCAGCGTGTACGGGGGCAGATGCTCCGGCAGCACGGAGAGCTCAAAGCTTTTGCGGGCGGATACAGTGCCTTTGCTCAGCACCGCCGTTAGCGTTACCGCTTCAGCGCTGTCCAGCTGCCGGATTGCGCCCTGTTCAGACAGAACCTCAGGCTTGTCCGAGGTCCAGGCCACCTCTACGTTTCCGCCCATCAGCGCTGCCGGCAAGGACAGATCCTGCGTAACAATGGCAGTCGGCAGTGATAAATATTTGTCTGCTGCCAGCTGCACGATCTCGTCATCCGTCAGCGACTCGCACATCACCTCAATGACTTCATCCGCCGACAGGCCGGCTGCGTAGATCCGCAGATCGGACAACGCCCCGGCAAAATCAGAATCCACCGTATACTGCGAACGTCCGATATAGTTCCTGCTGTAGTTATCCGGATCGGTAAAGGTAGCAAACCATTTACGCAGCTGGGCGTAATTGCCGCTTGCCGTCTGGCTGATGGAGCCGTCGGCCGCCACCTCACCGTTCACATAGACCACCGGACCGGCGCTGCTCAGCGTTCCGCCCTGTGTTCCGGTAATGGACAGGGCAAAATGAATCCACTCCCCGTTCGCAAAGCCTCTCCCCGGATCAGCCGACAGGTCGCCTCCGGCCGTAAGCGTACCGCGTAAGCCCCGGGTCAGGAACAGATACGGCCCGGCTTCGCTTTTGCCAAAATCAAAGATGCGCTCCCATACATTCGTCCCCTTGCTGAAATTCACCCAGGCAGATACCGTCAGGCCGTTGTTGTCGCTTACATCTGTAAGCAGGCCCGCAGGCAGCTGAATATAGGAAGTACCGCTTGGCCCGCCCGCGAAGCTGGCAGCAGTCCTTCCCGCCACCTCGCATACCACTGGTACACTTTTGCCGGAAGCCGTGCCTTCCCGTTCATGTCCTGAGCTGTCTTTACCGGCATTTGCTGTGTTATCGAACTTATAATGGGCAATAAGCTGATCACGAAAATTTGTCATTGCGGATTCTCCCAACCTTTTATTTAATATTAATATAAATCAATTCATATAAATAAGTACTATAATGCTATACTACTCTATCCTGCGCCCATTTCTCAACTGTTATTTGCTGACGATGATATACCGCATAGCCGACTCCCTGCAAAAAAGCTTGCAGGCGTATACACATCCGCACAAGCCGTATCCAAATCCCTGTGTACTATAGTAGTAAACAGGAAGGCGAGGTGATCCTTGATGGGAAATTCGGCAAAGGTGCGCAGGCAGGCCAAGCAGTTAAAGGGCCGCAGGGTCTGCATTACGCTGCATGACGGACGGACGTATGTGGGATGGATAACCGGTTATGAAAAAGAAGCGGTGGTCCTCTCCGTCGCACCGCGCGCCCGCAAAAAAGCGGGAAGAGCCTCCACTGCCCGTACCAGGCAGGCGGAGGTATCCGCATTTATGCCGCTGCTCGGGCCGCTGCTGGGCGGTCTGGGCGGAGCAGGCGGCGGAGCTGCAGGACTCGGCGGGCTGATGGGCGGCGGAATGGGCGGACTGCTGGGCGGGGGCTTGCGCTTCTTCGGCATGGTCCGCAGGGCGATGCCGGTTATGAAGATGGGCTACGGCATGATTAAGCAGATCCGGCCGTTTATGACCGGTCTGCAGGGCTTAATGAATAAGGAATAACCGCCGCAGGCGGACACAACCCCAGAAAGGAGAGGCGCACACCTGCGCTTCTCTTTTCTATAAGAAATCCCTGTTCCCTTAAGCGGAACGCAGCTGATCTCCATGCCTGTGTTCTCGCTAGGATATATGGCTGGAATGGTCTGGCCGGAGCTGTCCTTTCACACCCTCGTTTATGCGGATATTGCCGTCAAGCTGGCCTGGGGCACAGCACTGCTTACTTCCGGCCGCCCGCCAGCTGCCGGAGCTTCTGCAAATGCTGCAGCAATAACCAAATGAACGATAACCGGACAACACAAGCAGAAGAATCATTTATCGCGCGAAATTTTTGAATGCTTATATCTCAAAAAAAAGACACCCTCAAGGTGTCTTTTTCTGAATGAGCAGCAGTCTTACTTCATGTACGTATTGACCAGCTCATAGCTTCTGTCCTTCGTGGTGCTTGCCAGCACAGCCACATATTCCAGCGGCTGCATCGTGCCGCCTTCATATTTAGCTGCTGCTTCCTCCGCTGTTTTATCCCGGTAGGTGATCCATTCCAGCTGCTTCTCCTTGAGGCCGTCCATTTCACTCTCGGAGAGCACGCTCTTGAGCGCAGTGTAAACCTCATTCAAAGCCTTATCCCAACGCTCGTATTCCTTAGTGGCAGCCTCGGTCATGGAGGCCGTTACTCCGGAATCATATTGCTCCTTCAGATCGCTGAGCCCCGCTTCCACAGCATCCAGCTTATCCAGATATTTTTGTTTAACAGAGGAAGCCGCAGGCGTCTGT
Source organism: Paenibacillus camerounensis (assembly GCF_000723885.1). Classification (GTDB taxonomy): domain Bacteria; phylum Bacillota; class Bacilli; order Paenibacillales; family Paenibacillaceae; genus Paenibacillus_AQ; species Paenibacillus_AQ camerounensis. Next base: position 6,935 of record NZ_CCDG010000070.1, read on the forward strand.
TCAGCGGCAGGTGTAGCCGCCGGGGCTGTCGTTGCCGCAGCTGCCGTTTCTTCCGGTGCAGCAGTTACCGGAGCCGTTGCTGCCGGCGCAGCTGTCTCCTGTGCAGCCGGTTCAGAGCCGGCCGAATTGGTATTCTGCTGTGCGTTATTACCGCAGCCGGCCAGAGCAAGGCTGCACATTATTGTTGTTAGAAGGATTGCTTTTTTCATGTTGCATTCATCTCCCTTTAAGTTGTAGTCAGGTTGCCAGATTCTAAGCAGCTGTATATCTAAGACGGAACCGGGAGCCGGATAGTTGCTTACTTCTATATTAACCAAAAATAGCAGCAGGCACTCGGCTTCCGCCCGAGTGCCTGCTGCTATTATGCCTGAGAAGGCGCTGCGGCCTTATCCTACACCTGTTTAAATTCGACTGATTCCACCTGCATTCCCGGCTTCACGTGCTCAAGCGTCAGCTCATAGAGCCCTGCTTCCAGCTGCGCCTTAACCAGCTTCAGCTGAATCAGGCGGCCTTCGGTCCCGTTGGTCTGGACGGTTGTAACGGTCCGTCCGTTCAGGTTCAGATTGCAGGCGCTCTGCGCCAGCTCGGTATCCGGAGACTTCACGCGGGCGAACAGCCGGTACACTCCGGCCTGCTCTACGTTCAGCACTACCTTGGCTTCTCCAGCCAGTGTGACCTGTCCTTGTGCGGACAAGGCCTGCGCCTGTTCTGCTGCCAGCGACGGATTGGCGGTAAAGGATTCCACTGCCTCTTCAATGACCTGCTCCCTGGAAGAGACCGGCGCCTGCAGGATGAACTCCAGAATGTTAACCGCGCTGCGCTGCAGCTCTCCGCGGGTCAGCGTGCCGTTCGCCAGCGCTTCGATAGTATTGTCTCCGTAAGCATTAGTTTCCGCACCGAAGTTGCTGACAACCATATACAGGTCATTCTGGGCACGGACCATCCAGTTGGTCAGCTTGCGGTCTGCCGGCCCGCCCTCCGCACAATCGTTCATCACCGCCCACCAGTCGGTCATCACGATGCCCCTGAAGCCCCACTCGCCGCGGAGAATTGTTGTGTTCAGGTCATAATTGGAGGCTGCCCAATGTCCGTTGACCGGGTTATAGGAGGTCATAATCGAGTTCGCCCCGCCCTCCTTGACCGCAATCTCAAAGCCCTTCAGGTATATCTCGCGCAGAGCGCGCTCTGATACAACCGCATCAACCTTGCTGCGGTATTTTTCCTGGTTATTGCAGGCAAAATGCTTCAGCGTCGCACTCGATCCGCCCTTGCGTATCCCGCGTGTGCAGGCTGCGGCGAACACGCCGGAGACCAGCGGATCTTCAGAGAAATACTCGAAGTTGCGCCCATTCAGCGGACTGCGGCGGATGTTGAGGCCTGGACCCAGCAGCGTGTCAATGTTGTTACGCAGCAGCTCCTGACCTTCCATTACATACAGCTCTTCTACCAGATCCGCATTCCAGGTTGCCGCAAGCAGTGTTCCGATGGCGACCTGGGTCGCCTTCTGTCCGCTGTCCATCCGGATGCCGGACGGGCCGTCTGACGTACAAGCTACCGGAATACCGTAGCTGTACAGTGAATCCGTTACCCCGCCAAAGGCCGAAGCCGTTCCCGGCGTAACAAGCGGGCTGCTCATCCCTTCCCCTCTAACCAGTGCCGCCAGATCCTCATCACTGAGCTGGGCAATGAACGCCGCCAGGCTGACCTTGCCCTCCTGCACATCGCGCAGCTTATAGCCCCGGTCGCCGGTCTGCTCCAGACTTTGCGGCAGGTTCTGCTCTATCCGCCCGGCCAGATCAATCTTCCGCTTCGGCGCTTCAACGTAAGTCAGTTCATACGAACCGTCTGCCCGGCGGGTGCCCGGCACGATTCTGGTGAAGCTCTCTGAAGGTGCCAGCGCCTCCTGCAGCTGCTCCACTACTTCGAGCGCTTCCACGATATAGCCTTCTTGTCCTTCAAAAGCGATCGCCTGAGCGTTCCTCACGCTGGTTCCCGCATATAGACGGTACGTTCCTGCTTCCAGCACATAAGCGGATGGATGCCCTGTTACACCGGCGTCATCATAAGAAGCCATAGTCTGCAGCTCGAAGCCCAGTGCAATGGTCTCCGATTCACCCGGATACAGCACTCCGGTCTTTGCGAAGGCTGCCAGCGCTTTAACCGGCTGGCCCAGCTTGCCCTGCGGCGCTTCGTAGTAAGCCTGTACAACTTCTTTTCCGGCATAGGTACTGCCTGTATTGGTTACGGTTACGTCAATCCATGCATAGGTCTTCTCGTCCTTGGTAAACAGCCTAGCTTCACCCGGCTCTACACTAAACGTGGTATAGGACAGCCCGTAGCCGAATTCAAACTGGACCTTGTCCGGACAAAACGTCTCGAAATACCGGTAGCCCACATAGATATCTTCCTGGTATATATTCTTAAACTCATTACCATAGTTGACTGTCGACGGATAATCATCAATGGAATAAGCAATGGTATCAGTCAGTTTGCCGCTAGGCGTAACCTCTCCAACCAGCACATCGGCAATCGCATTACCGCCTTCCATTCCGCCCTGCCAGGAGTAGAGCACACCGGCAACCGGGTTGACATGGCTCTGGTCGTTCAGCCAGCTCATATCAATAATATTCGATACGTTCAGCACAACAACCGTCTGCTCAAAGGTGGCTGTAACCTGCTTCAGCATCGTCTTCTCATCTGCGGTCAGCTGGTAGCTTCCCGCCGCATCGGCATTGTCCTGATCTTCTCCGGCTGTGCGCCCGATAACAACGATAGCCTTGTCTGACCGGCTTCTGGCCTGCTTCACCAGCTCATCGGTCAGCGGCATCTCCTTCTGATGCCAAGGCTCAGCTGCCCAGCCGCCTCCGCCGTTGTCGAACGGATTCTGCTGAATCCACTCTTCATATATAGCCGCCAGCTCTTCATTGACCTTAATATTCTGTTTGCTGCGCAGCCCGTCCAGCAGATTAGTTGTATATGCCACATTCACGCTGCCGCCGGAACCCGTACCGCTGCGGTAGTAATTCACCTGGGTTCTGCCAAAAACTGAAGCGGTTTCGTTTTCACGGAGCGGCAGTACATTTCCTTCATTTTTCAGCAAAACTGCACCTTCTGCAGCCACTATTCTGCTGAATTCAGCAAAGCCCTCTAATGGAACGCCAATCTTATCTGTGCTCAAGTGTGCTTCCTCCCGTTTATCATATCTATATCTCTGGCAGACTCTAACCCTACTATAAAGAATACCCTTACAAGAATCAAAGGTTTGAGCTAATTTAATAACGTTTTCTGCAAAAAAAAACAGCCTTTCCAGTCCTGCAGGACCCGAAAGGCAGATAAATAATTATACCGCAGTCTTGTCCGGCCAAACATGAGCACGGCCGGAATAAATAAGAGTAGAGCTGCGTCAGCTGTCTGCCAGCAGCCCTGTTTAAGTAAGCCTGCTCCAGCTGCTGATCCCGCTAATGATGCCGGAACTGCCGGCTTCAGGCTCCTGGTCCAGCAGCTGAAGCGAGAGGTGGTCCGGCGCAAGGCTCAGCCGGAAGAGCTGCTCCAGATGATGAATCCCCGGCTTGTTATGCCCCTCCTGATAGATCGCTGCGGCCACAACAGCAGCCACGCGGGCGGTAATTTCCGCTTCCTTCAGTCCCTGAATAACATATTCGGAGCGGGCCGCAGCTCCGTCCTTCAAGCCGGCGGCCTCTATCTTGACAGCATAACGCTCTGTACCCCAGCGGACGCGCCCGAATGAGGCTATAGCGAGCTTCCGCAGCCGCCTGCCCTTCAGCAACCGGAGTGCCCCGAGCTTCTGCAGCAGCGCAATGCCTGCCGTGGCGGCTCTTGAATCAAAGCAAAGCCTGGTTGAGACAGTCGGGATACCCAGGGTCCGGGCCAATGTCTGCTGGTCCGCGAACGGGAAGCGGTAAGCCCTGCGGCGGCCGAGATCCGCGCCCCAATCCGTCAGCAGGCCGTCCGTATAGCTGTCCACCCTGGTGTTCCGGCCTTTCTGCATCACCTCAAACTGTGCTGACAGATTGTCCACCGTCCATTCAATGGCTGCCTGTCCGTGGCTGTCACCGAGCCCCAGCAGAATGCCGATATCCAGCTGCGTCACCTCATCCATGGAACGGACGGCTTCGCCCGCCAGCAAGTTCGTCAGCCCGGGCGCCAGCCCGACGCTCATAACTGCAGCAGCAGTATAGCTGCTGCCCGGGTTAAGCTGCGCCATTTGCCGGAAAAATTCAATATTTGCGGTAATATCAATGTAATGAATCCCCTCCCGGAGGCAGGCCTCAGCAAAGGAGGTATCCTGCTGGTCCAGACACATCACGATAAGCTTCACCTTACGCAGCCGCTGTGCAGGGAAGGCCTCAGCCGCATCGATCCGCATGGGCTTCACCCGTCCTCCGGTGCTTTGGCTGAACTGCTCCGCACGCGCGGCATTGCGGCCCGCTGCATAGACCGCTCCCGGAAATCTTTCACTCAGCAGCGTGCAGATCTGGCCTCCTACATGGCCGTACCCGCCGATTACAACAATCTCTGTCCTCATCCCGTTGTGCTCCTTATACCCGTATGTGTAATTAATCCGCTTCTCCATACTATGCAAGATTCTCCCTGAACCTCAGGGCTGCCTGACTGCTGTCCATCCATTAATTAGAAAAGAGCCGAAGAAGCCGGATAGCTGCGTGAATCCGGCTTGCTTCAGCAGCAGCTCCATTTCCGCTGCCGGAAGCGGATGGGAAGTCACTCCGAAGGAAGCCGCGAACTGCTCCCAGTCGCTCAGCTCTACACCCCCCTGCAGCATATGCACCTTCCAGCCGGCCATCTGCAGCTGCCAGGCCTGTGAAGCAGGGTCGCCATTAATGGCTGAGATAAACAATGGGGCACCGGGCTTCAGGCGGGCGGCAATAGCCTTCAGAAGAGCGAGCTTACTCTCCCGTCCCTGTACAAAATGCAGCACCAGCATACAGGTTGCCGCATCATATTGCCCGCCGCTGCTCCAGGAGCAGAGGTCCGCATGATGCAGGTGCACCCGGTCTGTAAGTCCGGCCGCAGCAATCCGCTGGCCGGCAGCCTCCAGCATGCCGGCGGACGTATCCAGGCCGCAGAACCGCCAGTCCGGATGGCTTGCGCCCAGTGTAATGATCTCCTGGCCGCCGCCCGCGCCGACGACCAGCAGTTCAGGACGCTCCTGCTTATCCAGCAGGGCTGTAAGCAGCTTATCTATCAGCTCATACTGCAGCTGGTAGCCGGGTATTTTGCGGCTGATATTACGCGTGTACCGGTCCGGGTCCGCCTGCTCCCATGGATTAACAGTTCCGTTCTTGCCGTCCTTCATAGAATCTCCTCCGTTTGATGATCTGCTCCGATCAGCTATAATTAGAACTATTCTTTATTATCCGGACTGCCGGTGTGTCAGACCATCCCACATCTATGGGATTTATAGCGTCGATCAGTAACAATCATTCACATACAACGAAAGGAACGGACTATGAAAGAGGCATTTGCCGCAGTAACGAAACTTCTGCAGGGGCTGGATCAGGAGCAGAAGCTGTCTTCGCTTATGTACCGGGAAATTATGCTGACGCGGATCAGAACAGCTCTCGGCTTCGATGCCGCCTGCTGCACAACCGTCGATCCGTCCACCTTACTGACTACAGGCGCTGTTACCGAGCAGGGGCTGGAGTCCATTCACGGCTCTCTTCTCGACAATGAATATTTGCAGGATGACTATAACAAGTTCACTGAGCTGGCCCGGTCTGCCGCGCCTGTGCGGTCATTACGGGAAGCCACAGCCGGACGGCCGGAGCTGAGCCGGCGTTACCGCGGGGTGCTGCAGCCTGCGGGATTCGCAGACGAGCTCCGGGCTGCGCTAACGGCAGGAGGCGCCTGCTGGGGCTTCCTGATTCTGTTCCGCAGAGAGGGGAATAAGCCCTTTCAGCCCGAGGAGCTGCAACTAATCAGCAGCATCGCGCCGCTGATTGCCGGCCGTCTGAAGGCTATGGCACTAAGCCCGGCCTCTCAGAATGACTCCGGTGTCCAGCCGGAGGAGGGAATTATTATCCTGGATGACCGGCTGGAGCCGGTAAGCCTTAATACGGGAGGACGCTACTGGCTGGAGCAGCTGCAGCAGATGGAACAGCAGCCGAAGCCCGGCCTGCCCGGTCCGGTCAGAGCGGTCTGCCTTAGGGCGCTCGGCGGGAGTTCGCCAGGCGGGGGTATTCCAGCCGAGGGTATGCCGGATGGGGAGCAGCCTGCCGTTAACGGACTGCCGCACGAAGTGCAGCCCGCCAACGGCAACTCTTCGGCGGCAATGCTGCGCTTCCGCGCTCTGGATGGCCGCTTCATGAACGTCACAGCCAGCAGACTGGAAGGCCCGTCCGGTCTGGTCCAGCTGGCCGTATCCATTACGGCAGCCAAGGCAGCTGATCTGCAGCCCCTGATTACTGAAGCCTACGGCTTCACGGACCGCGAGAAGGAGATTATCAGCCAGCTGTCCATGGGGCGGTCAACCAAAGAGCTCGCGCAGCTTCTGCATATTTCCGCCTACACGGTGCAGGATCATCTGAAGTCGATCTTCGCCAAAGCCGGGGTCAGCAGCCGCCGGGAGCTCATCTGGCTGCTCTACTCCAGGTACCAATAATCCCGTATCGCTGTTAACCGCACAAAGACGCCCGCAAGTAAGCCGTAAGACGGCTGCTTGGGGCGCTTTTTAGGATTACCCGGACAAACATACAAAAAAGAAACCCCTCTTAGATAATCCGGAAGCCGGCCAGACTGTTGCCAGCCTATTCAAAGGAGAGGTTTGCTTGCTGATAATTCTTAATAAAACCGTTTTATTTGCGCCTGGTCGCCTTCATCATCCGGTTGTACATAATCAGCGCAGCAATAATCATCGCAATCATCGCAATGCTGCCAGCCGACTCCTCTGTCATGCCGAACAACAGGCAGACTGTAGTTACCAGTGATCTCGTCACGAAGACAACCAGAATCAGCATAATCGGCCGCCAAATATTATATTTCCTCATTCCCGCAACACTCCCATTCTAAATGTAATCAAGCTCATTTTCTCTCTGTTAGTTGCTATTATAGCATAAGCAGGAATGCGGTTACATTTTAGACTCTTCTTATGTGCATAATTAACCCCGTTATTCCGGAAATAACGGCAGCTCAGTCCGTTAGAATTGTGCCGCAGGCTTTTTGCGAGTCATTATTTGGATTTTGACAGGAACATTTGTTCGGTATATACTTTCTTCAGGAGGAGTGTGTACCGATGGATATGATGGAGAAGCTAGAAATTTTGACGGAATCGGCCAAGTATGATGTCGCCTGCACCTCAAGCGGCTCCAAGCGCTCCGGCCAGGCCGGAAGCCTCGGAAATGCGGTCAGCTTTGGAATCTGCCACAGCTTTGCCGCGGATGGACGCTGCATTTCGCTGCTTAAGGTACTGATGACCAACGGCTGCATTTATGACTGCGCCTATTGCATTAACCGTAAGTCTAACCCTATCCGGCGGGCTGCCTTTACTCCGCAGGAGATCGCCGATATTACCATGCAGTTCTACCGCCGCAATTATATAGAGGGGCTGTTCCTCAGCTCCGGTATTATGCGCAGCTCCGACTATACGACCGAGCAGCTGATTGCCGCGCTTGAGCTGCTGCGCAATGAGTATAAGTTCCGCGGCTACATTCATGTAAAAGCCATTCCCGGTGCAGATGACGCCCTGCTGTCCCGGCTGGGCATGCTCGCTGACCGCATGAGCGTCAACATTGAGCTGCCCTCCCAGGAGAGCCTGCACCGGCTGGCTCCGGACAAGAGCAAGCAGTCCATCCTGCAGCCGATGAACCTGATTAAGAACAAGATTACCGAGAACAGTACGGAGCTCGTTAAATATAGACATGCACCGCGCTTCGCACCTGCGGGCCAGAGCACCCAGATGATCATCGGCGCCACGCCGGATACCGATTACCAGATTCTGAACCTTACAGAGGGGCTGTATAAGAAATACAAGCTCAAGCGGATCTTCTATTCCGCCTATACCCCGGTAGTTGAAGACTCCCTGCTGCCTTCGCTGGATACCAAGCCGCCGCTGCTGCGCGAGCACCGGCTGTATCAGGCGGACTGGCTGCTGCGCTTCTACGGCTTCGAGGCCAAGGAGCTGCTCGACGAGGCCGCGCCCAACTTCAACCCGCTGCTCGATCCGAAATGCAGCTGGGCGATCAATCACCGGGAGCAGTTCCCGGTGGAGGTCAACCGCGCTCCGTATGAGATGCTGCTGCGCGTACCCGGCATCGGCGTAAGAAGCGCCCAGCGGATTATCAAGGCCCGACGGGCCGGAACGCTCGATTTCCATGCGCTGAAGAAGCTCGGGGTTGTGCTCAAGCGCGCCCAGTTCTTCATCACCTGCAAAGGCCGGCCGCTGGAAGGACTTAAGGTTGGCGAGCACACGCTGCTCCGCTCGCTGATGTCCGGGCAGGAGCTGGCCAAGTTCCAGCAGCCGGAGATCGAGCAGCTCTCCTTCTTCGACGACAGCTATCTGGCCGCGCTGCCGGAAGCAGGGCGGGCCGCATCCTTCAGCTACGGAGGCTAAACGCCATGTTTAAGACGACTACCCTGGCTTATTCCTATGACGGCAGCTTTGAAGGGCTGCTGTGCTGTGTGTTCGAGAGCTACCAGTGGAAGGAAACCCCGCTGGCCATCCATTCAGAAGGCAGCGGACAAGGACTGCTGCTGGAATCCAAATGGATTGAGACCGACAGCATTAAGGCAGACCGGGTGCTGCGCTCCATTCCGCTGAAGATATCCCGTGAAGCGCAGGAGCTGGTCCGCCTCGGCTTCTGGTCTGCTGCAGCGGACAAAGAGATGCTGCTGCTGAATTTTCTTTATCTGGGCTTCACCCACGGCAGTGCGGTCATGAACATGCTGGCTGATGATACGGTCTGCGCCCTGAACAAGGCAGTCCGGCTGCTCCGCCGCGAGGGCCATCACTATCTTGGCTTCGTCCGGTTCAGCGTATACGGCCCTGTCATGGCTGCGGTCATAGAACCGCAGAGCTACATTCTGCCCGTTATTGAGGACCATTTCTGCGACAGATTTCAGAGTGAGAGCTTTATGATCTACGACCGCACCCACAGGGTAGCGCTGATCCATCAGCCGGGCCGGCACGCCATTGTACCGCTTGATGAATGGGTACCGCCGCAGCCGGATGAGACCGAAGCTGCCTACCGCAGCTTGTGGCAGGGCTTTTATCATGCCATTGGCATCAAGCAGCGCCGGAACGACCGGCAGCGCGCCTCCATGATGCCGAAGCGCTACTGGAAGCACCTGCCGGAGATGACCGGTATTCCGGCAGTCCGGCCGGTACAGGCTGTCCGGCAGCAGAAAGCCCCGCGCCGGATGAGGAGCCCGAAGCCGCGTGAACTACAGTAAAGAGTGCCTTCCCCGTTCATCAGGGACGGCACTCTTGTTCGGCTACAGCTCTTTCTGCATCGGGTTCAGCCGGGTTTCGCAGCATATTGTATATGACCTACAAAAGCACCCCGCAGGGTGCTCTTTTTTCTGTTATGAAGCTGATTTACATCTCTTCGTACTCGGCCGGGTTCTGCTCCCAGAGCCGCCCGTCCGGTTTGCTCATGCCTGAGATGATGCTCATCTCAGGCTCTGACAGCTCAAAATCAAAAATCTCAAGGTTCTCCTTCTGATGCTCTGCCGAGCCGGTCCGCGGGATCGGAACCGCACCCAGCTGGATATGCCAGCGCAGAATCGCCTGGGTTGGTGTTTTGCCATGGGCAGCCGCAATGGCTGCAATCTGTTCATTCTTCAGCATGCTGTGGCCGCGTCCAAGCGGGCTCCAGGACTCCGTTATTATACCGTGCCCGGCATCCTTTGCACGCTGCAGCTCCTGATTGAACAGCGGATGCAGCTCCACCTGATTGATGCTCGGCGCTACGCCGGTTTCTTTTATAATACGCTCGTTATGCTCCGGCAGGAAATTGCAGACCCCGATCGAACGGACATGCCCGCGCTTCTTCGCCTCGATCATCGCCTGCCAGGCCTCCACATACTTATCCGTCTTCGGATTAGGCCAGTGGATCAGGTACAGATCGTAATAATCCAGGCCTGCTCTATATAAGGATTCCTCAATCGTCTCAAGTGCCTCCTTATAGGCATGGTGCCGTCCCGGAAGCTTCGAAGTAATCCGCAGCTCTTCTCTCTGCAATCCGCTCTTACGGACAGCTTGTCCGACCGCCCCTTCATTCTCATAATTAAATGCCGAGTCAATCAGCCGGTAACCGGCCTCAATGGCTCCGGTCATTGCCTTCACTCCATCTGCGCCTTTCAGAAAGGCCGTACCAAAGCCTATAGCGGGTATTTTCAGACCGTCATTCAAAACCTTTTCGGGAATATGCTGGTTCACTTTGTATTACCTCCTTGGCTGGACTGGTTTAACTATAGCAGCGAAATGTTGTACACCTTTTTACTATACCCTTCTTTTACCCTCTCACCCGAAAAAAACACTTAGCCAGGCCGGAATACAGAAAAAGAGCACCCCTAAAGGTACTCTTTAACCGCTTCATGCCTCAGATGCTGTAACTGCTATCAACATCCTCGGCTTGTTCATTATTCGTTGGTGAGCTTCAGTACCTTCATCAGCTGATACAGCAGGACTGCACTCTCCTGACGCTCTGTTTTCTTGCCTGTCTGGAACTGGAACGGGCTGTCCGCCTGCAGTATTCCGCTGTCCTGTGCGAGCACATAGTATGGCTTCACCCATTCAGGCAGATTAGCAGGATACGCTGCTTGAGCAGCTTTTCCCTTAACGCTTGTTCCGCTATATTGTAAAGCATTGACCAGCATAACAACCATCTCCTGATGGCTGATTTCCTGATTTGGACGGAATGTACCGTCCGTGAAGCCGTTAATCAGTCCTGCATCAACAGCAGCATTTACTTGCACAGCATACCAGGCGCCGGACTGGACGTCCTTGAAGCTTTTGGATGCCTGCTGCTTCGGCAGAATACCCAAAGCGCGGTTAAGCATTGCGGCAAATTCAGCACGTGTGACAACTGCCTCCGCCTTGAAGCTGCCATCTCCGTAGCCGTTAATCACATTGCGGTTCGCCAGAGCCAAAATACTGTTTTTATAAGGACTGCTGCTGCTTAAATCTTTAAATTGCACCTGATTCTGAACAACAGTATATACAGAGTTCCCTTTGCGCTTCATGGTTACCTGCAGAACCCCATCCTTCCATTCCCACGTGGTAGGCACCGGAACAAAGGCCTGTGTGACCGGATCATAGGTTAATCCGCTGTAAACAGCATTTGTATCCTGGGCAACCTTAAAGCTGATACCATGGCTTACATAAGCGGAGAATGCGGACAGGATCTGATCCGTACCGCTGCCTGTCAGCTTAACCTCGTAGTCCACGGGGTTACCCAGCACTACAGCGGAAGATCCCTTTAACTGGTTATCCAGCTTAACCTTATAATCATTTGCCGCCTGGGCAATTGTGATTACAATCTCTCCTTCTGTCTTACTACTGGAAGACAAAGAATTGACCGGCAGCTGAAGCTTGCCTGACGCAGATTCCAGGATCAGCACAGCATCTTTTGCACTGCTATTAATACTATCCAGCACACTTGAACCAATCCGGAACTGGGCATGCTGCGTTACTGCGGTTTCATCAGCCTTGACAGTAATGACCGGATTCTTTTTGAATTCAGCATCAGTCAGAATCTTTGAAATATAAGCAGAAGAGATTTCCGTCAGTGAAGAACGGGTGCCGTCTGTATTCTCTTGCATTGTAGTCACGAGCTTGGCATCTACCGCAGGCGCAGCGCCAGAACCGCCGGTTGCACCGACATTTCCGGGGCCGCCCACGTTTCCAGGGCCCCCTACGTTTCCAGGGCCGCCGCCGTTTCCGGGTACGGTTCCTGCTCTGTCGTCAATAATAGCCGGCACAGTAACCAGAGTACCCATACTCTCAAATCTATTAACGGTCTGACGGGTAATTACAATCTTATCTCCAGGATTGCCGATATTTCCAACAGGAACGGTAATAGTTGAACTATTTGGAGCAACGATTCCATAACCATAGTAACGGTACTGCTTTTCATCGTACACACGGATAATATCTCCCGGCATCAGGTTATTCACGACAACCTTATCCGATTGAATCCAGTATTTATACACACTGATGGACGATGCCGCAATATCCGGCGTTACTTTTTCCAGAAATGCCGCCTTACTGTAGAACGGGGAAACAAAGCTGTCATTCTCCGTAAAAACACCGATTCCCAGCGCTTCATCAGGTACGGCTATATCGAGGGTAAGGCTATAATTTTTCTGTCCGCTGCTTACTACGGCTAAAGCTTCTCCTATGGGGCCTTCCGCATCAACAAAGTACAAAGAATATCGTGCGCCAGGCAGTTCTTCTGCTCCTGCAGTCCACTTCACTGTGCCTTTAAATACATTAATTGCCGGATCACTGTCTGTCAGCACTATATCTGACGGGAGATAGCCGGGTGCATCATAGAACGGTACGAGGAGATACATATCCAGCACACGTTCGCTAACAAAAAGACCGTCGCCTTTAAGAACCGGGAACACCCCTAAGCCTACTGTCCCTTTAGGCACATCACTGAAAGATATATCGTAGATAAATAATGAATCGGTTGATAATTCTCTCTCTTTAAGCGCCCAAGATGATTGAAGTTTTTTTCCAGTGCTGTCTACAAAATAAATCGAATACGCTAGAATATCTTCATCGCTGGCAGCCGGTTTGAAGGACAAGAATCCGCCAATCCGTCCGGCAGCCATATCATCATCTACAAACTCTCCATTCGAGGGCATCAGTGAAGCACTTCTTACATTCTGCATTTCTTCAAGACTGTCATACTTATATAATTTACTGTCTGTAGATAAGAAAATAGCCTGGTCATTCCCTACATAAGCTTTGTTGATAGTCATAAACAAATCATATGTTTGTGAAAAACTGTCTCTGTCGTAAACTTTAGTTTTGCTGAATACCAGGCTACCGCGCGCATAAATAATATCATCCTGATAAGTTCCATAAATAATAGAAGGTTTATCCAGGTCATATCTGGAGTATCCGTAATAAAAACTGTTACCATCCATCAGCAACGGATAATATGAACCGAACTGTCCATAGCTTTCAAGCAAATCAAAACTCTGGCTGTTGAACTTTTCGAAGCCCATAAAACCCATTCTATAGATAATTTCCCGATCCGGATCGAACGCAAAGCTGCTATACGTGGAACTAATATTGGTCTCAACTTCGTATACAGCATCCGAGACAGAGGTGTATACTGCTGAAGTAACACTTATACCGGGACTGAATGAACTTCCGCTATAAATAATCCGGTTATTATAATCAGGGAATACATTTATCGGATAATGTCTGGTCGTAACCTTGGCAATATCCGTTTCCTGCGGAATACCGTCGTGCAGATTGACAACATTAATATGATTTTCGCCTTCGAAGATTACATAGAGCTTGTTATCAAATAATTTGATTTGTCTCGGTTTGGAGCCGATGAACATTTTCTTTAACACACTCAGGTCCGCTTTGCTGATAACAGCCAGCTCATTGGTTTCTGCAAGAATGGCATAAATATAAGCCGAGCTGTCGTTCGTAATCCAGTCTGTAATGGCATAATCACTCTTAAGTAAATTAGCACCTGTTGTAAAAAGGGCTGACTTTTTAGGAGGGATCGAAAGATCTACTCTGGTAATTATTTTGTCCTCATAATAACTATTCGCTGTTCCGACAAGATAAGCTCGGCCTTTGGAATCAAGCAAGGCAAACTTAGGTTCATTGGCAAACGGAAGCAGTTGCGTGTAAGAATGCTTATCGTAAATCCCCTGAATTGTAACAACGTAGGAGTCTGTTATATACAAAACAACCGATTCAAGATGATCGTAACTATTGGCTGACCTCGGATAGCTTCCAGTGGCTTCAAGAACATTATGTTTATTAAATTGATGTCCGCCAAAATAAACCGATTGTTCATCTAAAAAAATATGCTTAAGCGCTAACGAGGGCCCGCCTATTTCCATATTGTCATAAGCATCCTGACTAAGGATAGCTCCTGTCTCTGCGTCCATAGCTGTTAATCCGCCATATGAGGAAATCCGGCCCGCGTATAGCACATTCGCGGACTCATCAATGGCCAGAGCCTCCGCATAATAAGAGAATTCACTGGTTAATATAGCAGATTTCCCGCTAGCCTTGTCATACTTATAAATCCCATTATCAGTGTCATAATACAGGTATTTAGAGCTGGCAGCGACTGAACTGGGAATCCCGGTTGTAATAATAGTACCCGTAACCTGTTGAGCAGAAAGGTCTACTGTCTTAATCATAGTCGCTCCGGAAAGGGCAATCTGTAAAAATTGTCCGTCCTTGGCCAGATACGAAGGCCTTGATCCTACATTTAACGTCTTCTCAATTTTAAAATCACTGAGCCGGATAAAATAGAGATTATTCTCACTGCTTGAGACGGCGTAGATATAGCCTGCCTCTTCATCCATAATCCAGTCCGTTAAGTCAGCGGGGAGTGAGAGCTCCACAGAGGATGCTGTTGGCTCTGCACTGGCTTGAGGCATAATCACCCCGAGCAGATTAAATACCAAAAGCACTAACAGAAATATTACTAGACATTTTTTCCCCGTTTTCATAAATCGAGCTCCTTATTGTTGGTTTTTACCAGATTTCATCATACTATGCAGTGGAAATTATTTCTATTAAACTTTAGGAGATTAGGCCCAATTATGATCAAATATGAACAAACAACAAGTACATAGACAAATATTAAAAAGGCAGGGGAGAGGAAGCACGGCACCCTGCCTTTTAGTCTATTTTTATAGCATCGCAATATAGATTCCGCAATAGAAATCGCAGCCGCACCATCAGAAAAAAGCGGCCCCGAAAGGCCGCTCTCCCACCCTACTCCAGCTTCATATAATACAAATTCGCCGTACTATCCTTGGTAATCGTATGTGCCCCCGCCGCAAGCGGAATCGTTGCAATCCGGTTGGTGATCGGATAGCTTGTTCCGTCTACTTTAATCTGCGTTCCTTCGTCGTTGAACACCAGGGTTAGAGTCGAAGCTTTAGCTGCTGTGAACTGGATGCTGGTTGAGCTCTCGATTTTCAGACATTGGGTCAGGGTCAGGCCATTGTAAACAACCGTCCCCTTGCTGGTAGAGAGATTACCCTGAATAGTATAGAAGCTGCTCGTTTTTCCGGATGCCGTAAAGTTATGGACAGACGCTCCCGCAGCCGGGGTGGCTGTCGGAACCGGACTTGAAGTCGGCGCTGGTGTCGCTGTTGGTGCAGGTGTTGCTGTCGGTGTCGGAGTGGTACCGGAATTGCCACCGACAGAGACAAGCTGAGTAGCATAACCCCGGATTGCCGACATCAGTGCGGCATTGAGCGCATACGAAGGATCATCCACTGCATTGTTAAAGGTCCAGCTAAAGTCACCGCCGCCCAGTCGCCCGGCTTTTGCTCTTACATTCTGCTCAACCGCACTTACGCTGTCAACCGCTGAGGCACTCACTCCCGTATTCACGGACGTATCAAAGTTGTTGTAGGCTGTTCCGCCTTTTAAAGCTTTGAACGAGCTTGGGACACTCTCACTTCTTGAGGATGCCAGATAAGCATCAAAGGAGGTTGCATTAGCCGCAGCAGTCCCTGTACCGGAGTTGGCATAGATCAGGCTGGCTGCACCCGTTACCTGATTGTTATACGCCTTGATCATTCCGCCGTTTTCGCCGGAGAAGGTACCTTCTCCAAGGGCATCCGTGCCCTGAAGGGAGATCATCATCGGATATTTGGCATTGCGGAAGACGTTGGATTCAACAAAGGCGGAGCCTCCGGTGGTAACACCTACTCCATATTTGGAGATTCCGTCAAAATAGTTGTTATAAATATGAACAGACGCTACGCGGATCCGCGGATGGCGGGAATCCGAGTGATCGAACCAGTTATGATGGAAGGTAGCATAGAATTCCGACGGTTCAGTCAGACCGACCAGTGAAGATTTTCCCGAATCCCAATAATGATTGTAGGAAATGGTGATATAGGAAGAACCGTTCTTGAGGTCGGTCGAGCCGTCACCTTTAGCCTGATCCGCATCCCCGCCTGCCGCTCCGTAGAAAATATCATTATTATGCACCCACACATTTGCATTTCCGGTATCCATCGATACGCCGTCGTCAGGGAACAGCATCAGCCCCAGGTTTCTTACTTCTACATTGCCTACATAACGGAGGAGCAGCCCCCAGCCGTATGCATAAGCATCCTTGCCGATTCCTTCGATGGTTATATTCATTTCCGAATAATTATTTTTGCCTTTGACCTGCAGATAACCGCTGCTGTTCAGCTGTCCGCTCAGATCCGAAGCCGTTACCTTCCCGATAAGCCGGATGGCCAGCGGAGTTGTATCATAACCCTTTTGCCGCAAATTCAAAATCTCACCCAGACCAACGCCGGTCTGCACCGTACCAGAGCTGCTCGTTTTGACAGGAAGGGTTACTGTTTGAGCGGTCTGCGAGGTAATATAAAGAACCTCCGCGCCAGTTCTCAGCGTTCCGCTCGCGTTATAAGCGCCGGAGCCTGTACCAAAGGGAGAGCTTGGTGAAAAGGCAAACCCTGACCGGTCATGCGCCGTTACATTCAGCGTGCCTGTTACGCTGTCCGCGGTTCCACCTCCTGACAGTACGGCCACTACCTTCATTACATAGCTTCCGGCGGCCAGCCCGACTGCATCTGCTCTCCAATAAGAGGCGTATTTGCGGATTAGCTGATTGTCCAGCTGCTGATACTGCGAGTCCGATGCGCTTGCCTGCTTCACATATACGTTATAACCTGTTGCACCGCTTACCGGCGACCACTCTGCATAAGCCGTTTCATTCCAGCCTCCGCTTCCGGTAATCGATAACCCTGCCGCATGTACTGTAGGGTTTGTCCAGTTGCCTGCCACCAAAGATAATGCCATTGAAAATAAAAGCAAAATGCCTGTTACCCTTACTATCCTCTTCTTCAATTCATTCCCTCCCATAAATTAGGTCCTAAAACACCCTCAGCATATCTTCATGTAAGCGGTTACGAAACAATCATTTACTCATATCGCAAGCTGCAATGCGGAATTCTGGCTTAATGATTATTTGACAGAGGGATGATCGTTTTCTTCCCTGTTTGCGGACTACGGGCGGGCGGGACCACAGCCAAATAACCCGCAAAGCGGGCCTGTAACCGGATGCTGACCCGTGTGCTTTGCGGGACCCCAGAACGCATTCATTTTTTATTACCAAAAAAAGCAGCCCGTTAAGGCTGCTGTTGGCTCTTTCGTCAATAGCTCCGCGAGTATTCCGCTTTCTCATGCAAATGAACCATATCATGGCCGGTCGGATTCTGGAATACCCGCAGCCCGAAGGTTGGGATAACCGCAAATATATGATCAAAAATATCTGCCTGCACCGACTCATACACACCCCACGTGGTGTCATTGCTGAATGCGTAGATCTCCAGAGGCAGCCCGTTGTCTCCCGGTGCCAGCTGGCGGACAAGCAGTGTCATGTCCTTATGAATCTTCGGATGATTCCGGAGATATTCCTGAATATAGGCTCTAAATATACCGATATTCGTAAGCTGCCGTCCGTTCACCTTGCTCTCCGTATTGACCTGATGCTCGATATTATATTCATTAATCTCACTTATTTTCGCCGTTACATAATCATTTAAATAGTGGATCTTCTGAAATTCCTCAATCATTTCCCTGGTACAAAAGCACACGCTGCTCGTATCGATATATACACTGCGTTTGATCCGTCTGCCGCCCGATACCTGCATGCCCCTCCAGTTTCTGAAGGAGTCTGAAATAAGCGCGTAGCTGGGGATCATTGTGATCGTTTTATCGAAGTTCATGACCTTTACAGTGTTCAGGGTAATGTCGATGACCTCACCGTCCGCATTATACTTGGGCATCTCAATCCAGTCGCCGACCCGCACCATATCATTGGAGGACAGCTGAACACCCGCCACCAGGCCCAGTATGGAATCCTTGAAAATCAGCATCAGCACCGCAGATAAAGCCCCCAGCCCGCTTAGAATGATCAACGGATTCTGCCCGATCAGGTTGGAAATTACCACAATGGCGCCAATGATGAACAGAATGATTTTGGCAACCTGAATGTAGCCCTTAATCGGTCTAATCTTAGAGACATCAAAGGAACGGTAAATATCATCAACCGCATCTAGCAGCGCATTCAGTACGGTGATCGTTACGATAATCATATAGGTCATTGCCGCTTTTTCAATCAGGGACTGATATGACGGAAAAATAGAGGCCGAGTAGTAGATAATGAAGGCCGGCGCCAGATGGGACAGCTTGTGGAACACCTTTTTCTCCAAAATAATGTTATCCCACGTATACCGGTTGTTATGGATGATATGAATAATGACCCGCAGCACAATCTTTTTGACTACAAAATTAGCCAGTACACAGAGCAGTGCTATAAAAACGGCCATGATTATACCCGAAAGATAATCCAGCATCACCCCGCCTACACCAAACTCCAACAGCTGATTCTTAATAAACTTCATAGCTTCCTCCTGTCTTCACGCACTGGCCTATCATTATAAAGGAGTGCCCGGAGTTACGCAAAAATCGGTCCATTGTATGTATATATTCAGCGCAATGCAAAACGATAAGTAAAAGCCCCGCGGTATTCACCGCGAGGCTACGTGTAACAGTCATAGCTGTCTTACAGGTCCAGACCCAGATCAAGCACGATATTCAGCATCCGCATGATAATCGTTACCGACTGATCACGGGTAGCTGTATCGTTCGGTGCGAACTTCCCATTGCCCATACCGGATACGATACCTGCTCTGCTAAGCTGCTCAATACTGTCCGCAGCCCAATGATTGCTAAGATCGGAAAATTCGGCTGCATTGGCAGGAGCGCTCATGTCGAGCACACGGGCCAGGATTGCAGCCATTTCAGCACGGGTGATCTGCTGATTAGGATTGAAGCTACCGTTGCCTGCACCGTTTACAATACCTGCGCGGTGCAATGCGCTGATATAGGTATCCGCCCAGTGGCCACTGGTATCGGAGAAGGAACCTGTTCCTCCTGCCGTATCCATGCCTAACGTGCGGACGATCATCGCGGCGAATTCAGCCCGGGTTACATTATTTGAACCGTTAAATGCACCGTTAGCATTGCCTTCAACAATGCCAAGCTGTGAAGCAGCCTGAATTGCTTTTGCAGCCCAATGCGCCGGCGGCACGTCAGAGAAGCTAAGCGGCTGGTTTGCCTGCAGGGATTGCTGCAGCTTAGCCTTTATCTGCTCTGCGTTTGCGAGGGTACTCTTGAATAACGGTTTGTCCGGTGTAGGCGTCTGTACAGGAGAGCCTGTATCTGTTCCAGAGCCAGGACCTGCTGTAGGAACCGGGGTTGGCGTCGGGGCTGCCGGATTAGGTGCCGGATTATTATTCTGGAACACCGTTACCATAATTTTTAAGTTAGCAGGCTCACCTGCGCTGAAGACGAAGGTCAGAATATCGCCATTCGACAGTGTCGCCAGATAGCTGTTCTTAATTGTAACCTCCTGCTTGCCATCCGGGGTTACAGCAGCAAGGCTGTAGTCGGTGTCAGCAAGTGCCGTTTCGCCTTTTTTGATTCCGCTAAGCGTATTGCCGTTTAATGTTACCGTTACCGTGATATCGGCTCCGGCATTCGAGTAGTATGTGGTCTCTGTTACAGACAGCATAGAATTCTCTGCCGGTGTCTCGTCCACTTCTACAGTGTAGTAAATGTTAGACACCGGAAGCTGCATATTCTGAACCTCATCCCGGATGTCTTCACCCAGGTAAAAGCTCAGATGCGCCGGCTGGTTATACATGGCGTTCTGCGAATTTGCCGCCAGACGATACTGCGGATCATGCATCAGCGTATAAATCACATTGTCTGTCGGAATATCCGTCGTGTAGATTCTCAGTGCATTATTGTCATCAGTACGGACAAGAACCTCATCACGCCAGTCGCCGAAAATGTCAGCAATCAGGCTTGGGTTTGCTTTGGTTCCGTTGTTGGAATACGTTCCGGTTAAGGTCTGGAGCGTTGTAAGCTCACCTTGCTCCGTTGCCGCATCATAATTAAATTTCGTAATCGAAGGAGCGACTGTTGAGTTGTAGTTATCCGGACCGTCAAAGAACTCGCTCAGCAGATCTCCGTCCCAATACAGGATAAAGTTAATAGGTGCCTTGTTAGAAACACCGATCCCGCCTACATCACTTGTAATCAGTTCTCCGCTTACAATATTATACATAGGCGTTCCTACAGCCCAAACCTCAAAGCCTGGTAGAGGAGTTACATTGGCTGCGACGCCGCGTCCAACATCGCCCAGGTTAGCTGAATATGTCCACACAGCCTCCCCTGTGGACCCGCGAACCAGGGTTACGTTGTTCGGCGGACTGGCTTCATGCGGCTGGAAAACATAGATTTCGTTGCTGTCAGGCACCATTGCGGCTACATGCAGCGCGTCACCGTGTCCTCCGGCCACTGTCCCTCTAGTACCGTTGGTGCTCCACAAGATCGTTCCGTCCTGGTCGATCGTGATGCCGCCAAGCACTACCTCGTTATAACCGTCATAATCGACATCGGCAACCTGTACATTGTGATTGCCCTGATTGTTGCCGGCATTCCAGTCAGCCAGCGTAAACGTCCATATCTCCACAATTGTACCGTCAATAAACTGATAGGCAGCTACGTACTGCGGGCCGTAGTGGGCACGCACCTCTATAACCGTAGGATAAGGCTCCGCGCCGTATTCACCATTTTTCGGCATATAGGCAACAGCTCCGTTAAAGCGGTCGCTGCGGTTATTATTGTTATCGCCCCAGTTTGCGCTAATACTGTACGGTGCAAAATAATCAACGGTATCAGCCGGCTTCCCGGTTTCTCCATTAAATACCGTAAAGGTTTCCGGGCCGGACGCCACTCTGCCCAGCGCCGTGTTATTGATCTGGTTATCTTTTGCCGGATTCTGAAGGCCGCCTACCCATACTGCTTCCGGGTCGCCCAACACCCAGGCAGGAGTGTCCGTCAGATCATCAATAGTGCCATCTGCTTTAGGCAGATATCCTCTTGTTCCGTCGGCTGTCTTAACGGAAAACTCCGCTTTTCCGTCCTGATCCAGATCGTAGAAATTAAAGGCACTGTGGTGCGCGCTGGATACGATATTAATACCCAGGTTAATTCTCCACAGCAATTTCCCTTCCAGCGTGTAGGCATCAAAGATCGTCTCGCCGGTGTGCCTGTTGGTGAGACCCGGATCTTGTGCCTGGGACGGATACCATTTTACAAGAATCTCATACTGTCCATCACCGTTAATATCAGCTACAGAGGTATCGTTAGCTGTATAGGTAATAGGCTCGGCATTCGATGTTGCACCATAGGCAAGTGCCGGATTGTCACGGTCTGCCGGTCTCTGCAGCGGAATATCAATATAGTTGTTGGCCCATGCCGTAGCAGGCTTACTCACCGCACCAGTGCTTATAGTCTGTACTTCGTATATATCTCCGGTTGTGCCGCCTGCATCCACATAATCCAGTACAGCAACCGGTGATGTATTGATTTTATCGCCGTTTCTGAATACGTTGAAGGTTAAGCCCTTGTTATACTCAGAGAAAAGCAAACGCCAGGTTACAAGCACACCGTTGCCGCTGTTCACTGGAACTGCTACTACCCCTCTATCCAGCCATTCCATTGAGATTGGCCCGGAGGTAAGCTTCTCTTTATGACGGTTCTCAATGTACAGCTTCGCCTTTAACCCCATCCGGTTAACTGCGATATCCGGAACACTCGTAAGCGTTCCTGCATAGGAGAATATGCCCTGCTTATCTGCTTTATACACCAGCTCTGCTGCCGGGGCAGACCACGGAGCTTCTGTTAATGCCCAGGTTACGCCTACTTCCGCAGTAGTCTCGTCCGCCAGCTTAACCTTAACGGTAGCCGGCAGATTAAGCCCTGCCTCGTCAGCTACATCCCCGATGTACACGGTCTTGAACCAGCTCTGCAAGGTATTGCTGTCTGCTGTTTCAGGACGCTCCGCCAAGAACTCGTAGGGCAGCACTTCGACAATCGTGTCAGCTGAAAGCTGCTTAGTAAAGAAATACAAATTATCTACGCCATTATCAACAACGCCAACGTTGTTTCCGCCTGCGCGCTCACCTGTAAGGACAAATGAGCTGATCTGGCTGCCCTCAAAGGGAATCGTCAGCACCGACGGCACTGCTTCAGCAGCATCTCTTGGAACAAGGGAAACTGTGGCGAGCATTGTATCAAAATCAAACTCTACACCTACCTTATACCACACATTCACTTCGTTATAAGTAAAGGCGTGGTAACGGTCACTGCTCCAGAAGTTAGCCGGGTTAGGTCCGGTCGGCCCCGGCAGGGTCCCTGCAAACGCCCCTATTGTTCTTGCCCCGTCATAGGTACCTGTTCTTAGACTAAGCAGAACATTGGCCCCGTCCTGGAAGCTCAGGTTAAACGTATTCTGCAGTGTAGTAACCGCTGGAACCTTCCAGTCTAAATGAACATAGACCTTACTGCCGGAGACAGCCTTGGGCAAGTCCCCCTTGCCGCCGCGGTTGCCTGAGCCGGACGCATCAAATCTGAAATAGTTATTAACCTGAGGCGTTTCCTCTCTGGCAATCGTGTGATAGTTGCCCCCGGCAAATATCCATAGCGGAGTTGTTCCGCCTGCAGCAAAATTGCTTCCGAACTCCTGCGTATATCCTTCTGCTAACAGAGCAGAAAAGTCCGGAGCCGGCTCTGAAACGGAAGGAACGTATTGTACTGTGACCGGCACGCTGTTCTTAACAGACCCATCCATTGTGGACACAGCTGTAAGAGTAGCCTCGCCTGCACCGATTGCGGTTACCGTTACACTCATATCCGGATTTACCGCTATCGCAGCAACCTTATCGTCGCTGATCGACCATGTAAACGTCCGGTCGGTCGCATTAACAGGCATTACAACCGCATTGTATGTGGCTGAATGCTTATCTGCCAGCGAACCCTCTCCATATTCCAGATTAGCAGCGGAAGAAGGAGATATCGTTAATTCGCCCGGGTTAATGACCGGTTTCACTCCCCCGGATGCTGCCGCCTTGAAGAGAATATTATCAACGCGCATGCCATAAGTGTCTTCATTCCAGTCAACGCCCGTTACTGCGTTAAATCTTGCCCAGTTCTGTCCGCTTGCCCGGCTTGCCCCGATGCTCATACTGGTCAGCTTGTCGGAACCAATAGCGATCGGCTGCGGCGAAGTGTATACTCTGGAACCGCCGTCGGTAATGCTGACTGACGCCACTTGGGCCAAAAGATCAAGACTCAGGGTTGCCGACAGTTTGGTCAGTCGCGGCACGCCTGTTAGCGCAGTAATGGACGCGCCTGTTGCCGGAGCATTGGCCGCGTTCATGTTACCGGCGTAATAGGATATGGCCGCCGGTGAGTCTGCATTCGTTCCGCCGCCGGCAGTCCGCAGCGTTATAACCTGATCTGTCCCGTTATTTAGGCGGACATCAAGCGAGTTGGCGCCGGGACGGGTAATATCAGCCCACCAGTCAAAGGATACTTCGACCTGATCCTTGCCGGTAAGATCATATTCACCGCTATTTAAGGGAAGCGTCCACCAGTAGCTTGCTTGTTTGGCCTCGTTTGAATCCGTATCGGATGGAGGCTGTACGCGAAGCGCCTTATTTGATTCATAGACAGCTACTGTAACAGACCCGGAGCCAGTGGCTGCCGGAGCACCGGTTACTGTCCCTGCCAGCTCGCCATCTTCAAAATCCAAAACACCGCCCACTTGTGTCAACGCTACTGCTGCAGTTAAGGGGCCGCCGCCTTCGGGTGCACCTAATACCATTGAGGGTATCAGCGTAATTGCCATTGAAGCTGTGAGAACTGCAGACATATACTTTTTAAGCCTTCTTTTCAATACCTTCACTCCTCTTTGTGTAATCATGAAGCTGCCAATTCCTGCTGAAAAAGTTCGCTCTCCGGACCCACTAAATTAAGCGCTTTCAAAACAAGTCTTAAAATAAAGCGCTTTCTATATTCTACTCACCTCACTTCTCTATGAATTTATTAGACCGGCTCCAGATCTTCTTGCATGGACTGCCAAAGATATGTCAGATTGTAAGCCATCGCTGAATGCGCTGTAAATCATGGCTACTGATTTCTATTATCATTTTTGATCATCTGTCAAAAGTGCAGGTTAAGCGCATATTCTGATCAATTTTAACGAATTTTTAAGATATTCACCCTGTAGCTGCCCGTGATCAACGGATTAGTAACAACCTGCATTTATGCATAATATCCCGGGTTGGACTTTTTAGAACGTTTACTACTATTTTGAATTCTCTATTAAAACAGCCCCGGCACATCAAAAAAAGCGGTAAGAGTTCTGCCTCCCACCGCTTTCTTACACACTATAGTATTCCTTCCGGCAGAGGCCGGGAACTATGCTCTTACTCGCCCCTATAAGCCTTATGCAATACTGCAAGGTCGAATTTCTTCATCTGCATAAAAGCCTTCGTCACACGCGCGATTTGCTCCGGTGTTCCTTTTCCCAGCAGCTCGTCCATCTCAGAAGGTACAATCTGCCACGAAATACCGAACTTATCTTTGAGCCAGCCGCACTGCTCAGCCTCGGGAACGGCCGACAGCTTCTCCCAGTAATGATCAATCTCCTCCTGCGAATCACATTTCACCATAAAGGAGATTGCCTCGTTGAAGCCGAATTTATGCTCATGCGCACTGTCCATTGCGGTAAACCACTGGTTGCCCAGCCTAAAGTCAGCGAACATAAGGGTCCCTTCCTGGTCAGGCTCCGAGCCTTTAGGATAGCGGGCAATCGTTCCCTGCTGTGAGTTGCCAAATACGGATAAATAGAGAGACATCGCCTCTTCCGCCTTACCGCATTGATCACCGACAAACAAAAAGGACGGAATGATAGCCGGCCGCTCCTCGCCCTCCGGATTCGTAAGCATCAGCTGCCAGGACACACCGAATTTATCCTGAATCCAGCCATACTGCTCACTGAACGGATATTTATCAAGCGCCATTAGTACCTGTCCGCCCTCAGATAGCTTGCTCCAGACCTCATCTATTTGCTCAGCTGCGTCCTTATCGCGTGACGGATCAAAGTTAACGAAGAAGGACACGGACGGATTTAACTTAAAATAAGGCCCTGCACTGATCGCCATAAACTTCTGTCCCCATATTTCAAAAGAAACCTGATCACAGTCGCCGGACGGTGTGTCACGCAGTGTATGAACACTCGTAACCTTGGATTCGGGGAACACAGCGGCATAGAAATTAGCGGCTTCTACCGCTTCTTTGTCGTACCATATATGCGGTACAATAGACTGATTAGAGTTGGTCACTCTTCTTCCTCCCCGGCTGCTTGCCCGTTCGGAGCAACATTCACCTGAAAAGTAACGCCGAACTTGTCCTTAACAATCCCATACAGCGGACTCCAATCCGTCTTCTGCAGAGGCATGACCACCTGACCGCCGTCTGCGAGCGCAGCAAAAATCTCCTGCCCTTCTGCCTCCTCTGAAGGATGAACCGCAATCTGAACCGTATCCCCGTCCGCCTGATGTTCAGTGCCCGGAAAAGTATCAGAAAACATAAGATCTGCATTACCCACCTTCAATTGTGCGTGCATAATGAGGGATTTCATCTCCTCCGTCAGCGGATGATCCGGATTCTCCGGCAGATCCCCAAACGTCATGATCCCGACCACGCTCCCGCGCAGCGCTTTTTCATAAAAATGCAGCGCTTCTCTTGTGTTTCCATTAAAAACAAAATACGGATTCAAACCGATTGACATCATTTTCATCCCCTTTGGAACAAGTTGGTCAGTCAGCTCTATTATACACAAAATTTTAAGGAAATAAACGAAAATCTACGAACATATGAACGCTTTTTATATTGTAATAGTAGATTTAGGAAATGGGGTGCTGTTGGGGGAAACACCCTTGCAGGTAGCGAGAGTTTTTGGAGTCTAAACGTTAGTTTTCGTACTCAACAAAAGTAAAATCGCGGTCAATGCCTATGAGAGAAACATCATGATTCAGCCACTTCAATATTTTCCGGGTCAATGTTCCAGGACCACATCCAAGATCGACTATACTCATTCCAGGCTGTAATCCCAATACTCTGATAAAACAATCCTTTCGGTCATCGCTGAATCTAAGCTCTTTTGCGTAATCTAAAGTCTTAGGACCTTGAATAAGGGTTGACCAATGGTTATCCATAAATTCGCCTCAATCACAACCGTTCCCATCAAGAGTATATTATTAAAACCCTTTTACTAAAATGTTCAATTTCACTGTTAGAAAATATAATACATTTATAGATATTTTTTTATTATTTATTTTGAAAATAAAAAAAGACACCCATTCGAGGCGTCCTTCAGTCTACTCCATATGGAGCCAAGGAGAGTCGAACCTCTGTCCGAAGATAACGGCACATAAGCTTCTACGAGTGTAGTCAGAGCTTTGATGTCACAAAATTCATGAATCCCGCCCGAAAATTGTTTTACGGTGTAGTTGTAATTCTAAACTCAAAACTGTGCTATAGCGAAAAATCGGTAACACCCTTTTTATAGGAAAATTTAAGACTATATGATTCTTCTTTTCCATAGGGCATTGTAGCAATTTTTATACGGGTATAATCAAGCCTGCTATCTCTTAAAACTCTCTTTACCAAGGCTATACTACGTTCTTCTTCCGTAATGATACAAAATATATTAAGAGCATATTTTTTCGGGTCGGAAATGCATTTGCCCATATCAAAGCCATCAACACAACCTAAGTTAGCATCTATTAGAAATATATCCAGGTATTCCATTACTTTATCTCTTAACCAGTTATCACGTTGGCTTCCTTTTTCACTTTTCAGAGGATACTGTACTACTAACCAAAATTTTTCACTTATTCATAATCACCAGCCAATGAAGAGATTATTGTAAAAAAAGCGTTATCAGTAAAAACTCTCATATAAATAATTATAACAAAGAAACTTTGCAAAAGGGTACCGTTAACAATAGTATGGGGAACCATCCTCATGCGGACGGTATTCGTGGTGGTAGAGAAATCCTTTGAAGTTTATAAAATGCATACCAAACATTCCGAAGACCTCATAGTAGACATGATAAACCACAAATACACGTTTGAGGAATTGGATGAAATCATTAATAAGCATTGCCTAACTTTAATTGTGAGGATACAAAAAAGCGCCCCTAAAGGTCGCTTTTTCTAAAACTCCATATGGAGCCGAGGGGAGTCGAACCCCTGTCCGAAGATAACGGCACATAAGTTTCTACGAGTGTAGTCACGGATTTGATGTCACCCGAGTATCGCCCCGTAACCGGCTATACGTTGGGTCAGCCTGATTATCTTCTTCTGCTGACCCCAGGCGGAGACCAGACAGCGTATCCCACTACTTGTTAGCCCCTATCCCTGTCACATGGGCGATGCAGGGTAGAAGCACGCACACAGGTTATTAAGCTGCGAAAGCGTAGTTGTTGTTTTGTTTGCCGTTTAATAGGCTTTAGCGTTGATGAAGCGGACGCGTCCCCACTACTCGCTGCTCATGCTCGAACTACCCCCGTCGAATCCAAGAACGGCCCCTCATTAAAAAGGGCGCTTCGGATCAAGCGGATCTTCTAAGCAAGAGAGATCCAATCTGCAGCCTCTAACCCGAGGTCTGCCACGAAGCAATAATCTTACTTAAACAGTATAGCACATTTATCAACACTTTAACACGAGGGTTAAAGGAATTGAAGGAGCAATCTGGAATTCGGGCTTCCGGTAACACCCGTCACCAGGTTATCTGGCGATTTTCTGCTTCTCACGCAGCGCGCGCTGGATATCGCGTTGAGCGTCCTTTTTGGCGGCAGAGTCGCGTTTGTCGTATTGCTTCTTACCTTTACCGAGGCCGATCAGCAGCTTGGCATAGCCGTTACGCACATAGACCTTCAGCGGCACTATCGAGTAGCCGTCCTGCTTGGACAAGCCGAGCAGCTTGTGGATCTGCACCTTATGCATCAGCAGCTTGCGCGTACGCGTCGGATCATCAGGATTAGAACGGTTACCCTGCTCAAAAGGGCTGATATGCATGTTGTGGATATGAATCTCGCCGTTACGGATGGTAGCGAACGCATCACCAATGTTCGCACGACCATTACGCAGCGACTTGATCTCCGTACCAGTCAGCACCATACCCGCTTCAAAAGTGTCCTCGATAAAATAATCATGGGAAGCTTTTTTATTCTGGGCGAGCACTTTCCCGTCTGCTTTTTTACCCATGAAAGTCACTCCTTGAATCGATTTCCCCGCCAAGAGGCGGAGTTAGTGTCAGATCTATATTGTATCAAAATGGATCCGGTGAACGCAAGGAAGGACGGCTTTCCGATTACACCTACTCTCGCAGTCCAACCTTTCTATTTTGACAACTGTATGTCAGTAAGTTTATCCAAAACAATTAATTCGTCTACTCAATAAGATCAGCAGATACCAGTGGCGTTATTTAGCGGTTTTTCCGGCAGTGTGGCTTACCTTATGTGGCTGAGGTAAGCATACCCTTCCGTATTTACAAACCAATCAGTTGTCATGTATCTGCGTGCTCGTCTCTTATACGCTAAAAGAGCGCTGGACGCGCAAAAGCGCCCCAAGCAGCCGTATGCGCTGCTTGGGGCGCCCTCAGTCTCAGTCTACTCCTGAGACTTCTTCTTCTTTTTCTTGCGGCGCACGGCGTTCTCCGCGTTGCCGCTACCCTGGCCGCCCGGCGTTGCCTCCGGGCTGATGAAGACGCCGCCGTTTTTCTTGCGGCGGCCCTTATCCTTGCCGCTGCCGTTGCTACGGCTCTCAAACCCGCGATCCTCCCGGCTGGTGAACCGGGTGCTCGCATCAACCCCGCGCAGCTCGCCGCTGCCCGCGCCGTAGCCGCCCTTGCCGGAGCCGAAGCCGAAGCTGATGCCGCGCCCTGCGGCATCTCCTCCGGCCGCTCCGCCGCGGCCTTTTCCCCCGCCGCTGCGCTCACGCGGCGTACTGCTGCCGCCCGCTTCGCCGTTCAGGGCGGCAAAAGCACGGCGTGCGGCCTCAGCCGGGCCGCCGCCCCCGCGCTTGCCGCGCGCAGGCGCACTATTCTGTGCGCCGCCAGGCTCCGCCGCATCGCTGCGCGGCGTCGTCTCCCAGGCGCCGGTGCCCGCAGCGCCGCCCTTGAACCTGCCCTTGCCCGCAGCTCCACCTGCCTTACCCGCAGCGCCTACGGACTTGCCTTTACCGGCAGCTCCTTTGCCAACACCTGCAGCACCGCCCGGTTTGCCTCTGCCCGCGCCAGCAGCGCCGGGCTTGCCTTTACCCCCGCGGCCGCCTTTACCTCCGGCGGAGCCGCCGCCCTTGCCGGATCGGCCGCCGTAGCTGCGGTGCTCGCCCGCCGCGCGCGGCTTCATGTCGAGCAGCTCGAAGTCAATCGTATGATCGTCCATGTTCACCTTGGCGACACGGATCTTCACCTCGTCGCCGATTCGGAACACCTTGGAGGTACGCTCGCCGATGAGCGCCATATGGCCTTCGTCGAAGTGGTAATAATCGTCCGTCAGCGCACTGAGACGAATCAGACCCTCGACAGTATTATCAAGCTCGATGAACATTCCGAAGCTGGTCACACTGCTGATCATTGCCTCGAATTCCTCACCGACCTTATCCAGCATATATTCAGCCTTCTTCAGCTGTTCTGTGTCGCGTTCTGCCTCAACCGCCACACGTTCACGCTCGGAAGACTGCTGTGCAATATCGGGCATCCGGCTGGCCAGATATTCATGCCGTTTCTCAGTCAGCGCCCCGCCGTTCTCGATTACCTCACGCATTACCCGGTGAATGACAAGGTCAGGATAACGGCGGATCGGTGAAGTAAAGTGGGAATAATATTCTGCAGCCAGGCCGAAATGGCCTGTGCTTTCAGCATCGTATTTCGCCTGCTTCATCGAACGCAGCATCATCGTGCTGATCACCGTCTGTTCCTTCGTACCCTCAATCTGCTCCAGCAGGTCCTGCAGGGCACGCGGATGAATAGAGTTGCCCCGGCCTTTGACATGATAGCCAAAGTTGGCGGCAAACGCCATAAAGTTCTGCAGCTTCTCCTGATCCGGGTCCTCGTGAATCCGGTACAAGAACGGCACCTTAAGCCAGTGGAAATGCTCGGCAACCGTCTCATTGGCAGCCAGCATGAATTCCTCGATAATCTGCTCAGCCACGGAACGCTCTCGCTTAACAATATCGACCGCCTTACCGTTTTCATCCACAATAATCTTGCTCTCTTCAAAGTCAAAATCAACCGCTCCGCGCCGCATCCGCGCCCCGCGCAGCTTCATGGCCAGCTCTTTCATCAGGCGGAAATCCTCAATCAGCGGACTATAACGCTCCAGCAGCTCAGGGTCCTCATCCTCAACGATTTTGCGGACATCGGAATAGGTCATTCGTTCTTTGGTCCGGATTACGCTCGTAAAGACATCATGCTTCACGACCTTCATATGCTCGTTGAACTCCATCTCACAGGACATGGTGAGCCGGTCCACTTTAGGATTAAGACTGCAGATCCCGTTCGACAGCCGGTGCGGCAGCATTGGAATAACCCGGTCTACCAAGTAGACGCTGCATCCACGGTCA
This sequence comes from Paenibacillus camerounensis, assembly GCF_000723885.1. Taxonomy (GTDB): domain Bacteria; phylum Bacillota; class Bacilli; order Paenibacillales; family Paenibacillaceae; genus Paenibacillus_AQ; species Paenibacillus_AQ camerounensis. The sequence continues at coordinate 37,712 of NZ_CCDG010000070.1, forward strand.
TATGCTTCCTTGTCCAGCTCGGAGTTTTCACGCACATAGTAGCCAACGTCGGCAATATGAACGCCCAGCTTGTAGTTACCGTTCTCCAGGCGCTGCACATTAACCGCATCATCAAGGTCCTTGGCATCTGCGCCGTCAATGGTCACAATATTCAGCCCGCGCAAATCACGCCGCCCTTGCTGAATGATCTCTTCATCCGTAATGGAATCGGGAGCCTGCTCCGCTTCCCGCATCACCTCAGCCGGGAAGGCCTCCGGCAGCTGATGCTTGCGGATGACGGACAGAATATCAACTCCCGGATCATCCTTATGCCCGAGAATCTCAATAATCTCTCCCTCAGCCGATGCCCGGCCTTCCGGGTAGTTCACGATGCGCACTACAACCTTCTCACCGTCAACGGCTCCGCCAAATGACTGCTTCGGAATAAAAATATCGCGGTTAATCCGCTTATCATCCGGCAGCACGAATCCATAGGTATCCAGACTCTGGAAGACACCTACAGTCTGCAGTACACCGCGCTTAACGATCCGTACCACTTCACCTTCCATCCGTCCGCCTGACGGGCTCTTGGAGGTAATACGAATCAATACGATATCTCCGTTCATTGCACCTTTAAGGTCATTGGCGTGAATATAGACATCCGGATGATCACGGTCATCGGGAATCAGAAAAGCAAAGCCCTTGGCATGGGCCTGAAGACGTCCGCGCAATAGATCCATCCGTTCCGGCACACCATAGCGGCTGTTACGGGTCAGCACAATCCGGCCGTCCTGCTCCAGCTCAGACAGCAAATCCTCAAACGCCTTAAAGGCAGCGCTGTCCTCTATTGCAAAATGACTGACCAGTTCGTCGTACGTCAGTGGTTTATAAGCGGTTTCCCGCATGAAATCAAGTAGGATTTCCTGTGTTATCAATTAAGTCACCTCGGCCCTTTCGCAGCACTCATTATGCTGCCGGCAAATATGTATGTCTTGTCCTTTTCTGACTGTCAATCCTCAAGCAAATTTTACCTCTATATACTTCATACCCTAGTATACACGAAATCAATCCGGGTCATCCCTGTTATCATGATCTCAAGGTTAACGCAGGCTCAAAATCACAAAATAAAAAGCCCCCGCCCCATTCCTTACAGAACAGGGCAAAGGCTTAGTGTATGCAGATTTAGTCAACAAAAACGGCAACAACGATCGACATAATGAAGAATCCGGCTGCCAGTCCAACTGTTACACGCTGCAGTACGAGCTCCATACCGCGTGCTTTGGTTTTACCGAAGAGATGCTCAGCACCGCCGGAGATGGCACCGGAAAGACCTGCGCTTTTCCCTTTTTGCAGAAGAACGACCGCAATCAGACCGACGGAAAAAACCAGGAGCACAATTTTCAAAAAGATATCCATTCACTTCCACCTCCTACGTCCAAGCATCACTATCTATGGTAATTTTGATTTCACGAATTCATAAACAGCATTTTTATTTTATCATAGCGATAAAAGTATTACAACCATTCATCTGCTAAGGTTTACGCCCTGCATCTTTGCTCCGCCCGATAGTCCAGTAATCGCCGTATAATAGATCAGCCAATACCATACTAAATCACCTTCTATAAATGTATATTATTAGAATACATTCTAAGATAGGCCGATGCAATCTAACCGTACAATATAAAAAGCCTGCCGGAAACCGGCAGGCCCGCAAGCTTATATCAAAAGAAATTATCTTTTGAGGTTGTAGAAGGATTTCAGGCCGTTGTATTGAGCCAGTTCACCCAGTTCGTCTTCGATGCGAAGCAATTGGTTGTACTTAGCAACGCGGTCAGTACGGGAAGGAGCACCTGTTTTGATCTGGCCAGCGTTGGTAGCTACAGCGATGTCAGCGATAGTACTGTCTTCGGACTCACCGGAACGGTGGGAGATAACAGCAGTGTAGCCGGCGCGTTTAGCCATTTCGATTGCATCGAAAGTTTCAGTCAGTGTACCAATCTGGTTAACCTTAACCAGGATGGAGTTACCGATACCTTTTTCGATACCAGTTGCAAGACGCTCAGTGTTAGTAACGAACAGGTCGTCACCAACCAATTGAACTTTATCGCCCAATTTTTCAGTAAGCAATTTCCAGCCATCCCAGTCGTCTTCGGACATACCGTCTTCGATTGTGATGATTGGGTATTTCTCAACCCAAGAAGCCAGAAGATCAACATACTCAGCGGAAGTGTAGGATTTGCCTTCACCAGCCAGTGTGTATTTACCATCTTTGTAGAACTCAGTGGAAGCTACGTCCATACCCAGGAATACGTCAACGCCTGGTTTGTAGCCTGCTTTTTCGATCGCTTCGATGATTGTAGTGATTGCTTCTTCGTTCGAACCAAGGTTCGGTGCGAAGCCGCCTTCGTCACCTACAGCTGTGTTAAGGCCTTTGGAGCTCAGTACGGATTTCAGGTTGTGGAAGATTTCAGCGCCTACGCGAAGAGCTTCTTTGAAGCTAGGAGCTCCAACTGGAAGAACCATGAACTCTTGAACGTCGATGTTGTTGTCAGCGTGCTCACCACCGTTGATGATGTTCATCATTGGTACTGGCAGTGCTTTAGCGTTGAATCCGCCCAGGTATACGTACAAAGGAATGTCCAGAGCCGCTGCAGCTGCGCGGGCTACTGCCATGGAAACAGCCAGGATTGCGTTAGCGCCCAGCTTGCCTTTGTTGTGAGTTCCGTCCAGAGTGATCATCAGCTTGTCGATGCCCACTTGGTCAAGAGCGTCCATACCGATTACTTCTGGAGCGATAATTTCGTTAACGTTCTCAACAGCCTTCAGAACGCCTTTGCCCAGGTAACGGGATTTGTCGCCATCACGAAGCTCTACAGCTTCATGAGCGCCGGTGGAAGCGCCGGAAGGAACGATAGCGCGGCCTTTAGCGCCGGATTCCAGATAAACGTCAACCTCTACAGTCGGGTTACCGCGGGAGTCAAGGACTTCGCGTGCATATACATCAGAAATAATAGTCATGTAAGTTAATCTCCTTTTAACAATGGTTTTGGTTATTGCAAAGCATTCTTTAAGAACCCCTGCTTATTTACGGCTGGCAATCATGGATTGTCCGGTCATTTCCGCAGGCTGCGGAAGTCCCATCAGATCAAGGATTGTCGGAGCAACATCGGCAAGGATACCGGATTCGCGCAGAACAACATTCTCAGTGGTTACGATGAAAGGAACCGGATTGGTGGTATGAGCAGTGAATGGCCGGCCATTCTCGTCAAATACCATATCAGCATTACCATGGTCGGCAATGATGATTGCAACACCGCCCTTGGCAACAACAGCATCCACAACTTTACCCACACATTCATCCGTTACTTCAACGGCCTTGATTGTAGGCTCCAGTATGCCGGAGTGCCCTACCATATCAGGGTTCGCAAAGTTCAGGATAATCGCATCCTGTCTGTCCGCTTCGATCTCCGCTACGCAGGCCGCCGCCACTTCGTATGCGCTCATCTCAGGCTGCAGATCATAGGTTGCTACTTTTGGAGAGTTAATCAGGATACGTGTTTCCCCCGGAAGCTCTTCATCGCGTCCGCCGCTGAAGAAGAAGGTTACGTGCGGGTACTTTTCAGTTTCCGCAATACGCAGCTGCTTCTTGTTGTTCTGAACCAGCACTTCACCCAGGGTATTGTCCAGGTTCTTCGGCGAGTAGGCTACATAGCCCTGCACCGTTTCACTGAACGTAGTCAGGCACACGAAGTGCAGACCCTGCGGGAAGAGCGGTCCACGGTCGAAGCCGCGGAAATCGGAGTTGGTGAATACCTGTGACAGCTGAATTGCACGGTCAGGGCGGAAGTTCAGGAAGACGACGGAATCGCCGCTTTCCACTACCCCTACCGGCTTATCGTTGCTGTCCACGATTACACTTGGCTCAACAAATTCATCATACACAGAGTTCTGGTAGGATGCAGTGATTGCCTGCAGAGCATCGGAATATTTAGGGCCTTCGCCATATACCATTGCACGGTAAGCCTTCTCTACACGCTCCCAGCGTTTGTCACGGTCCATTGCGTAGTAACGCCCGGATACCGTAGCAATTGTACCTACGCCAACTTCTTCGATTTTCGCAACCAGATCCTGAACGAACTTTTGTCCGCTGTCAGGCGCTACGTCGCGGCCGTCCATGAATGCATGGATATACACTTCGTGCATATCTTCTTTCTTGGCCAGATCGAGCATGGCGAACAGGTGGTTAATGTGGCTGTGCACGCCGCCGTCGGAAACGAGCGCATACAGGTGAAGCTTTTTACCGGTGGACTTAGCGCTTCTTACAGCAGCTACCAGTGTTTCGTTATCAAAGAACTCTCCGTCACGGATCGACTTATCGATACGGGTCAGATCCTGGTATACGATCCGTCCTGCACCGATATTAAGATGACCCACTTCCGAGTTGCCCATTTGTCCTTCAGGCAGTCCTACAGCTTCGCCGCAGGCGGTAAGTGTAGTGTTCGGATATTGCTTCAGGTAACGGTCGTAGTTAGGCTTGTTGGCTTGGGCAACTGCGTTGCCTTCATCCGTATTACGCAAACCGAAACCGTCCATGATAATCAGAGCTACAGGTCTTGGAGATGACATCCTTACACTGCCCCCTCAACGAGTGAAACGAAGGAAGCAGGCTGCAGGCTGGCACCGCCGACGAGAGCGCCGTCGATGTCGCTTTGACTCATGTACTCCGTTACATTCTCAGGCTTCACGCTGCCGCCGTATTGAATACGGACAACTTCAGCTGTTGCTTCATCGTACAGATCTTTTACAAGAGTACGGATGTACGCAATAACTTCGTTGGCATCTTGGGAAGTGGAGGATTTACCAGTACCAATCGCCCAGATTGGCTCATATGCGATAACAACCTGAGCTGCCTGCGCAGCACTCAGACCGGCAAAAGCACCTTCAGTCTGCACTTTGCAAACTTCCTTAGTCTGGTCAGCTTCGCGCTCTTCGAGCTTTTCGCCGACACATACGATAGGAGTAATGCCGTGGCGGAATGCCGCATGCATTTTTTTGTTTACAATTTCATCTGTTTCGCCGAAATAAGCACGGCGCTCGGAGTGGCCGATGATTACGTAGTCTACGCCAAGGTCCTTCAGCATAACGCCGCTGATTTCGCCTGTGTAAGCTCCGTTATCTTCAAAGTGCAGGTTTTGTGCACCGATTTTGATGCTTGTGCCTTTAACCGCTGCTACCAGGGCAGGCAGGTTAGTAAAAGGAGCGCAAATTACAGTTTCCACGCCTTCCACTTCCGCCTTACCTTTAACTTCAGCGATGAAGCCTTCAGCTTCCGGAACGGTTTTGAACATTTTCCAGTTGCCTGCGATAATAGGTGTTCTGCTCATAATCTTGTATTGCCTCCTTCTGTGCCTCTTACTTGTCGTTCAGTGCTTCTACGCCAGGAAGTGCCTTGCCTTCCATGAACTCCAGGGATGCGCCGCCGCCAGTGGAGATGTGATCCATTTGGTCAGCCAGGTGGAATTTTTCTGCTGCCGCTGCGGAATCACCGCCGCCGATAACAGTGTAGCCTTCAGTTGTTGCGCAAGCCTGCGCTACAGCCTTGGTTCCTTCAGCAAAGATATCGATTTCGAATACGCCCATAGGTCCGTTCCACACAACCAGCTTGGAATCTTTGATGATATTGGCGTAGATTTCACGAGTTTTAGGGCCGATGTCCAGACCTTCCCAGTCAGCAGGAATATCAGTTGCATCTACAATCTTGGTGTTGGCATCTGCACCGAACTTGTCAGCGACAACTACGTCAACCGGAAGTACGAAGTTTTTGCCCAGTTTTTTAGCCTTCTCGATGAATCCGAGCGCAGCATCGATTTTATCGTTGTCTACCAGCGATTTACCGATTTCATAGCCTTGAGCTTTGGTGAATGTATAGGAAAGGCCGCCGCCGATCAGAACATTGTCAGCCAGGTTCAGGAGATTGTCGATAACGTCGATTTTGTCCTTAACCTTGGAACCGCCGATGATGGCAGTGAAAGGACGCTCAGGATTTGAAAGAGCTTTGCCCAGAACGGACAATTCTTTCTCCATCAGTAGACCGGATACAGCCGGCAGGAAGTGAGCGATACCTTCAGTAGAAGCATGTGCACGGTGAGCCGCGCCGAACGCGTCATTTACGAACAGGTCAGCCAGTTCAGCGAACTGCTTAGCCAGCTCAGGATCGTTCTTTTCTTCGCCCGGATAGAAACGGACATTCTCAAGCACAAGCACGTCGCCGTTATTCAGTTCAGCGATTTGCGCTTTAACAGCTTCGCCGACAGCTTCATCAGCTTTGGCTACCGGTTTGCCGAGCAGCTCGGACAGACGCTCAGCTGCACCTGTAAGGCGCATAGAATCAACGAATTGACCCTTCGGACGGCCCATATGGCTGGCCAGAATGACCTTTGCACCGTTTTCGATCAGGTATTTAATCGTTGGAAGGGTTTCGCGGATACGGGTATCATCAGTGATCTTGCCGTCTTCCACCGGAACGTTGAAATCGACGCGCACGAATACGCGTTTGCCTGCTACTTCTACATCACGGACGCTTTTTTTGTTCATGATTAGTCTTCCTCCACACCCAAATTTAGAAAGAGCGGAAACAAGGAACCTCTGTTTCCGCTCTATAGATGCTGCTTATGTTAAGCCGGTCTTACTTAGCCAGTTTTGCGAAGTGCTCCAACGTGCGAACCAGCTGTGCAGTGTAGGACATTTCGTTGTCATACCAAGCAACGGTTTTAACCAGTTGTTTGTCGCCAACAGTCAGGACTTTAGTTTGTGTTGCATCGTACAGGGAACCGAAAGTCATACCCTTGATGTCGGAAGATACGATTTCATCTTCAGTGTATCCGTAAGTTTCTGGGTCAGAAGCTTCCTTCATTGCTGCGTTGATTTCTTCAACAGTAACGGATTTATCAAGAACAGTAACCAGCTCAGTCAGGGAACCTGTAGCAACAGGCACGCGTTGTGCTGCTCCGTCAAGTTTGCCTTTCAGTTCTGGAATTACCAGACCGATTGCTTTTGCAGCACCGGTAGTGTTAGGGATGATGTTCTCAGCAGCTGCACGAGCGCGTCTGAAGTCACCCTTGGAGTGAGGAGCATCCAGAGTGTTCTGGTCGCCAGTGTAAGCGTGAATAGTAGTCATCAGGCCTTCAACGATTCCGAACTTGTCGTTCAGTACTTTTGCCATTGGAGCCAGGCAGTTAGTTGTGCAAGATGCGCCGGAAATTACTGTTTCGGAACCATCAAGGATGTCATGGTTAACGTTGTAAACAACAGTTTTCATGTCGCCAGTAGCTGGAGCAGAGATAACTACTTTTTTAGCTCCGCCTTTAAGGTGCTTTTCAGCAGCTTCTTTAGTTGTGAAGAAGCCTGTGCACTCCAGAACGATATCTACGCCGAGGTCGCCCCAAGGCAGTTCTTCTGGGTTACGGTTCGCAAGAACCTTAACTTCTTTACCGTTTACTTTGAAGAATCCGTCATGAACTTCAACGTCTCCCTGGAATTTACCTTGAGTTGTATCATATTTAAGCAAATGAGCAAGCATCTTAGCATCAGTCAAGTCGTTGATTGCTACCACTTCGATACCTTCTACATTTTGAATACGGCGGAATGCAAGGCGTCCAATACGTCCAAAACCGTTAATACCAACTTTTACACTCATTGAATAGTTCCTCCTAGATTTCGTTTTATTTATTCAAGACAAGCCGTGAAGCTCGTCAAGACAACAATGTTAAGTATAATGCAAAATAACTGCGGGCGCTCCCCATATCCTGGAATCTATAGCATTTGCTGCAACTGTATGTCGATTTCTTTGCCGATTTCGACAGCCGCCGCCTCATCAATAACCAGAATATCCTCTTGCCCGAAGCGCAGCATTGCGTGAATAGCTTTGGCTTTGCGTTTGCCTCCTGCGATACCGATAACAACCTCCGTACGGATAATATCCTCTAACCGGAGTCCGATCGTACGCATAGTATGGACAACCTCGCCAGCCTCGTTAAAATAGTAACCGAATGATTCGGCAACCGCGCCTTCAGCCTGAATCTCCGAGACTGTAGCCTCATCCAGCTTGCGGCGGCGGGTCATTTCAAGGGCATCACCGATCCCATGAACAATAATACGCGATCTGCGGATGATTTGTACAATCTCCCCGATGTTGAGGTCATGCCCCAGCGACTGGTAAGCTTCCTCGCTGAGCAGATCAGGCACATGCAGCAGACGGTAATTAGCACCGATTCGCTTAGCCATGGTGGATGCAATCGTATTGGCCTGAATCTCCATACTCTCTCCGAGTCCTCCGCGTGCAGGGACAACCCATGCATTCTTATAGGAAGCGGATAAAGCCAGAGTCAGCTGATCGGCCATCTCAGCTAAGGTAGAGCCGCCAGTTACGGCAATGGTATCGTCGCCGCGCAGTACACCGAGAAAAGCCTTGGCTCCTGCACGCCCGAGCTCACGCTTTGTGAACGGCGATGACTCGCAATCACCTGGCACAATAATAACTTTACTAAGATCATACGTTGAGCGGATCTTCTCTTCCAGATCGTCCAGGCCGAACAGGCTCTTGGCGATCGGCTCCAGCAGGTCAAGCGTTCTGCGACCGGCATCGCTGACGCGCATGCCGACACTCTCGATCTCAATGAGCCCTTGCGATTTCAGAAGATCCGTCTCGGCGCGCAGTACCCGCTCGGTCATATCCAGCGACGCGGCCAGTGTTCTGCGTCCGATAATATCGGACAGCATGATCTGATGTAGAATCGTGTAACGTCTCTTAAGGGTTTCCATGAGATCAGGCAGAAGCTGCTTTTGGATTTCCAATAAATTGCGCATGCTTTCACTCCTGCAACTTCGTCTTTCTCTATTCCCTTGTTCGTGGTCTCAAAATGTCCCGGGTTAACTTTTTAAGTCCCACTCATATTCTAACCAAATATTACGCGGAGTGCAAGTCATCCGAGAGTATAATTCTCAACCGCTTTTCATCTTATACATCTGACAGAGGGTGGAAGAGACAGGCAACTCAGCCGGGACACCCAAAACAGCCGGTTTCTCCTCTCCCATGAGAGGCCGGGTCTTGCTTTTCAGCTTATAAAGTTATTTTTAAGGACAGCTTCTTAGGTGATTGCATTTATTAGTTTGATGTATTATAATAAATTCTGTTGCGCCCGTGGTCCAATGGATATGACGTAGGCCTCCGAAGCCTGAGATCCAAGTTCGATTCTTGGCGGGCGCGCCATTAATTTCATATTTGTACATAATTTAGCAGTTGTCCTACTGTTAATTAACCAAAGAGCCGCTTGTCGGCTCTTTTTTTAAAAACTAAGTTTGACTTTCTTTGACTTTTTGTTTGATTTTGTTTATCATGTGGTTAATACGGTAACAGTAAAAATGAACACATTCGAAGAACACATTCAAGGAGGTTTTACACGTGAGTTATATTCCTATGGTAGTAGAACAGAGCAACCGCGGCGAACGCGCTTATGATATCTATTCCCGCCTGCTGAAGGACCGCATTATTTTCCTTGGAACGGATGTTAATGACGTGGTAGCCAATTCCATCATCGCACAAATGCTGTTCCTGGCTGCCGAAGACCCGGACAAAGACATTCACCTGTACATCAACAGCCCGGGCGGTTCGATCACAGCCGGTATGGCTATCTTTGATACAATGCAATACATCAAACCGGATGTATCCACGATCTGTGTGGGTATGGCTGCTTCCATGGGAGCGTTCCTGCTGAACGCCGGTGCGAAGGGCAAGCGCTTCGCGCTGCCGAACAGCGAAATTATGATTCACCAGCCGCTGGGCGGCGCTCAGGGACAGGCAACGGACATCGAAATCCGCGCCCGCCGGATCCTGAAGCTGCGCGACAAGCTGAACCGTATCCTTTCCGAACGTACCGGCCAGCCGCTGGAGAAGATCGAGAAGGATACTGACCGCGATTACTTCATGAGTGCTGCTGATGCGGCTGAATACGGTATCGTTGATAAAGTTATCGAGAAGACACTGCCAGCTGGCGTGTAACTGCATAACAGCACAGAAGGCTGCCGGAACCCTTGAGGGTCCCGGCAGCCTTTTTTTGTTCAGATATATTCACTTCTACCTGTTTAGCCTTTAACCCAGCCGTCCATACCCCAGACCATCCAGCTTGCCGGCTATAACCCGGTAGCCTCTGCTGTTAGGATGAATATGATCAAGAAATAATAAGCCGCGCTCATTGCCGGCAAATTCATTATAGATGGAGGCAAACCCGCAGACCCGGCTGCTGTAGCCGGAGGTATACCGGTTAAACTGCCGGACCCAGTCCGTTGCCTCATCTATTTGCGGATACGGATTATACAATCCGACAATCCGGATAATATAGGGCTTATTCATACCCGCCTTGAGCTGCCCCAGCGTACCCATAATATCGCTGATATTGCGTTTGCAGCCGCGAAGCGCCTTCTGCAGCAGCGGAGACAGATCACCGGGGCGGGTTCCGGCCGCCTTGGCTGCCTTAATCAGATCATTTCCGCCAATTGATATCGTTATCAGATCTGCTTCCTGCACAGCCAGGCGAAAGGTATAGTCACCCTTCAGCCGCTGCTCCAGCCCGTCCGTGGTCAGGCCGTTTACGCCGAGATTCGCCAGGCGGACGGAAGTCCGCAGCCGGGCCTCCGCCATTCTGCGGTATACCGGCACAAAGCCATTCCCCGGCAGCGCTCCGAAGCCTGTCGTCAGCGAATCCCCGATTGCCGTGTACTGATAGCTCATCCTATTCTCCCCCCTCCTGCTGAGTGTTACCTTTCTACAGCTTATGAACAGGAAGGGCGCCGCGTAACGGCAGGACGTCCTAATATGCGCTGCAGGCGTCAAATAAGGGCAAAAAGCCCCGGTTCCCTTACGGGACACCAGGGCTCTTTCGGCTTCATTCACATATGGTCTCTGCCTTACTTCAGCGTTGCGAACGGGCTGCTTCCATCAGGCAGCAGTTCCTTGAACGTAAAGGTAAACTGCGGGAAGCCGGAAGCGTAGGCGGTATACTCATACAGCTGGAAGAACACAACAAGCTTGCCCTCCTTCAGGTAGAAGTATTTCTCCGAGTTCAATCCGGTGAATCCGCCCAGATAACCGCCCTCCGCCTTGATCTGCTTGGCCAGCTTGGCATTCAGCTCTTTTTTATAATTCGGATTAGCCTTCAGCAGGTCACCGATCAGCAGCCGTTTGCCGTCCTTGAGCGAGAAGGTAAAGGCATTGCGGAAGGTCATGCCATGGGCCCCTCCTGTATAGCCGTACTGCTCAGTGACGAGACTCAGTACGCCGTCCTTGTTATATGTAACAACATAACCTCCCTCGAATTCATAGGGCCGGTCTTCCTCTGATTTGTTGGCAATCTGCTTTTGGGCGTCCTCCGCATAGCTAAGAATCTGCTGCTTGATCATAGCGTTGATCTTTTTCTGCGCATCTGCATTAGCCAGCCCGCTCACCTGCGGGTAATCCAGCCTGATCGGAGCATCCTCGGACTCCTTGATGAAGCTCTCGGTATTAATCGAAATGGCGTTCTGCTTCTGCTTCATTATGTTCAGGCGGCCGGTAGAAGCGCTCCAGTCCCCCTGATAGCCGAGATAATCGGTCATCAGATCAAACGGGATGTATAACCGGTTATTTATATTTTTCGCTTCATAATCTCCGAGAAAATAATTATTCACAGAAATAGCGGTGCTGTAATCGGAAACCATCAGCTTAGTTAATGTGTTACCTTTGCCGATTGAGTAAGTTTTTTCAGTCTGATCATAGGTGACCGGCATTTTCAGGCTATCCCGCAGAAAGCTGACAGGCACCCATACTTTTCCTCCGCTGTAGATACCGGCCTGCGGCGTAATGACTCCGTTCCATTTCAGCACAACTGAAGACTGGAGGGCCTTGGCCTGTGCTGCAGCCGGTGCAGCATGAGCAGCTTCTGCAGGCAGCAATCCGCCTCCGAGCAGCAATCCCGCCGCCATCATTCCTGTTCCCCATTTACGGATCTGTTCCTTAAATATAATGTTCATAACCGTTTCCCCTTCCGCTGGTACGATGATTGACTTGATGTTTGAATCCAAGACCTGGAAAGCCCGCTGTCCCCGGCTCACTCTCCTTATTATAAAGAGCCCCGCCACCGCGGTTGTTACAATTTCCCTTACAGTTTTTTAAGCATTTACAGCAAATTTAAAGGGTCTTATTACAATTCCTTAAACAAAATGAGAGAATTTCTATCCTTCAGCAGCTGATTAGCTATAAAAAGACCCCGCCGCGCCGTTGAAGGCAGAAGCAGGGTCTCTTTATTCCGTTTCCTATTTCAATTCGTACACTACGCTAAGCTGGGTAGTAACCTTAACCTGGCCCGGCTCAACCGATGTGCCTCCGGCAGTGTCTGCAGAAGCCTTGCTCATTGCCGCATTTTCCATATAGTATACAGGGTTGTTGCCGTCTTCATTCTGGGTTACAGTAACGACCTGGCCCAGGCTGCGTTTTGCCGCTTTGGCAATAGCTGCGGCCTTTACATCCGCATTAGCCATAGCCTTCTCGATAACCTGTGCTTCAAAGGCGGAAGGATCTTCAATCGCAAACTGTGCGTTGCCGATGTTATTTGCGCCAGCAGCTGAAGCCGCATCCAGCAGTGCGCCGACCTTGGTCAGATCACGGTAAGCTACCTGCAGCGTGTGCTGTGCGATGTAGCCTTTAACCTGTTGTCCATCCTTCTCGGTGTACGTGTAGTTAGGTTGAACGTTGAACTGGGTGGTCTGAATGTCCTTGTCAGCAATTCCCCATGTTGTTTTGAGCTGTGCCGTTACCTTGGCAATCTTAGCTGCATTGGCCTTCTGCGCATCCTGCGCTGTTTCAGCGGATGAATTGGCACCAATCGACAGATAGACGATGTCCGGCTTGATCGACAGCTCGCCTTTACCTGATACGCTGACAATATTACGGGTGATTTCTTCAGCCGCGTAAGCCTTCTCAGGACCCTTAAACACACTGCTCAGCCCCATTCCTCCAACAATTAAACTTCCTGCCAGCAATACCGCTCCAACTGATTTGCCCCATTTCTTCATGCTTAACTTCCCCTTTCAGATCCTTTATTTGTTTGGTACCCTCTAGACGGGCCTCATTGGCAAAAGTTGCATCTGACAGTCCGCAATTAAAAGAAAATTTGTAGCAAATTAAAAAAAGCCCCGAAGGGCTTTTTATCATGCATTAAGGTTAGGCATGGACAACTGTTACTGGTTCTCCAGCTCTTCCTTGCTTACAAGACTTGTCAAAGCGGTTACAGCCTGATCCGCATCCGCGCCGTCCGCGCTGATATAAATCTCCGTGCCGGAACTAATCGCCAGGCTCATAATGCCCATGATGCTTTTAGCGTTAACTTTTTTATCGTCTTTTTCCACGAAAATCTCCGACGAAAACTTGTTGGCTTCCTGCACGAACAATGCTGCCGGCCGAGCGTGGAGCCCTGTCTTCAACCGAACAACTACCGGGTGCTTTGTCATGAAACGCTTACCCCCTATTTGAGATCTGCCCAAAAATTTCACATTAATTTTATAATATTATATCATTATAACCGCATCCACACTAGAAAAAAAATAATTAGCCGCCGCGGACCTTCTCCGCCAGCTCATCAATTTTGCGCAAACGGTGGTTTACTCCTGATTTACTGACGCTCCCCTTCAGCATCTCTCCGACTTCCTTCAGGTTGATATCCGGATGCGCCAGCCTGATTTCTGCGACCTCGCGCAGCTTATCCGGAAGACTTTCCAGCCCTACCTCGCGCTGCAGCAGCTTAATATTCTCAATCTGCCGTACCGCTGCGCCGATCGTTTTGTTCAGGTTCGCGGTTTCACAGTTGACGATGCGGTTGACGGAGTTGCGCATGTCGCGCATGATCCGCACATCCTCAAATTTGAACAGCGCCTGGTGCGCCCCGATCAGACTCAGGAACTCGATAATTTTCTCGCCTTCCTTAATGTATAGGATGAAGCCTTTTTTGCGCTCTATGCAGCGGGCGTTCAGGTGAAATTCACCAGCCAGCTCCACCAGCGCCTTGCAGTGCTCCTCATACATGGAAGCGATTTCCAAATGATAGGACGAGCCTTCTGGATTATTTACCGACCCTCCGGCCATAAATGCCCCCCGGAGATAGGCCCGTTTACAGCAATTTTTCCCGACGATCTCCTCGTCTATTCCGTCATTAAAGATGAAGCCCTCGGATACAATATGCAGATCCTTCAGGATCTCCTGCACCCGGTTGGGGATGCGGACAATATAGACGTTATTCTTCTTCAAACGCATTTTTTTACGCACGAGCAGCTCGATATGGACCTGGTAATATTTCTTAAGCAAAGAATATACCCGCCTTGCAATCGCGGCGTTCTCCGTCGAGATGTCTAAGACCACCTTTTTGCTCGAAAGCTGCACAGAACCGTTCATCCGGATCAGCGCTGACATCTCCGCCTTCTCACAGCAGGGCGGGCTCTCCACCATCGTCAGCTCTTTCTTCGTAAGGGCCGCAAAAGACAAGGGGCTCACCTCTTTCATGTTCATTGAAGCTTAATTATCTGGAAATCCAATCCTTAACCAGCTGGTAAATATGATGGCTTAGCTTATCTGTATCATGCCTCAGATAAGTCTTGAACAGCACCAGTTTATCAGCAATGACCTTATACCCGTTGCCGTCAAGCGCCTCCCGGTCAAGCAGTACGGGACGTGCGCCCTTCTCGGCATATTTGACCTGAACCTGCTCCGGGATCTCTCCGTCGTTGACTATAACATAATCGAACAAATGCTGGCCGATATGATCATACACGGCTTGAAGATGATCGCTGACGGTATAGTTATCCGTCTCGCCCGGCTGAGTCATGACATTGCAGACAAAAATTTTGATCGCATCCGACTCTACAACAGCTTCTGCCAGCTTAGGCACCAGCAGATTGGGCAGGATACTGGTGTACAGGCTGCCCGGTCCGCATAGTATGGCATCGGCACTGCGGATCGCATCCAGTGCCTCAGGCAGCGGTTCCACATCAGAAGGCTCCAAAAACACCCGTTTGATCCGGCCGCCGGCCTCGGGAATCTTAGACTCGCCTGTCACAATAGTTCCGTCAGCCATCTCGGCATGCAGCACAACCGCTTCTCCGGCAGCAGGCAATACCCGCCCGCGGACGGCGAACAGCCGGCTCAGCTCGCGTACAGCAGTGACGAAGTCACCAGAGATGTCGGTTAGCGCCGCAAGGATCAGGTTGCCGAGACTATGTCCCGCAAGCCCTTCTCCCGTGCTGAAGCGGTATTTCATAATCTGCGCCATCAGCGGCTCAACATCAGCCATAGACGTCAGCACGTTTCGGATATCACCGGGAGGGGGCATCTGCAGCTCACTGCGCAAAATGCCGGAGCTGCCCCCGTCATCCGCTACTGTTACGATTGCTGTAATATCAAGCGGTTTTTCCTTCAAACCGCGAAGCATAACAGAAAGCCCTGTACCGCCGCCCATAACGACGATACGCGGACGCTTCTCTTGTTCTTCGGACACTTTGATCCCTTCTCTCGTTAATGCCGGTCACGCTCAGAATCCCGATGGCTGACCGCTACCGTCTCCGTCTCGCTGACTCCCAGCATTTTGCCCAGATACTCTGATATCGCTACTGAGCGGTGTTTGCCGCCGGTACAGCCGATGCCGATGATAATCTGGGATTTACCTTCTTTACGGTACTGGGGAATCAGGAAATGGAGCATATCCAGCAGCTTAGTCAGAAACACCTGCGTTTCGGGCCATTTCATTACATAGTCATATACATCGCTGTCTTGGCCGGTCTTTGGCCGCAGTTGATCCACATAATGCGGATTAGGCAGAAAGCGGACATCAAACACGAGGTCTGCGTCAATCGGAATACCATACTTGAATCCAAATGAAGTAATATTAACGGAGAGTGTACTCTTTCCAAGGTGTGAAAATCTTGAAACAATCTTCTCCTTCAGCTGAACCGGCTTCATACTGCTCGTATCCAGACACAGGGTAGCTGAGTTCTTCAGCTCCTCCAGCATCTGGCGCTCCAGCCGGATGCCATCCAGCGGCATCCCTTTGGGAGCCAGCGGATGATGGCGGCGGCTCTCCTTGTAGCGCTGCACCAGCACAGAGTCTGTAGCGTCAAGGAACAGAATTTCGCAGCCGATCGTTGACTCGTTTTTGATATAAGTCAGCGATTCGGACAAAGCTGTGAAAAACTCCCGCCCCCGCAGGTCAATCACGAGTGCTACTTTGGCGATCTTTCCCTTGGACTGCTCAATCAGCTCGGCGAACTTCGGAATCAGCACCGGCGGCAGATTATCGACGCAGAAGAATCCAAGGTCCTCCAGGCTTTGTACAGCAATCGTTTTTCCTGCGCCTGACATGCCTGTAATAATAATCAGGGTGGCGCCGCCCGTTTCGGAGTGCTCCAATTCGGTCATGAGAGCGTTCCCTCCCTATGAATAGTATATGAATAATTCCAGTCTTTTAAGAACGCAGCAGAAGACCTGCTGCCCCGATAATACCGGCATCGTTGCCAAGCTCTGCAGGCACAATAGTAACACCTTTCTGCAGCGGCTCAGGAGCCAGCTTGGCAAATACACGGCGGACTTCATCAAACAGGATATCGCCCGCTTTGGAGACGCCGCCGCCGACAATGAATACTTCCGGGTTCAGCACGGCAGCGACTGCAGCCATCGATTTGCCTAAGTAGAATGCCGCGCGGTTAACGATACGCAGTGCTACCTCATCGCCGGCTTTTGCAGCATCAAAAACTTCCTTCGCCGCAATCTTCTCCACAGTGGAGAGTGAAGTACGGTCTCCACGTGATACAGCGTCGTTAGCCATACGGATAATGCCCGTAGCAGAGGATACAGTCTCCAGGCAGCCCATATTGCCGCAGCCGCACTGAATGGCTTCCAGATCAGGCACAACCGAGATATGGCCCAGCTCTCCGGCCAGACCGGCGAAGCCCTGATATACCTTGCCGTTAATGATGATGCCGCCGCCCACACCGGTTCCCAGCGTATAGCAGACACAGTTTTCAATGCCGCGGCCTGCGCCGCTCCAGGCTTCACCCAGTGCAGCTACATTAGCGTCATTGTCTATTTTGACAGGCTTGTTAAGGCGTCCTTCCAGAATGGAACGGATCGGCACATCTCTGAACCCTATGTTAGGCGCAAGAATGATGATTCCTTCACGAATGTTTGTAAATCCGGCCAGGCCTGCTCCTACACCGGCAAGCTGTTCCCAGGAATACGGAGACTCCTCCACAATCTGGCGAACGTATTTCTCGATGTTGTCGATGACGGTATCGACGCCGTCCGCAGTCCCCGTAGGCCCTTCAAATGTGTGAAGCAGGGTCCCTTCGGCATTGCAGATTCCAACTTTAATCGTGGTACCACCTAAATCCACACCAACGTAGATATGTTCAGACATGTAACAAGCCACCTTTTTCTATGCTAAAATAGTTAATCCTACGTACCCACTATAATAGAAGCCTCTCCTGCGGTCAAGGAAAGGCGGCACACCCGGGTTCCCGTATCAGCCCGGATTTAACCGGGGAAAAACCGGCCTCTTCCTTCAGAGACTTGCGAATCCGTTTTTCACACCCGATAACGGTGTATGCGTTATCATTTTATTCGATAACTTGTACACTAATGCTGCTTTTGATCAGGTTCTACACAAAAAGGCACGGGCTCAGCGCCCGCACCCTATTGAAGTCAGCTCTATTCCGACAAAATCCGTTTCTGGCCTTCCAGCGCACGGATCGGGGCAATATTCTGGGTGAATTCCAGCGTTCCCATGTAACGGCCTGTCTCATCACGGACTGCGAAGTAACGGATGTAAATGAACTTATCCTTGATATTGATCCAGAAATCCTCGGCATCCTTGCGTCCTGCCTTGAAGTCCTCCAGCAGCTTCTCAACTACATGCACACTTTGCGGCGGATGGCAGTTCTGAACGGTACGGCCGATAACCGCCTTGGTCCGGGCAAAGATCCGTTCCTTGCCATGGGAGAAATAACGGACAACGTCATTCTCGTCAATGAAGGTAAGGTCCACCGGCAGATGGTTCATCAGAGTTTCCAGCTGATGCAGAGACAATAGACCTGTCTCGAAGCGGATAAAGCCCTGCGGGCTCTCGCCGGCCTGCTGTTCTTCGGCTGAGACTGAAGCTCCTTCCGGTTCAGCTGCGCGTTCAGGAATCCACTCCTGCTCCGGAGCAGCCAGGCAGAAGCCGATCTCGTCGCTTTCGCGGGCGATTTTGACCCACTCATCCTCAGTAAGCTTGTCGAGCGCCATCGGCAGCAGAATATTTTCTTCTTTAAAGATCATCTCATTAACTTCCTGGATAATGTTCGCCAGCTGCTCGCCAATCTCTTCCTTGTTGCCGCTGTAAGAGCTCAGTGCCGCCTTGGCTCCCTTAATCATTGCGCGGATGCCGTCATCGACACCCCACATTACCTTGGTCGGACCGTAGATGCCGTACTTCTCCAGGTAAGGGAACAGCAGATTTTCTTTGCGGCTGTAGTGCTTGTCAAGATCAAGCAGCAGGCTCAGATCCTCCAGCAGCTTGAAGATAATCTCCTCACTGTCATTTTTCTGAAATTTACCCGCGTGCAGCTCCAGGCGGAAGTTAACCAGCTTCTCAATTTCGCGGTTCTCCAGCTTAAAAGTGTGCACAGGATGGCCCGGCTGCTCCTCCGGCTTTGAGGAACGGTGAATCTGCTCGATTGAGCCTTTGAAAATGGCTGTATGCACTGAACACAGGCGCTGGACCTCTGATACAGGAATACCCTCCTCGGTCATCAGGGAGTGCTCCATTGCCGAAATCTCTGCAACCGTAACATCGCCTACCGCTTCTGCGAACCTCGCTTTTACTTCATCCACACTTTTACCGGCATGCAGCTCCTTGATTATCTCTTTAAGCATGGCCTGGCGGCGGGTCTGTTCCGGTACGTCTACTTCACGGTTGTTAATTAATTCGCTCATTGTGATCTCTCCTTTATATAGATAATGCTTCTATTCAACAATCTCGAAGCCATGGCGGATAAAGGTCTGACGCACGGCTTCCGGATCCATTTTCTTTAATTTAATGCCTTTGGACAGGGTCATGAACCGGCCTGCGGTCTGCAGCATCCCCGGCTTTGCAATATCCTGAAACCCCAGCTCCACCATAATGCCGGTTACCTCGGGATGCCGGCTCACCAGCTCGAATATGGACTCATCCATTCTAAGCACCTTGCTCATGAACACCATTCCTTCGACGACTTATTGAGAACTCTTCTCAACATCAGCTTAGCATAGGAAATAACCGTATATTGTGATTGCAATCACTAAGTTACAGCTGCTATCTATTTTATTTTTTAAATAATTGAACGGTCTCCCGGCTTTGCCCCTGCTTAAGTTACAATCCGGGATAAGCCGCCGGTGCAGGCACACAAAAAAACCGGCACCCCGCAGCAGCGGAATTACCGGTTAACCCTTAGAACCCTTTCAATTCTGGTATTTCACCTCACTTATCGAGGCTTTCGCTCCAGTCATGTACCATTGTGCCTTCAAGGTACTTCTCAGCATCCATAGCCGCCATACATCCTGTTCCGGCTGCAGAAATAGCCTGCCGGTAACGGGTATCCTGGACATCGCCGCAGGCGAATACACCCGGGATGTTTGTCTCCGTTGTACCCGGATTCACTACAATGTACCCGTTAGCATCAGTCGTAATCTGGCCGCCCAGGAACCCTGTGTTAGGGGTATGTCCGATTGCCACGAAGACACCGTCTGCCTCAACCAGCTCTTCCAGGCCAGTCTCGTTATTGCGCACAGTCAAGCCTTTAACTCCTGTCTCCCCGACGGTCACAGCCAGCGGTGTGCGGTTAAGCGCCCACGTCACTTTACTGTTCTCACGTGCCCGGTCCTGCATAATTTTGGAGGCCCGCAGCTCTTCACGGCGGTGCACCAGCGTTACACTGGAAGCAAACCTTGTTAAGAAGCTGGCTTCCTCCATGGCGGAGTCGCCGCCGCCGACAACAATAATCTTTTTGCCGCGGAAAAAGAATCCGTCACAGGTCGCGCATGTGCTTACCCCGCGCCCCACATTCTCCTGCTCGCCCGGAATTCCCAGATAACGCGCGGAAGCGCCGGTTGAAATAATGACCGATTCTGCTTCAAGCTCGCCCAGTCCATCTACCTTCACCCTGAACGGACGCTGAGAGAAATCAACCGACTCCACCCAGCCGTTCTTGAACTGTGCACCGAAGCGTTCAGCCTGCTTGCGCATATTCTCCATCAGATCAGGTCCGAGTATCCCTTCAGGAAAGCCCGGAAAGTTCTCCACTTCTGTCGTCGTTGTCAGTTGTCCGCCCGGCTGCAAGCCTTCTATTACGAGCGGGCTGAGATTGGCGCGGGCTAGATAAATAGCGGCAGTCAGCCCTGCCGGGCCTGTTCCGATTACAATCGTTTTGTACATCACTATGGCCTCCTTACGAGTAGGTAATGATTTATAAGAAAGAAACAGCGGAGGGGCTTCAAAAGCTCTGCCGCTGTTTCGGGTAAACAATATAAGGATGCAGAATCCTGCTTCATTTATACCTGCTTGCTTATATTACCTGGCCGGGGCTATATCTTCTCAGTGGAAGAAGACAGGTCCGCCTGCGCCATTTCCTGTTCCTCTGCCTGGGCAGGATGTTCCTTCAGGCTGCTTCCGATCAGACGCTGCAGGCTGATCAGCGCCGCTTCCTGCAGCTTCTCCTCCTGGAGGGGCTCCTGCTTCAGCAGTTCGCCCAGCACCTCGGACATTTCCTCGTCCTCAATCCAGCGGAGCGCCTCAGTCACCTGCATTCTGGTCCCGGAATCGCCGTAGCGCAGCGCCCAGAAGAATGAGGCCCGCAGCAGCGGATTGCTCCTAACTTCAGCGGTGAAGCTGCTGGCATTGTTCTTCCACTGCTTAAGCTGTTCCTGAAATGGCAGCTGATAATTATAGCTGACCGGCGACATCGCCTTATCCTCTGCCAGCGCCTGCTGCAGCTGGGCCAGGAAGAAGGCTGGTACTGGCGATGCAGGGTCAAGCTTGGCAGCTTGCCGCCAGCAGCGCAAGGCCTCGCTGTATAATCCGCTGTTGCTGGCGGCGGCAGCGCAATAATGATACAGGCTCGCGTCGGCACCAACCTCTTCGTCCTTGAGCAGGCGGCGAAAATGGCCGTAAGCCGTCTTGTGCCGTCCCAGAATGCCCATGGTGGTAGCCATTTTGAACACATGCTCTTTATGGAAGGGAACTGTTGCCGTAAGTCTCTCAAGCAGCGTATCCAGTTGTTCACGGTCACCGGCATACTGCAGGAAGATAGCCATGTTGCAGAGGGCATGCAGATTGCCCGGGTCCTGCTGCAGCACCTCACCCAGACATTCCTTCGCTCTTGCAAAACGGCCCATGTAGAAATAGGCCAGTGCCAGATTGTTATGGGCTGCCAGGAAATCCGGAGTAATCTTGACGATCTCCTCCAGTAATTCTACTGCCTGCGGAAACTTGCCTTCCTCCAGCAGCGCCCGGGCCCGGTCATGCTCCACAACCCCTTCGCGGCTGCGGATCCGGATCAGCGGAGCCGGACGGTCCAGCTCATACTGCAGCAGCTCCATCAGCTCCTCAGACTCAGCCAGGTAATCACCTGCCGCATCCTGCTCCAGATAGGTCATCAGCGATCGCTCGGCCTCCTCGAAGCTCTCCATATTGGCATAATTGTTAGCCATATAGAAGTGACATTCTGTCATCGCCGGGTCGATCTTTTCCAGCACATGGGTCAGAATATCGTTGGATGCTTCATAATTACCCATCTCCGATAATATACCCGCCATGTTGCAGTGGTTTACCGGATTCTCCGGCTCATATTCAACGGCTTTGCTAAAATTCTTTAATGCCTTATCATATTGAAAGCGGTCCAGCGACCGAACGGCTCTTTCAAAGAAAAAATTGGCATCCAGAGTCACCGGAATAACATTACTCAGCTCCGCCTCATCTGAAGTTTTCTCAATCATGGAAGCAAGGCACCTCCCTTTGTAAGCTTCCTTATCCTCACGCAAAAATAGGAGAACAGCACCACTAAGGCACTACGGGCTCCTATCTAAAGCATTCTATCGTTTCCATTTCTGGACGTAGCTGCTTCACACAGTATAACACAAGTGGGCGGGGGATTCTCAAGCTAAGGGAAGGTGGCACCCCAGGAAAATAGATGAAGCGTGCTATATGCCCCTGCCGCAGCAAAAAACGCGGGAATTAGATCCCCGCGTCTCTGAATAATTTATCAATAGATCCGCCCTCAATAATAATGCGTGTGGCTTCAGCCAGCATCGGTGCAACAGACAGCACCTTGTAACGTGTGGAATGGTCATCAGGCAGCGCAATCGAATCAGTGACAACGATCTCATCGATATTGTCATGATCCATGCGTGTCAGGGCATCACCGGAGAATAAGCCGTGTGTCGCGCAGACAATACTGTTGCCGGCCCCCCGCTCCTTCAGCCCCTCTACCACATTTACGATGGTTGTGCCGGTATCAATGAGATCCTCGATGATGATCGGTGTTCTGCCCTCAACATCTCCTATTACATGTGTAATAACCGACTCATTATGCGCAGGGCGCTTCTTAATCATAATGGCAAACGGCGAATCCAGCCGGCTGGCCAGCTTCTCGGCCATCGAGGCACGTCCTGCATCCGGCGACACCACTACAGGATTCGATATATTCTTAACCTTGAGATAGCCGCTGATCAGATCCAGTGCAGTCAGATGATCGACCGGAATGTTGAAGAAGCCCTGAATGGCTGCAGCATGCAAGTCAATAGTGATAACCCGGGTTGCGCCTGCGGTGGTCAGCACATCGGCAACCATTTTGGCAGAGATTGGCTCACGCGGTGCAGATTTACGCTCCTGCCGGGCATAGCCGTAGTAAGGAACGATAATATTTACTGTTCTTGCCGAGGCACGCTTGGCGGCATCAATCATGACAAGCAGCTCTACGAACAGTTCGTTAATAGGATGGGCGAGGGATTGCACCAAAAATACGTCACAGTTCCGGATGCTCTCTTCATAATGCACATAAATCTCGCCGCTCTTGAAGCGGGTCAGCTTAATCGGGCTGAGGGGTGCACCAAGACGCTCCGCAATGTCCGCAGCCAGCTTCGGATTTGACGAACCGGAAAAAATACGCAATTGATGATGCTGCATAGTACCCTCCTGGGGATTAAAGTTTATAGTTTGAACGAAACGGTTGAACGGTGCCGGCCTTCAAACACCGCCAGCTCGCGGAAGCCGGTATCCCACAGCAGACTGCGGGCTTCCTGCAGGCCGTCACCCAGCTTGTCCGGGTCGTGGGCGTCAGAGCCGAGTGTAAGCGGAATGCCCAGCCTATACGCCTGCTGCAATATATGCTCCGACGGGAACATTTCAGCGCAGGGCTTGGTCAAGCCGGAAGCATTGAGCTCCATGGCTGTGCCGCTTGAGGCTATCACCTGCAGCGTGCTGGACTCCAGTTCTCTGGCTTCCGCCTGCTCTTCCTTGCTCTGCGGGCCGTAACCGAACCGTTTAATTACATCCATATGTCCTATAATATCATATAATCCCGATAACGCCGACTTCTGCACCGCATCATAATAACGGCGGTACACATCCATTATATTCTTGCCCTCCCAGCCCGCCGTCTGGCGGTGATCGGTAATATCCCACTCCCCGAGGAAGTGCACAGAACCGATCAGATAATCCCACGGATAGGGTGACAAAAGCTCGCGGATCTGCTCTTCATAGCCTTCAATATAATCCGCTTCCAGCCCGACCTTCAGATCAATGACTCCGCGGTACCGCTCCTTCAGCGTCAGGCATTCTTCGACGTACCGCGGGAGCTCGGCCAGAGGCATAGCCATTTCAGGGTAATAGCTGTCCGGATTTACATGAATCAGCGGCAGATGATCTGACAGCCCCAGCTGCTGCAGCCCCAGCTCTATCCCGCGCTGCACATACTCCTCCAGCTTCCCTACAGCATGTCCGCAGCGCTCATGATGGGTATGGTAGTCGATATGCATCTCTCTATCCTCCCTCAGTCGCGGCGCGGACGTTCGTGGCGGGCACTCAGCTCATCCAGAATCTCGTCCAGCGGCAGCTTGCGCTCCTGCAGCAGCACCAGCAGGTGATAGATCAGATCGCTTACTTCAAGGCGGAGCTCTGCATTATCTTTATTTTTGGCGGCGATAATCGTCTCGGAGGCTTCCTCGCCCACCTTCTTAAGAATCTTGTCTACGCCCTTATCGAACAGATAGGTTGTATAAGCACCCTCCGGTCGCTGGGTTTCCCGCTCGGCAATCACCCGCTCCAGCTCGCCCAGTACGGCAAAACGCCCTTCATCTGCACTTGCGGTGCGCTGAGGCTCTGCTGCTGCTGTCTGTCCGGTAAGCGGGATTTCACGGTAAAAGCAGGTATTCTCCCCTGTATGGCAGGCTGGCCCCTCAGGAATCACCTTTACCAGCAGCGTATCACTATCGCAGTCGTAATGAATGGAAGTAACCGCCTGGGTGTTGCCCGAGGTTCCGCCCTTATGCCACAGCTCACTGCGGGAACGGCTCCAGAACCAGGTCTGGCCGCTCGTAAGCGTAAGCCGCAGCGACTCCGGATTCATGTAGGCGAACATCAGCACCTCCAGTGTACGCGCATCCTGCACTACGGCAGGCAGCAGCCCGGATTCGTTCCAGCGGATACCTTCAATTATTGCTTCTTGTTCTTGGCTCATCGGATTTCTACCCCCTTAGACTTCAAATCTGCCTTCAAATCATGAATTGCAATTTCTTTATAGTGGAAAATAGTAGCAGCAAGCCCCGCATCGGCCTTACCTTCGGTAAATACATCGTAGAAGTCGCCGATCTTCCCTGCTCCGCCTGATGCGATTACAGGGATACCCACCAGGCTGCTCACAGCTGCCGTCAGCTTCAGATCGAATCCGTCTTTCGTCCCGTCAGCGTCCATACTGGTGAGCAAAATTTCGCCGGCGCCCATCCGTTCAGCCTCTTTGGCCCAGGTCAGCGCGCGGATTCCGGTCGGCTTACGCCCTCCGTGTGTGTACACTTCCCATTCGCCCCATGCCTCATTATATTTGGCATCCATTGCCACTACAATACACTGCGAGCCGAAACGGCGCGCTCCCTCCAGAATGAGCTGCGGATTGTTGACTGCGGCTGTATTGATCCCGATTTTATCGGCGCCGGCACGCAGAATCCGCTTCATATCATCCGGGGTCGAGATGCCCCCGCCAACCGTGAACGGGATTGCGATCTCCCCGGCGGTCTGGCGGACGACCTCGACCATCGTGGCGCGTCCTTCCACCGAGGCGGAAATATCCAGGAACACCAGCTCATCCGCACCTTCACGGTCATAAATCGCCGCCAGCTCCACCGGGTCGCCGGCATCGCGCAGATTAACAAAATTCACACCTTTGACTACCCGCCCGTCCTTTACATCCAGACAGGGAATGATACGTTTGGCTAACATGCGGCATCCCTCCAACTGCTTTCCAATATTACAATCTTTTCATGCAAAAGCTTTTTCGATCCCCCTAAATCCCCCTTAGCCAAGGGGGACCCCAAGGGCCCCGGCCCTCTGGACACCCGGATAGCTGTCTTAGGAGAGACCGAGGCGCACCCGGCAACAAGGAGCAGGCAGCGCTAACCCCTGCGGGGCCGCTTGAACATTAGGCGCTCCTGCAAAAGTGAAAAGCTGCGAAAACGCAAAACTGCAAAACTCTTTAAATTCTACCTGCTTCTATTTCTGCCCAAGCGCTGACAGCGCTTCGGTCAAACTGATATTGCCGGTGTACAGCGCCTTACCGACGATGGCTCCGCCGATTCCGCTTCCGCTATGTACGTTAAGGCGCAGCAGATCATCCAGGACCGTAACGCCGCCGGAAGCAATGACTGTCCGTCCGCTGGCGGCAGCCATAGAGAGGATACCCTCAACATTCGGGCCCTGCATCATACCGTCGCGCGAGATGTCGGTGTAGATGAACGTTTCCGCTCCCTTGGCCGCGAGCTCTTTTGCCAGATCCTCTGCACGCACTTCCGAAGTGTTCAGCCACCCGTGGGTCGCCACGTAGCCGTTGCGTGCATCAATCCCAATCGCTACTTTGTCACCGTATTTAGCCAGGACCGCTTCCGTAAAGGCATGGTCATTGATCGCCGCCGTCCCGATTATCACCCGGCTGACGCCAAGGGCAAGCAGCTTCTCTACATCAGCCAGCGAGCGCAGCCCGCCGCCTACCTGTACAGGGACATTCGCATTTTTGGCAATAGCGCCAATGATCACATCATTTACCGGATGACCGGCCTTGGCACCGTCCAGATCGACGAGGTGGATGAACTTGCCGCCCTGTTCCTCCCACGATTTTGCCACCTGTACCGGACTGTCGTTGTAAATGGTCTCCTGGGCGTAATCACCCTGCTGCAGTCTTACACACTTTCCATCCCGGATATCAATCGCCGGATATACGATAAAAGAAGACATGTGGCGCTCCCTGCTTTCCTTATAATAGATTGATAGCGGGCTTACGCCCGCCCCTGCACGTTCTTTATCTGCAAAAAATTGCCCAGCAGCTTCATACCCAGCTCTCCGCTTTTTTCCGGGTGAAACTGCATGCCGTACACGTTATCCCGGCCGACTACTGCCGTTACCGGATGCCCGTAGTCGGTGACCGCAATCAGGTCATTCTCCTGCTCCACCTCTGCATGATAGGAGTGAACGAAATACACATGCCCTTCTTCAAGCCCGTCCAGCAGCGGACTCTGGGGCTGGCGGAAGCTCAGCTTATTCCAGCCCATATGCGGCACCTTGTAGCCCTCACGAGGGGCAAAACGCACAACTGCACCCGGCAGCATATCCAGTCCGGTATGCTCCCCGTGCTCCTCACTGCTGCTGAACAGCAGCTGCATACCCAGACAGATGCCCAGTACCGGCTGGCCGCCGGCGGCAGCCTGCTTCACGATCCCGTCGAGACCGCTTGCGCGCAGCTGCTCCATCGCATCGCCAAACGCACCGACGCCCGGCAGAATGACGCTGTCCGCTGTCAGGATCTCCTCAGCTATGCCTGTCACCAGACTTGTATAGCCGAGTCTTTCCACGGCTTTGCTGACGCTGTGCAGGTTGCCCATGCCGTAATCGACAATTGCAACAGTCATGCTACAGCACTCCCTTCGTAGAAGGCACACCCTTTACACGCGGATCAATCAGTGTCGCTTCATCCAGCGCCCGGCCCAGCGCCTTGAATACCGCCTCAATCATGTGGTGGGTATTAGAGCCGTAGTGCACAATGACATGCAGCGTAATCCGTGCCTCCAGTGCGAACTTCCACAAGAACTCATGCACCAGCTCCGTTGAGAAGCTGCCTACCTGCTGGGACGGATATTCTGCCCGGTACTCAAAATGCGGCCGGTTACTGATATCAATCACAACCTGGGCCAGTGCCTCATCCATGGGAACAAATACGCTGGCATAACGCTTGATCCCTTTTTTATCACCCAGCGCTTCACGCAGCGCCTGACCGAGACAAATGCCGATATCCTCGACAGTGTGGTGGTCATCAATATCAATATCCCCTCGGGCCTGTACAGACAGGTCAAACTGGCCGTGCTTGGCGAACAGGTCCAGCATGTGGTTCAGAAAAGGCACATCCGTCTCCAGTTCGGCAACTCCGCTGCCGTCAACACCAAGCGACAGGGTAATATCCGTTTCATTTGTTGTGCGGCTAAGACCGGCCTTGCGTTCTGCCAGCTCATTATTGTTATTCTCCATCTTCTGCTCCACCCTTCGCTTCGTTCTCCAGTCTGATTTGAATTGCCCTTGCATGGCCCTCCAGGCCTTCACGTCTGGCCAGCTCCATAATGGTCTCCCCGTCACGCAGGAGCGCTTCCTTGCTATAGTAGATCAGGCTTGATTTTTTTATAAAATCGTCCACATCAACCGGCGAAGCAAACCGCGCCGTGCCGTTGGTCGGTATAATGTGATTCGGTCCGGCAAAATAATCGCCTACCGGCTCCGAGCTGTACGGGCCGAGGAAGATCGCTCCGGCATTCTCGATGCTGCCGAGCAGGCCCATCGGATCAGCCGCCACAACCTCCAGGTGCTCAGGTGCCAGCCGGTTAACTACCTCGATCCCTTCCTGCAGCGAGTCCACGACGATAATCGCGCCGTGGTTCTCAACCGAGGCGCGCGCCACTGCCTCGCGCGGCAGGTCCTGCAGCTGCCGCTCCACCTCGGCAGCTACGCTGTCCGCCAGGCTGCGCGACGGCGTCACCAGGATGGCCGAGGCCATGGAGTCATGCTCGGCCTGGGAGAGCAGATCGGCCGCGACGTAGGCCGGCTCGGCGGTATCGTCGGCGAGCACGACGATTTCACTCGGTCCGGCGATGCTGTCGATATCGACAGCGCCGAAGACCTCGCGTTTGGCGAGGGCAACATAGATGTTGCCCGGCCCGCAGATCTTATCGACCGGCACGATGGAGTCCGTGCCGAAGGCCAGGGCGGCGACCGCCTGGGCGCCGCCTACCCGGTAAATCTCGTTTACGCCCGCTTCGGCGGCGGCAACGAGAATATACGGGTCAATCCCCGCCTTGCCGCCTGTTGCCGGCGGGGTGACCATAACGATCTCCGGCACCCCGGCAATCTGTGCCGGAATGACGTTCATCAGCACGGACGACGGATAGGCCGCCGTGCCTCCGGGAACATAGACGCCCACCCGCTTCAGCGGGCGGATAATCTGGCCCAGAATCGTGCCATCGGGCTGCAGATCCATCCAGGAGCTGCGCTTCTGGTGGGCATGAAACGCCCGGATATTGGCCGCGGCCGCGCGGATCGCGGTCACAAAAGAATCCTCGACCCGGCTGTACGCAGCCTGCAGCTCCTCGGGCGTCACCCGCAGCTCTGCTGCTGTAAGCACCGTACGGTCAAATTGCTCCGTGTACCGCAGCAGCGCGGTATCGCCTTCTTTTCTGACGGCAGCCACAATCTGCTTTACCGCCTCGTTCTGCTCCGGTGTTCCGTACTCCACCTCCCGCTGCAGCTTAAAATCCTTGCTTGATTTTATCTTCACCGCCGCTTCCCCCTTCTGAACATGTAAAGCTTTGTTCCTGTATCCCAGCGCCTTCCATCTAGCCTTCGCCTGCCCCTTCGTCTTCGTGAGACTGGCGGTTGCTTAGCTTCCCGTTATTTATTTCAGCTGTAACCCCGGCTCACCGATAACGGCCTGCAGGCGGTCGCACAGCTGCTGAATCTCATCATTTTTCATCCGGTAGCTGACCCGGTTGGCCACCAGCCGGCTCGTAATTTCGAAGATACTCTTCATCTCGACCAGACCGTTGTCCTTCAGTGTCTGGCCTGTCTCTACCATATCGACAATCCGGTCAGCCAGGCCGATTAGCGGCGCCAGCTCAATCGAGCCGTTCAGCTTCACAACCTCAACCTGCTGACCCTGCTCCCGGAAGTAACGGGAAGCCACATTCGGATATTTGGTCGCTACCCGCTGCTGAATGCCCGGCTGCCAGTTGGGCAGCCCGATAATCGACATCCGGCAGCGCGCGATTCCCAGATCAAGCAGCTCGTACACATCCCGTTCCTCTTCCAGCAGCACATCCTTGCCGACAATTCCGATATCCGCTACGCCATACTCCACATAAGTAGGCACATCTACCGGCTTCGCCAGAATGAACTCCATCCCGGCCTCGGGCAATGAAACGACAAGCTTCCGCGACTCCTCACCGTCAGGAGGAATCGGCAGGCCCGCCTGACGGAACATTTCAGCCGCTTTCGTATAAATCCGGCCTTTCGGCATGGCTACCTTCAATATCTGCCCCATGTCACTTGCCTCCGTTTCTTAATACGCTTCTAACAGTAATTACACGCTATAGATTCATCCGTTCCGCTTCTGATCAGCCATGCTCGCTTACAAAAGACACGAAGGTATAGATTTCACCATACTGCCCGCCATCTGCCAGAACCCGTTCCGGATCAAGCCGCTTTACGGTCTTCAGATCCTCCGGGCCTGCAGCAAGCCTTGTCACAACCATATGCCCCTCAGACCGCAGCCTTGCAGCCTCCGCCAGTCCTTCAGACCGCCGCAGCGCGTCATATTGAATTAGCACCGGCAACTCCTCTTCCCCGGGCATACCGGTCACCCCGTCAAGAATCCGGTTCGTTTTCAGGGAGAAGCCTGTAGACGGAACCGCCCGCCCGAACTGCTGCAGCAGGTTGTCATACCGCCCTCCGCTGCATACCGGGAATCCGAGCTCAGAGGCATAGCCTTCAAAGGTCATACCGGTGTAATACGAGAAGTCACCAATCATGGTCAGGTCAATCAATACATGCTCGGACACTCCGTACGATACCAATACCTCCCACACCTTGCACAGATGCTCAATGGAGGCACGGGCCAGCGGATGGCTGCTGAGCTCCAGCGCCTGCCCGCAGATTTCCTTGCTGCCGCGCAGGCGAAGCAGCCCGTACAGCTCACTCTTCTGGGCATCCGTCAGCTCAAGCCGCCGCAGCGTATCCCGGAAGGCCACATAGTCCCGGCCGAGCAGATGGCTCTTTAGCTCCTCCTGCGCCTCCGGCAGGTTCGGTACGGCCTCCTGGAACAAACCGTCAAGAAAGCCCACATGCCCCATGGCAATTTTGAAGGACTTCACCCCGGCTGCCTGCAGCGAGGCAATCGCCAGCGCAACAACCTCTGCGTCCGCTTCAGGCGAATCATCACCGACCAGTTCCACCCCGGTTTGGAAGAACTCTGCCTCCCGTCCAGCCTCCTCTTCAATGGCCCGGAAGACATTGGCGTGGTAAGACAGGCGCAGCGGAAGCGGCTCATCCTTGAGCAGGGAGGATACGACCCTCGCTACCGGGGCTGTCATTTCTGAGCGCAGCACCAGCGCCTGCCCCCGGTTGTTCAGCAATTTATAAAGTTTCTGATCGGATGTAGAGCTGGCCACACCAACCGTATCGTAATATTCGAGTGTCGGGGTTATCATCTGCTGATATCCCCAGCGGCTCATGCAGTGGAGCACATCATGTTCAATCTTGCGCAGCTTCTTGACTGCGCGCGGCAGATAATCACGTACACCCGCCGGTTTCTCAAATCCCTTCGGCTTGGACATCTTCATTAGTCACCTCGTCAGTGTTCATAAAATATATGTAAATCGCTTTACTATGGTAAAGTGGTAGTAAAGTAAAGTGGTGGAAACATCGTATCACGGACTCTCTTCCTACGTCAATAATACCTTACCTTCGCTCCGTATAACACCTGTCCCTCCAGTCCTCCTTCATTATGTACCCTGCTTATTAATTCCTGTCTTTGCCACTGTGCTTTACGGATACTATAATGAACTAATATAATTCCGCAGCCTTGTCCGCATTCAGCGTTCCAAATATCTATTCTCAAGCAGAAAGAAGGACTGTGAACTTGAATACATCGTATATGATAGGCGTTGATATTGGAACTACAAGCACCAAGGCCGTTCTCTTCAGGGAAAACGGCACCATCGTCACCCAGGCGAGTGAAGGATATCCGCTGCACCAGCCATCCCCGTCGGTTGCCGAACAGGACCCGGACCAGATTCTGGACGCCGTCATTCATACGGTAGCAGCTGTTATGCAGAGTAGCGGAATCAAACCGGCCGAGCTGCTGTTCCTTTCCTTCAGCTCGGCCATGCACAGTGTGATTGCCGTCGATGCTGACGGCAAACCGCTCACCGCCTGTATTACCTGGGCCGATAACCGGAGCAGCGCCGCTGCAGCCCGTCTGAAGAACGAGCTGAACGGGCATGAGCTGTACCTGCGCACCGGAACGCCAATCCACCCCATGTCGCCTATAACGAAGCTGATGTGGCTGAGTGAAGAGCAGCCTGTGCTCTTCCGGCAGGCCTATAAATTCATCTCTATTAAAGAATATGTCTTCGCTAAGCTGTTCGGCAAATATGTGATAGACTACTCGGTTGCCTCCTGTACAGGAATGTTTAACCTGGAGAAGCTGGACTGGGATGAAGAAGCGCTGCGTATTGCCGGAATAACGGCCGAACGGCTCTCAGCACCCGTTCCGACTACAGAGCTGATTCAGGGCCTGCTGCCCGGCTTTGCGGAGAAGCTTGGACTGCTGGATTCAACTCCCTTCATTGTAGGTGCCAGTGACGGGGTACTTTCCAATCTGGGCGTGGGTGCTATCCAGCCGGGAGTTGTAGCGGCGACCATCGGTACGAGCGGTGCTATCCGCACCGTAGTTGACCGCCCGCTGACAGATCCGAAGGGCCGGATTTTCTGCTATGCCCTGACGGAGAAGCACTGGGTCATCGGCGGCCCGGTGAACAACGGGGGCATGCTGTTCCGCTGGGTGCGCGATGAATTCGCAGCTTCTGAGGTGGAGACCGCGAAGCGCCTGGGGATTGATCCTTATGAGGTACTCACACGGATAGCCGAGCAAGTGCCTCCCGGCAGTAACGGGCTGCTGTTTCACCCCTATCTGACCGGCGAGCGTGCCCCGCTGTGGAATCCCGATGCCCGCGGCTCCTTCTTTGGGCTTAGTATGACTCACCGCAAGGAGCATATGATCCGTTCAGTGCTGGAAGGCGTCATTTTTAATATGTATACCGTGCTGCTGGCAATGGAGGAATGCATCGGCCGCCCGAACCGGATTCTTGCTACTGGAGGGTTTGCCCGCTCCTCTTTATGGCGGCAGATGATGGCTGATATTTTTGATCAGGAGGTTATTATTCCGGAGAGCATTGAGAGCTCCTGCCTTGGTGCTGTTGTGCTGGGGTTATATGCTACTGGAAGGGCTGATTCGCTGGATATTGTGTTCGGAATGATCGGCTCCACCCACTCACATCAGCCCGTACAATCGCATGCCAAGATCTACAAGCAGCTCTTGCCTATCTATATATCCGTTTTCCGCGCTCTGGAGAGCCAATATGAAGCCATTGCCGAGTTTCAGCGTGAACAGGCCGGAGAATGAACGGCAGCGGCCCGGCAATACTTCTGTAAGACAATAATGAATAAGCGCCGGCATAGTCTGCTTATAGAGACCCTGCCGGCGCTTTATTTTTACTTTACTGCAGCTTTAGATTTTGGCTTTTGCGGCCCGGAGCCGAACAGCACCCAAGCCGGCTTCATATAGCGGAAGGCCACTGCTACTACCAGCCATGAGAGCAGGAGTGCAGCCAGGAAGCCCCCGGCGATAGCCGCCGTATAGGCCAGCGAACCGCCGTGAAACGGCAGTTTCCGGTAAAGAAACAGAACCGCCGGATGCACGAGATAGATGCCGAACGAGCACGCGCCCACTGAGATCAGCATTCGCGTCAGCAGGCTGCGTCCTGTCCCGAACAGCAGGAAGGACAGCTGCAGCAGCACCAGGCAGGAGAGCAGCGCATGAAGATTAGAGAAGCCCTCATACCAAAGACTGTTAATTACTGTCTTCTTCGTATAGTTGTTGAACCAGAGCTGCACATGGATAGCGCCTGCTGCCGCCCATAACAGCCACAGTGCGATCCAGACTCCGCCTTTACCGGATTTCCAGCCCTCACGGGAAGGAATCAGCCACTTTTTCAGAGAGCCGTAATACACGGCAACCGCCGCTCCCAGCAGGAAATAAGAGAAGTAAGTAATGGCGAGGCTGCCCTTGGACAGCTGCCAGTATCCGTTATTCACCATATATTTGTTCAGCAGCACGAAGCCCCACTGCAGCGCAAGCCCGATGACCGGTGCCCACGCCGCCAGCCGACGAACCTTTTGCAGACACCACAGCATAAGCGGAAACAGCACATAGAACTGAATAATAATAATGATGTAATAAAGATGCGTATAGGCTGTCCCCGTCCATAGGTATTTCCACAGCTTGGCTGCCATATCATCAAGCGGCATGTTCCAGGTATGCCCGGCCGTCATTTTTAAACAGAAGTACAGCAGTGAAAAAATAAAATAAGGCACAATAATATAAATCAGCCGCCGGCTATAAAACTTCCCCAGTGTCTTTCCGCTGAGCGGACGGTCGATATAGTTGTAGAACAGCACAAATCCGCTTAAGAATACAAATGACGGTACCGCAAACTGGCTGAATTTGTTGATGAACAAAAACGGATGAAACATGCCTGTTCCCATCGTCTCCGACAGGGTTCTTGAAGTAGCATGAATCGCCAGTACCGCAAAAATTGCAATTGCCCGGAAGATATCCAGCTGCGGAATTCTTTCCTTATGTCCCATTTACGTTCCTCCTGTTGAGCTCCGCATCTAAGATGCCAATAACCCAGCGTATAATTAGTCCGTTTAATAACCTTGCTTACCCTGGTACCTCAGGCTCCATGCTTCCCCTTCATACCGGCCTGTGCTGAATCGTCCCCTGCTGTGTAGCCCTGCCTCTCCTTCACCGGAGGAACCAGCGTACGCGGTACACTGCCAAATACAGTCCATGCCTGCGGAACTCTGCGGAAGGTGAACTGCACAATCATCCAGCTGCCGGCCAGAGCAACGAGAAGCCCTCCATAGATAAATCCCACATAGAGCAATGAATCAATAGGAATATTGTAGCGGAACCTCCGGTACACGGCCAGCAGCAGCGGATGAATTAAATAAATAGCAAATGACAGCTCCCCCATCCGGGTCAAAAAAGCAACCACCCTGCGCGGAGCCCTCCGGTAGATCCAAAAAGTTACATAGAGCAGCACCAGTGCCGACAGCAGCGTATGTACATTCCACAACAGCTCATACCACAGCGAGTCCGTCCAGATTCCGAAATGGCGCGCTTCATACCACAACTGGACATGAATAAAGGCAGCCGACAGCCAGGAAGTCAACAGCAGCACAATGAGCCGTTTATGCCCGGATCTAAGCTCATTCCAGGGCAGTACCAGCCAGCCCTTTATTCCTTCAAAGTTAATTGCAATATAGGCGCCCAGCATATAATAAGCGAGGTAAGAAATCGACAGACTTCCCTTTCCTACAATATGCAGCTGATATTTATTCCAGAAAATAAATCCCCATTGCAGTGCCAGCCCCAGCGGAAAAGCCCATTTCACCCATATGCGGGAGCTCTGAAGCAGCTTCAGTATGAGCGGGAACAACAGATAAAACTGAATACTGATAAAGACAAAATACAAATGCGCATATGCCGATCCCGTGAAAAGCGCCCCAAGAAAGCTGTACAGGTTCTGTGCCGGCTGCTGCATGAGTACCCCGTTCACATACAATGTCAGCGCATAATACCCAATCGACGCCAGCAGATAGGGCAGCAGAATATACTTTAGCCTGCGGCGGTAGAAATTGCCGATCAGGCTTTTTGTAACCGGACGCCCGTAATAATTGTAGAACAGCACAAAGCTGCTGAGAAAAATGAATGACGGTGTCCCGAATTTGAAAAAGATGTTAATCCAGTTGAGCCAATAATAGTAGGGAGAGTTCAGTGCCTGCTCTCCGGCTGCAAATGATGAAGCATGCACATGAAGTACGCCTGTAATTGCCAGGGCACGGTAAATATCCAGCTGAGGCAGTCTTTCCTGTCTGGCAGCATCCATAATAAGATATTCCTCTTCTCTGCTTGTAGTGGCAGTTGGTTAAGACGCCAAGCGAGCGGAACATGATGACTGACTTATCAGGGAGCCTGTCCTATGCTGATTTACCTTCTGATAATTGATGCAGCGTCCTTGCACTGACTGCATGTTAATAATTCTACATACAAGTATAACGTTTCTTGCACTGCCAAGGCACTGAAAACTTGCTTAATTTTTCTCATAACCGTTACAAGAGCGTGATTAATTTGAACTTCCGCGCATAAAAAGACCCTGCAGTCCTTGCGTCAGGTCACGCAAGCTAGAAACTGCAGGGTATTTCTGTATCCTGTCTGTTAGATTTCTTCCCGTTCTGGACCTGCCGCTGCCGGCCGCAGCTCGCGGAGTGGATTACCGCCAACGAAGGAGCCGGCTGCAACGTCCTTATGTACAACTGATCCGGCTGCAACAATGGCTCCGTCACCAATGGTTACACCGGGAAGAATAGTGGTGTTTGCCCCGATCAGGACATTCTCACCGATAACAACCTCACCCAGGCGGTATTCTTTGATGAGATATTCATGCGCCAGAATCGTCGTATTGTAGCCGATTATTGAATTTTCACCAACCGTTATCTTCTCCGGAAAAAACACATCGACCATCGCCATCAGGCCGAATGCCGTGTGCTTCCCCACCTTCATACCGAGTATACTGCGGTATATCCAATTCTTGACCGGCAGGATCGGGCAGTACCGGGCAATTTGGATAAATATAAAATTGCGCACGCCCTTCCAGGGGCTGACTGTACGGTAAATATACCAGAGCGAATTATGCCCTTCAACCGGATAACGGGTTACTTTTCTCACGGCTTATTCACCCTTGCTTTACAATAGTCAATAAATCAGCCATATCATGAATAATATAATCCGGGTTGTACTTACTCAGGGTTTCCTCGCCCTTCAGAGACCAGGCAACTGCCGCAACGCGTACACCGGCTGCTTGGGCTGACTGAATATCAACCGCACTGTCCCCAACCATAAGTGTCCGCTGCGGATCAGCATTCAGATTGCGGATCGCTGTCAGCACGGGCTCAGGATGGGGCTTGGCATGTTCCACATCATTCACCGTGACGATTGTATCCATATATTTGAGCAGATCAAACATCTCAAGTGCTCTAATTGTAGTCGGCCGGATTTTGGTTGTGACAATCCCGAGCTTGATTCCGCGCTTAAGCAGTTCGTCCATCGTTTCATTTACACGCGGAAAGGCTGCAACCAGCTCATCATGATGTGCATTGTTATAAGCACGGTAGGATAACTCAAGTGCGCTGGTATCTGCAAGTCCGGTAAAGGTACTGATCTGCTGCTGCAGGGTAGTTCCCATATGAGGAATAATCTGCTCCCGGGTTAGCGGGGGCAGATTATTCTCCTTCAGTGCATGCATAAACGAGTTAATAATCAGCTCGTTTGTATTTACAATCGTTCCATCCAGATCAAACAATACGTATTCTATCATATCGGTCATTTACTCCTTGCGTTGCTGATTCTCCGCTTGCTCCGCTTCAGACTGAGTATCCTGCGGTGTTTTTTGCGGGGTTACAGCAGCTTGCTCCGGTACAACCGGATCAGTTGCAGCAGCCTTTGT
The DNA here is from genome assembly GCF_000723885.1 of Paenibacillus camerounensis. GTDB lineage: Bacteria > Bacillota > Bacilli > Paenibacillales > Paenibacillaceae > Paenibacillus_AQ > Paenibacillus_AQ camerounensis. The sequence continues at coordinate 74,928 of NZ_CCDG010000070.1, forward strand.
ACTGACAATCGGGTCAGAGTAATAAGCATTCGCCTGACCGGTCACTCTGCGTACAACAATGATGACAATTGCCGCAATAATAATCAGCAGGGCCAGCAGCTGCGAGATACGGATGTTGCCGTAGGCAGGATCAAAATACCCCTGCTCAAAGCCCATCCAGGTCATCGGGCTCCAGAGCCCGTCTATCAGAGAAGCTACACCGCTGCTTCCGGTGAAGCCCAGGCTGTCGGTGCGCAACGCCTCGATAAAGAAGCGTCCAATGGAGTACCATATGAAATAAGACAGGAAGATCTCCCCGGCCTTAACAAACTTCTGGCGGCGAAGTACCATCAGCAGCGCAATTCCGAGCAGGCTCCACAGTGATTCGTACAGAAATGTCGGATGGTGAAAAGCATCACCTATGTACATTTGATTGACAATGAAGTCCGGCAGATGCAGCTTGTCACGCAGAAAAGACTCTTCTATCGGACCGCCATAGGCCTCCTGATTAACAAAGTTACCCCAGCGGCCGATCATCTGTCCGGCAAGCAGGCCTGGTGCACAAATATCCACGATACGCCAGAACGGGTAGCCTTTGTAGCGGAAGTAGATAATTCCGCAGATAATTGCCCCGATTAAAGCGCCATATATGGCAATTCCGCCGTTCCAGATTTTAAAGACATCAAGCAGGTTATCCTTATAATCATCCCACATAAAGGCAACGAAGTAGATTCGTGCACCGATAATGGCAGATGGCACGCCCAGCAGCAGCAGATCCATAAAGAACTCCTGCGGGATATTAAACCGTTTGCCTTCACGGATGGCGAGGAACAAGCCCGCAAGCGCCCCCAATCCAAGAATCAGACCATACCAGTGCACAGGCAGAGAACCGATAGAGAATACAATGGGATTAATCGCCAAAGAAAAAAACATCGTTACACACTCCTCCTAGTCCAGATCATCCATGTCTTCAGAGATGGTGGCTGTAAGTTTATTCGTAAACTGAAGAGCTGCGTTAAAGCCCATTTGCTTCAGGCGGTAGTTCATTGCCGCAACCTCAATGATAACAGCAAGATTTCGTCCCGGACGCACAGGAATCGTTACAAGAGTAACATCCGTATCAATAATCCTTGTTGTCTCCTCGTCCAGACCCAGCCGGTCATATTGTTTGTCCTGCTGCCATGCTTCGAGACGCACAACAAGCGTAATCCGCTTATGATTACGGATTGCACCTGCACCAAACAAGGTCATTACATTAATAATCCCGACCCCGCGGATTTCCAGCAGATGGCGGATCAGTTCAGGCGCTGTACCATGCAGCTGATTATCCGAGGTTTGGCGAATCTCCACTGCATCATCTGCTATCAGGCGGTGGCCGCGTTTAACCAGCTCAAGCGCCGTTTCGCTCTTACCGATACCGCTGCTGCCCGTAATTAGCATCCCTACACCGTTTACATCGCATAGAACGCCATGAATCGTTGCTGTCGGTGCCAGCTTGCCTTCCAAAAAGCTGGTCAGCCGGCTGGAAAAAATAGTGGTGGCCATCGAGCTGCGCAGGACTGGAAGTCCCTTTTCATTACTGACATCAATCAGCTCCTGCGGCACATCGAGTGCTCTTGTAATAACAATACATGGCGTATTGTCAGTACAAATCCCCTTTATTCTTTTGATACGCTCTTCCTCAGGAAGCATTGAGAAGAACGCCAGCTCTGTTTTACCAAGTAACTGGACGCGCTCTTCAGGATAATATTCGAAATATCCGGCCATTTCCAGCCCGGGACGGTTCAGGTCATCCACTGTTATCGGTCTTTTAAGACCTTCATGCCCGGAAACCACTTCTAACTGAAAATGCTGCACCAATTCAGATACTTTTACCTTCTTAGCCATGTATGCTCTTCCTTTCGTCGCCTGCGGTTAAGTCCGCTGTCCGCTTCTGGATAGCAGCTTTTCGTAACGCTTATCCGTAGGTAATTCTCCTGCTATCTTAATGGATAACGCCTATGAATGCAATCTTAATGCCTGTCGCTCTGCCTGAAACTATGCCGCTGAGTGATAACGGGCGTAGCATAACCCAACAAAAAAAGCCGCCCTTTCAGGCGGCCTCTTAAGCAGGGAAGATACTGCTATCTTAGCCCAGCAATACGTTCAGTTCGGATTCTTTATCGAAGATATGAACTTTGTTCATATCGATTGCCAATTTTGGCTTGCTGCCTTCACGGGTAGTAGAACGTCCGTCTACACGGGCGATTACAGTTCCTGTGCCCACGCCGCTCAAGTAGAGGAGCATTTCGTGACCAAGGTTTTCTGTAACGTCTACCAGGGAAGAGAAGATTGTGTTCGGGGAAGCTTCCAGGAATACTGGCTCTTCATGGATATCTTCCGGACGAAGACCAAGAATTACTTCTTTACCGATGTAGCCTTTGCTGCGCAGGATTGTTGCTTTGCCGCCTGGAACTTCAACATCCAGGTTTTCAGCGCGGAAGCGAACTGCACCGTTAACATCGCTCAGGGTACCATTGATAAAGTTCATTGTAGGGGATCCGATAAATCCGGCTACGAACAGGTTTGTTGGTTCATTGTACAGCTCTTCAGGAGAAGCAGCCTGCTGGATGATACCATCGTACATAACTACGATACGGTCGCCCATTGTCATAGCTTCTGTCTGGTCATGCGTTACGTAGATACAAGTGGTTTCAAGGCGTTTAACCAGCTTAGTGATTTCGGCGCGCATCTGACCACGAAGTTTAGCATCCAAGTTGGAAAGCGGCTCATCCATCAAGAAGACTTGCGGATCGCGGACAATCGCACGGCCCAGAGCGACACGTTGGCGTTGACCACCGGACAGAGCCTTAGGTTTACGTTCCAGCAAGTGCTCGATATCAAGGATTCTTGCTGCTTCACGTACCTTCTTATCGATTTCTTCTTTCTTCACTTTACGCAGTTTCAGACCAAATGCCATGTTCTGATATACGCTCATGTGCGGGTACAACGCGTAGGATTGGAATACCATCGCGATGTCACGGTCTTTAGGAGCAACGTCATTAACAACACGGTCGCCAATGTACATTTTTCCTTCAGAGATTTCTTCCAGACCGGCGATCATACGCAGGGTTGTGGATTTACCGCAACCGGAAGGTCCTACCAGTACGAGAAATTCCTTATCTTTAATATCAAGATTGATATCCATTACTGTTGCTTTATCGGAACCCGGGTATTTTTTGAAAATATGCTCTAAACGTACGCCTGCCATTGTATTTCCCCCTCGAGTTTAAATGTTAGAATAAAAATAAATCGCTTTCTTGTACATTTATCTTACCCCAGACGTGCCGGGCTGGCTATTTGTAACGTTCACAAAAAACCTATTTTCTTTTCGTCACTTTATACAATAACATGGCTAACTTCACAATAGCGGCATCCCCGAAGCTTCGCACATCAGCACCTGTCTCCTGCTTGATCTTGTCCAGCCGGTACAGCAGTGTATTGCGGTGAATGTACAGCTTCTTGGCTGTCTCACTCACATTGCAGTCCATTTCAAAGAACGTCTCCAGCGTCAGTAGCATTTCCTTATCTGCCAGCACAGAGGAATAGTCACCGATCTGTCCGAGCAGCTGTCTGCGCCTTCCGTCAGGAATACTGTTGACCAGCCGCTCCATATGAAGCTCCCATGGGAGATGAATATAGTCACCGACCTGAAAAATCCGGCCAAGGACAATAGTCTCGCGCAAAAGCGCTAAAGAGCCGGTTAGGCCTTTCACTGGTATGATGGCTGGTGCTACAGCTAGATGGAATACGCCGACCCATTCACTGGCAATCAGCTCATGCAGCCCCATGCCGGTCTGTGCAAGCAGCTCATCTTCACTTTCTTCCTCATCTTCCTTATCATCTCCGCCAGTGAGCAATTCCTTACGGGCCAAAATCAGCCATTCCTTTTCCTGCAGCGGAATAAGCAGGACATCATTCTCGAAGTAATTACGCAGCAGCTTCATCAAAGAACGGTAGGTCATCTGCGGGTTATGCACGTTTTCACTGACCAGCAGAAAAGGAATCATATCACCGAACAAGCGGCTTTTTAACGACATCTCGTCCGGTATCTCGGCGTCGGTCTTTTCCTGTTCCAGCTGTGAGTTAAGCCATAAGCTGAGCTGGCGGGCTTCGACCTCGCCTTCTTCTTTCAATCCTGTTGCTTTCAGCGCGACAGCATAATTACGTGCCGCATAATTGACCAACTGCAGCTCCAGAGTAGAAAGTCCCTCCATTTCAACCCATAATGCAGTGAAACGGCCCTCATTCTCATATAAAGGAACCCATAAATGCCCTTCATGCGTAACCGGCTGATCCTGCGGATCTGCGCCAATACCAAAAAGAGAAGCCGAATGCTGCCTCCCGAGCTGTTTGATTCCGGTTCTCTTTCCCGTGAGCTGCTCCAATCTTTGACGCAAAGCCTCACTATCCATAGTCACCATTCTCCACCACTTTTGCTCTTTTCGCCTATTTTATCATATTTTGCAACAGGATGCGGGCAAGCCCGTCTGAATGATAAGTGACAAGTAACAATACGCCGTTTAAATAATTCTTTTTTTACTACTAACTATTTTTTAGAATCCGGCAGAACAGGTGGACTGAGCTTCTTCAGTACTTTGTTCATTCAGTTTCCTACAATTTCCCCTTCAACCATAGCTACCGTAGCCTGTTTGTAAAAAAACAAAAAAGCCACCATCCGAAGATGATGACTTTCTGTTTGGAATGAGCCATGAAGGACTCGAACCTTCGACACCCTGATTAAAAGTCAGGTGCTCTACCAACTGAGCTAATGGCTCATAAAAATGGTGGAGGCTGATGGATTCGAACCACCGAACACGTACGTGAGCAGATTTACAGTCTGATGCGTTTGGCCACTTCGCTAAGCCTCCATATGGTGGCGCGGGAGGGAATCGAACCCCCGACACAAGGATTTTCAGTCCTTTGCTCTACCGACTGAGCTACCGAGCCATAAAAAACAAGCCGAAAATTAAAAATGGCGGAACCGACGGGATTCGAACCCGCGATCTCCTGCGTGACAGGCAGGCATGTTAGGCCAACTACACCACGGTTCCGCATTTGTAAAAATAATGGTGCCGGCGAGAGGACTTGAACCCCCAACCTACTGATTACAAGTCAGTTGCTCTACCAGTTGAGCTACACCGGCACGGTGTAAAAGTGTACTACAGATGAAAATGGTGGAGGCTGAGGGGATCGAACCCCCGACCCTCTGCTTGTAAGGCAGATGCTCTCCCAGCTGAGCTAAGCCTCCGAAAATATGGTAGCGGCAGAGGGGATCGAACCCCCGACCTCACGGGTATGAACCGTACGCTCTAGCCAGCTGAGCTACGCCGCCACATTAATTGATTATGGATTTAGGAATGGCGGAGAGAGAGGGATTCGAACCCTCGCACCGCTTACGCAGTCTAACCCCTTAGCAGAGGGTCCCCTTATAGCCACTTGGGTATCTCTCCAAACGATCTGGTGCCATATAAATCCATACAGGAACTTGATTCCTGAAA
>NZ_CCDG010000071.1 GCF_000723885.1 Paenibacillus camerounensis
TAGGTGGAAAAAGGCAACCTAATCATCCCGATTAGAGCCAATTATAGAGAAAGCGCCGGAATTAAGTGGCGAATTTCCACCTAATACCGGCACAGCGTAGTTTTCTGAAGAATTAGATTGCGATTTTCCAACTAAATTGCGAGGACTCAGGTTAGCATATCGCCTCACTGTTGCCCGCACTCTACAATTTACTTTCATCCAATTACAGCTACGGGGGCGGTCCGGCCCCGGACATAACAGTTACCGAAGGAGCTAGTCATGAGCCACTTAAAAGTCTATCAATACCCAAAATGCAGTACCTGCCGCAGTGCAGTGAAATGGCTGAAGGAGCAGGGGCATGAGCTTGAACTCCGGCATATTGCCGAGCAGCCGCCAACAGTGGAGGAGCTTCGTGTGCTTGTGGCGGACAGCGGCCTGCCGCTGAAGAAGTTTTTTAATACCAGCGGTGAAGTGTATAAGGAGCTGGGCCTCAAGGACAAGCTGGCCGGCCTCAGTGAGGATGAGCAGCTTGAGCTGCTCGCAGGTCATGGAATGCTGATTAAGCGTCCCGTTGTTACTGACGGCAAGAAGGTTACTGTAGGCTACAAAGAAGAGCAATATGCAGATGCCTGGAGCAGCGCCGAATAAGAGCATTAGAGTAACGTTAGCACTGATCCAGACTAATTAAACGGACAATAAGGAGAGGTTACACATGAGTTCAGAAACAACGGGCCGGGTAATGATCGTCGATGGAATGGCTCTGCTGTTCCGGGCCTTTTATGCGACCTCTTATGGAGGATATATCCGCAAAACGAAGGCCGGGCTTCCGACCAATGCGGTGTACGGATTTTTGCAGTATTTTTTCGATGCAGTGAGCACGTTCGAGCCTTCCCATGTGGTCTGCTGCTGGGATATGGGCAAGGGGACCTTCCGCACGGAGAAGTATGACGGCTACAAGTCGAACCGGATTGAAGCGCCGCTGGAGCTGATTCCGCAGTTTGATCTGGTAAAAGAAGTGGTTGCAGAGCTTGGCGTTCCCAATATCGGGCTGGCCGGCTATGAGGCGGATGACTGCATCGGTACACTGGCTGCCTGCTACGGCGGGGAGTCCGAGGTCTACATTCTCACCGGTGATCATGATATGCTGCAGCTGGTTACGGACAACGTCAAGGTTATTATTATGAAAAAAGGCCGTTCCAACTATAAAGTGTATGATCCGGCGGAGCTGCTTGAGGAAAAAGGCCTTACGCCAAGACAGGTCATTGACCTCAAGGGCTTCATGGGCGATACAAGCGACAATTATCCCGGGGTCAAAGGGATCGGCGAAAAAACAGCTCTTAAGCTGCTGCTTGAATACGGCACCGTAGAGGGTGTTATTGAGAATCTGGAGGCCCTCCCGAAAGGGGTACGCTCCAAAATCGAAGCCGATCTGGACATGCTGCATCTGTCGCGCGAGCTGGCGGAGATCCGCTGTGATGTGCCGGTAGTCTGTACTTTGGCAGAATGCCTGTGGGAGCTGCAGCGCGACACGGCGGCCCGCAAATTCCAGGAGCTGGAGTTCGGCAGCCTGATGCATCTGATCGGCGGCATCGCCGAGGTCCGTGATGAACGCGGGATCGTACAGATCGAGCTGGGGGATTTGGGTTAACCGCAGAGGAGGGATGCCGGGCCGGAGAAGGTTTTCCGAAGTCCGTATTGCATTCCATATTACAAAAAGCACCTTTTGGGCCGTTTCCGGTCTGAAGGTGCTTTTTGCTGAATGGATGTCACAATTAAATGATAATGCCGTCGCAGTGATCGACCTCATGCTGGATAATCTGGGCTGTGAAATCGCTAAAGACCTGCTTCTGCTGCTTAAGATTACGGTCTAGAAACGTTACTTCTATGGACTGATAACGTGTAGCAGGCCGGACGCCTTCCAGGGAAAGACAGCCTTCCTCTGCTTCATAGGGGCCGTTACGTTTGGTGATGACCGGATTAATCATGCCTGCGTGTACCGGTCCGATACTAAAGGCTATGATGCGCTTATTTACACCGATCATGTTAGCCGCCAAGCCGACACACCGGTCGGCATTTGCCCGCAGCGTGTCCAGGAGGTCATCCAGCACCTGGAGATCCTCCCTGGTTGCCGGAGCAGACTTCTGGCTTAAGATAATCATATCTTTACAAATGGGTCTAATCATCATATTCTCCATGTCTGTTTTATTTGGTGTTAGCTGCCTCTGCTATAATAGCATCCCGATATCAGCCAGGACAACACAGCGCCGGATATAAAGATTGACGTAGGTAACGGGGGATGTTTATAATATTAATATATGAGTTTAATAATTAATAATTATATTAACTATTGAGAGGTGGCTTTATTATGGCACAGCGTGCAGTACTGAATGCAGACATCCGCAAGAACACGATTAACCGCAATATTTACGGACATTTTTCCGAGCATCTGGGTCGCTGTATTTACGAAGGGATCTGGGTAGGAGAGGACTCGCCGATCCCCAACACGAAGGGTATCCGCAACGATGTTGTGGAAGCGCTTAAAGAAATTAATATTCCGGTGCTCCGCTGGCCGGGAGGCTGTTTTGCCGACGAGTATCACTGGAAGGACGGCATCGGTCCGCGCGAAGGCCGCAAACGGATGATCAATACACACTGGGGCGGCACCGTGGAGAACAACCATTTTGGTACCCATGAATTTATGGAGCTGTGCGCGATGCTGGAGTGTGAGCCTTACATCAACGGCAATGTGGGCAGCGGCACCGTTCAGGAAATGTCCGAGTGGGTGGAGTACTTAACCTTTAACGGCGTGTCGCCGATGGCAGAGCTTCGCAAGGAGAACGGCCGTGAGGAGCCTTGGAGCGTATCCTATTTCGGCGTGGGGAATGAGAACTGGGGCTGCGGCGGTAACATGCGTCCTGAATATTATGCCGATCTGTACCGCCGTTACCAGACTTATGTGCGCAACTACGGTGACAATAAGATTCACCGGATTGCCTGCGGCGCGAATGTGGATGATTACAACTGGACGGAAGTGCTCATGCGTGAGGCAACCCGGTTCATGGATTCGCTGACTCTGCATTACTACACCATTCCTACAGGTGAATGGAATAACAAAGGTGCAGCTACCGGCTTTGAAGCCAAGGAGTGGTTCTCCACGCTGGAAGCAGCGCTGCGCATGGATGAGCTGGTTACCCGCCACAGTGTCATTATGGATAAATACGATCCGCAGAAGCGTGTCGGCCTGATCGTTGATGAGTGGGGTACCTGGTATGATGTAGAGCCGGGAACGAATCCGGGCTTCCTGTATCAGCAGAACTCGGTCCGTGATGCGCTCGTTGCCGGACTGACGCTGAATATTTTCCACAAGCACAGTGACCGGGTACGGATGGCGAACATTGCCCAGACGATCAACGTGCTGCAGGCTGTCATTCTTACCGAAGGCGAGAAAATGGTTCTGACCCCTACGTATCATGTATTCAACATGTACAAGGTGCATCAGGATGCGCAGCTGCTGGATCTGGCAGTGGAGAGCGGTACTTACAGCTTCGAAGGCCGTGAAATTCCTGAGGTATCGGCTTCCGCTTCGGTTGATGCTGAGGGCGTCATTCATGTCAGCCTCTGCAACCTGAACCACGCTGCAGCAGCTAAGCTGCCGCTGGAGCTGCGCGGACTGGCCGGTGATAACATTGAAGTTACTGGCACTACGCTGGCTGCGGCAGCAATCGATGCCCACAATACCTTTGCTGAACCGGAAGCGGTGGCTCCGCAGCCGTTTACTTCCTTCGAGCTTGAGAAGGGTATCCTCAGCCTGGAGCTTCCTCCAATGTCGGTTACGGTGCTGGCTATCAAGCAAAAGGCTTAAGGCGGGGATTCAGTTATGAGTACAGCTTCCGCCTGCAAGGGCTGCCGGGAAGAATACAAGGTGACGGAGGCGCAGATCGCCCGGATTCTGGCTTCCTCCATGTTCAATCCGGACAATACTGCGCCGGAGGAGATATATGCCGCCCGTTATGCCCTCTGCTCGGCATGCCCCAAGCTGCAGGACGGCGTTACCTGCACAGCCTGCGGCTGCATCATTCCGGTAGTCGCGCGGCTCAAAGCGCGCGGCTGCCCGCTGCCGGGAGGCGGGCTGTGGCAGCCAATGCCTGCGGAGGAATAAGCCGTCCGGCAACCTGCATTATACACACAAAAGCGGCAGTTATGGATTGGGCTGCATTATACACACAAAAGCGGCAGTTATGGATTGGGAAACCTCCATAACTGCCGCTTTTGTGTATGCTGCCGGTCCGGGTGCCGCTGGACAGCAACGGTTTGCCCTGTTACTCCGCCTGCTCCGCCGAAGCGGCACCGTCTGTATAGAACAGCTCGACGACCAGATCATCGTTGTAATTCCCAAAGCCTTTGCCAAACAGGGTAAGTCCGCCGATGTGCTCGGCGTTCTCCTCGACGGAGAGCCGGAAGGTCCATTGTTTGTCACGGATGCCGACCTGGTCCAGTGTGACGTCAGAGAGCTTCAGGCCGTCCATGAACGTTCCCTTCGGCGTGATGCGCAGCTGCTTCAGCAGCCCGTACTGGTTGGTCAGTGCCGGCCACCAGGCAGGCGTATACTTGCCGCGGCTGTCACCGTAATCGCCGGGGCTTGTCCAGAATCCGAGCACCTTGCCGTTCAGGGTAAAGGTGATATCCGACGGCCAGTTGTTATTGATGGACGGCGCTTCGGAGGCAATCTCCATTGTAATAATAAGCTCATCCGGCTGCTGGCTGGATAAGAGGAAATTAGGGATTTTGTATTCGACAAAGCCCTTGCCGAACCAGAGGATACCGGCGTTCATCCGCTCCATATCCCAGAAATAGCGGGGGTCGTCGAAGCTGCCGATAACCTGGGCAGTAGTGGCTAGCCCGCAGGTCGGCTCAATCTGGAAGTCCGAGTAATGCCCGACAGGAATTTCTTTGCGGTGGGCCTTGCGCTCTGCTTTATCCGGTGCCGGAAAGGTGATTTCTGCCCGCTCTGCGGCCAGCGAGCAAATCTTCTGCAGTCCGCTTTTGCCCGGTGCCATATGGGTGCTGATCAGTCCGGCGGCCTCAAGCTTGCGCACATGCATGGTCATAATGGCACTGCTGAGCTTAACCGCTCCGGCCAGCTCCTTGACATTCATCGGCTGAACCGCCAGCAGCCGCAGCATATGCAGCCTTACGGAGCTGGATAAAGCTTCATAGACCGGCAGAGATTCTTCAGTAAGATCTAGTTTCATAATGAACCTCCGATACATATTAATTAATTAATAATTATATTAGTTGAAAGGAATTAATACAAGCGAAATCCCGGAAAGCGGCAGCTTCACTTTTATCACAGACAAGTTGGGCTGAGGCTTAATATAATGTACACGACTATATAAGAAGCGAACAAGGTGCCCTTGCAGCAGCAAGGGGTAACAGGGAATCGGGTGCAACTCCCGAGCGGTCCCGCCACTGTAAGAAAGAGTCATGCTCCAGTATGTCACTCGGATCTTCTCCGGGGAAGACGGAGCAGGGCGTTAGTATTTCGAGCCAGGAGACCTACCTTGCAAGCGCACACCACGACTCTACGCGGATAGGAGCGGTGTACGAATAGGTTAATGTAATTGAAGGCACAAGCTGGCGCTGAGTTTTCGGGGAACGTTTCCGGCGATGCAGCAGTCAGACCGGCCTCCTTTGCATGCCTGATGGCGTACATATCACTCCCCCCATGAAGGGCGGGAGTTTTTTGGCTTTCTGCTGCACCAATCATGAATGCTTAGGAGGAAAAAAAATGAAGAAACGCAGAGCTTGGGGTTTTGCGGCACTGGTTGCCGGATTTACGGTCTTTTTTCTGCTGAATGAACCGGGAACGGCGGCAGCGATGCACATTATGGAAGGATTTTTGCCGGTCGGCTGGGCGATTTTCTGGTGGGCGGCATTTATCCCGTTCTTTATTCTGGGCATTGTCAAATTAAAAAAAATGACCAGGGACAATCCTGAGCTGAAGCTGCTGCTCGGTTTGTCCGGAGCGTTTACCTTCGTACTGTCAGCGCTCAAAATGCCTTCCGTCACCGGAAGCAGCTCTCATCCGACAGGAACCGGGCTGGGCGCAATTATACTGGGGCCGCTGCCGATGAGTGTGGTCGGCTCGGTAGTCCTTCTGTTCCAGGCGCTGCTGCTGGCGCACGGCGGGATAACGACCCTTGGAGCGAATGCATTTTCAATGGCGGTAGCCGGACCGTTTGCCGGGGATGCGGTGTACAGGCTGATTATGAAATCCGGTGACCGTGAAAAGCTGGCTGTATTCTGTGCCGCAGCGGCAGCGGATCTGATGACCTATATGGTGACTTCATTTCAGCTGGCTGTTGCTTTTCCATCGGCGGAGGGCGGTGTGCTGGGTTCACTTGTGAAATTCGGCGGGATTTTTGCCGTTACCCAGATTCCGCTTGCGGTAAGTGAAGGACTGCTGACCGTGCTGCTGTGGAACTGGCTGAAATCGTACAGTCCGAATGAGCTGTCGCTGCTCAAGCGGCAAGCCAAGGGGGGAAGCCTGTAATGAAAGCTATGTGGAAAAACGGTCTGATGCTGCTCGCAGTCGTGCTGCTGGTTGTGCTGCCGCTGCTGTTTGTTAACGGGGAGTTCGGCGGAGCCGATGATGCTGCGGAAGGTGTAATCACCGAGATAGACCCCGCCTATGAGCCCTGGTTCAAGCCGCTGACTGAGCTGCCCGGTGAAACGGAAAGCATGCTGTTTGCGCTGCAGGCAGCGCTTGGAGCCGGAGTGATCGGATATACCATCGGGCTGCTGCGGGGCAAGCAGGATAAGCAGAAGCTGAATGATCAGAAGAATTGATGTCTTATCCGGCAGCAATGCGCTGCGTGCAATATCCCCCATGTGGAAAAGCCTGTTTGCCGCAGTGATGTTCATCCTGTCCTATGCGCTGCATCCGGTGCTCCAGGCTGCGATTGCCGTCTGGATGATGGTATGGTGTACAGCTTATGCCAGAATTCCGCTGCGTGCTTACGGGCTGTTGTCCGGCACGGCGCTGCTGTTCTATCTTCTGGGCATGCCAGCGCTGCTGCTGGAGCCCGGTCATCCTGCCGCCGCAGGTGCGGGGATATATGAGCTTCCGGTTCTGCCCCTGTATGTTACGGCCGCAGGCCTGGAGCGTGCAGGGCTTCTGCTGGTAAGAGTGACGGCCTGCCTGAGCTGTTTCCTGTTCATCATTTTAACGATACCCTTCAGTGAGCTGCTGCAGGTGCTCCGCAGGCTGCGGATGCCGCAAATAGTGCTGGAGCTGATGCTGATTATGTACCGGTTTCTGTTTATACTCAGCGATACCGCACATGGCATGCTGCTGGCCCGGAGGCTGCGCGGCGGGAAAAGGGGCTTCAGGGATAAGCTGGGTGAGACGGCAGCGATGGCAGGCGTACTGTTTGCCGGCACCATGCACCGCTATCACGGGCTGTCGCAGGGGCTGATGACCCGCGGATACACAGGTGACATTGTCCTGCCGCCTTATCAGCCGCGGCCGGTTCCGCGCAGATACACCATCCAGGCTTATGCGGGGATCGTCCTGCTGCTGCTTGCGCAGTGGTGGATCATCAGGTATTAAGGGAAATTCGGCCGGTTTAACCCGGAAATAAGGAGAATAGATCCGAAATGGAGTACAGTCTGGCTTTTGACGGAGTTGTGTTCCGGTATCCGGACACGGTGAAGCCGGCGCTGCAGGGACTGAGCTGTGCGGTGCCGAAAGGCAGCCGGACAGCAGTGCTCGGGCACAACGGCTCGGGCAAATCGACTCTGCTGCTGCAGGCTGTCGGCGTTCTGCGCCCGCAGCAGGGCAGCATTATGGTATCGGGCAGACAGCTCGGGTATAACCGGAAAGAGCTGGCGGACCTGCGGCGCAGGGCCGGCCTTGTGTTCCAGGACCCGGAGCAGCAGCTGATTCTGAGTACGCCGCAGGACGATATTTCCTTCGGTCTGCGCGGAACCGGAATGGAGGAGCCAGAGATCCTGCGGCGCTGCGGCAAAGTGCTTGAACTGCTGAATCTGGCGGAGATCAAAGACAAGCCGGTTCATCAGCTCAGTCTGGGGCAGAAAAAGCGCACGGCGCTTGCGGGTGTGCTGGCAATGGAGCCGGAGCTGATCCTGCTCGATGAGCCGACGTCCTACCTGGACCCGCAGTCTGAAGCGCAGCTGCTCTCGGGGCTGGAGCGCATTCATGCAGCAGGAGCAACAATCGTAATGGCGACGCATGACATGAACCTGGCTTACCGCTGGGCGGACTGGATTATTGTACTGGACCGGGGCAGCTGCCGGGCGGCAGGAACACCGGAGGAGATCTTTGCCGGCCATGCTGTTCTGCGGGATGCCGGCCTGGGTCTGCCGCTGCTGGCAGAGCTGTGGTACAGCCTGCCCGGACAGCTGACAAGGGGGCAGCAGGCCCCGAGGAACGCTGCTGATTTCAAGAGTGCGCTGGCCCGGCTGCTTGGCAGCTGAACGCAGCGCGGCATCACTAATACATTGTAGAACGGGGAGATTGGGATGGAGAAACAAGGGAAACTGCTGATTATCGGCTTCGGCCCCGGTGCCCTGGAGCAGATTACCGGGCGAGCCCTGGCTGCGATTGAAGAGAGTGAGGCTGTAATCGGCTACAACACTTATGTGGAGCTGATCAAGCCGCTGCTCACTCATCAGGAGATTGTCGGCACCGGAATGACTGAGGAGGTCAGCCGCGCGCAGGAGGCGGTGCGCCGGGCAGAAGCGGGCCAGATCATTGCCGTAATCTCCAGCGGGGACGCCGGAGTATACGGAATGGCCGGACTTGTCTATGAGGTGCTGATCGAGCACGGCTGGAATCGTCATAGCGGTGTGGAAGTCGAGGTGATTCCCGGCATATCGGCAATTCAGTCCTGTGCTTCACTGCTGGGCGCGCCGGTGATGCACGACTCCTGCACCATTAGCCTTAGTGACCATCTGACGCCATGGGACAGCATTGCTGCACGTATTGAAGCGGCAGCAGCGGCAGATTTCGTTATCGCCTTCTACAATCCGCGCAGCGGCCGGCGGACGCAGCAGATTGAGGAGGCACGCGGTATTCTGCTCCGCTACCGCGAACCGTCCACTCCAGTCGGTATCGTCAAGAATGCCTACAGGGACCGCCAGCAGACCATTGTAACAACGCTGCAGGCAATGCCTATGGAGGAAATAGGTATGCTCTCAACGGTTATTGTCGGCAACTCGGCCACCACGGTCTATGACGGCCTGATGATCACGCCGCGCGGCTATGAACGCAAGTATGTTCTTGGCGCGCAGACACAGGTACTGAAGCCGCATGAGCGGCTGCGCACAGCGGCGGAGCCATGGTCACTTGCGGCCGGTTCCAGCGAGAGCCCGAACGGGTGCGGGGCCATAACCGGCAGTAATGAGGGCAGCAGCGCGGACAAAAAAACCATACTGCTTGTGGGCCACGGAAGCCGGGTTGAAGCCGGCAATGAGGAACTGCTCGGCTTTACAGCCCGGCTTGCGGCAAGCCGGCCGGAGCTGAATATAGAAACCTGCTTTATTGAGCTGGCATCCCCTTCCATTGCCGAAGGCATCGAGCGCTGTGTTGCGGGCGGAGCAAAGGCTGTATATGTAGTGCCGATTATTTTATTTGCAGCCGGTCATTCCAAGCTTGACATCCCGATGGCGATCGACCGCGCCAAAAAGAAATATCCGGGAGTGGAATTTGTATACGGTCGTCCAATTGGCGTGCAGGAGCGGGCGGCGGATATTGTGCTGGACCGGATTAAGGAGGCCGTACCGGCAGCCCTGGAGAATAAAGTCCCGGGTGCTCCGGTCCCGGCTGAGGACACTGTCGTGCTTATGATGGGCCGCGGGGGGAGTGACCCTGATGCCAACAGTGATTTCTATAAGCTGTCCAGGCTGCTGTGGGAAAAGACGGCATATAAAAGTGTGGAAAGCTGCTTCATCGCTATTACCAGGCCTTCGCTGGATGAAGGGCTGGAGCGTTGCCTGGTGCTGGGCGCACGTAAAATCATTGTACAGCCGTACCTGCTGTTCACAGGCGTGCTGATGCAGCAGTTTACAGATCGCGTCACTGCCTTTGCCGAAGCCCACCCTGAAACAGAAGTAGAGCTGGGCGGTTATATCGGCACTCATCCGCTGCTGGCAGAAATGATGAACGGCCGGATTGATGAGGTGCTGAACGGCCGGAGCTTTGCCAATTGCGATAACTGCAGATACCGCGACGAAGCTGCGGAGCACCACCATCACCACCATCACGGTGAGGATGGGCACGGCCATCACCACGGAGAAGAAGGGCATAGCCATCACGGGCATTCGCACAGCCATCATCATGGTGATGCCGGCCACCATCATCACGGTCACCACCACGGCCACGAGCATGGCGATGAGTGTGCTCCGCGAAGCACGGATATCTTGGAGCACGCTGAGACTGCAGCGGCAGGAACAGCTGCAGCAGGCAGCCCGAAGGAGCTGTAGCTGCGGTGATTCTGATGCTGTGCGGTACGGGCGATGCACGGGAGCTGGCGGTGCTGCTGGCGGGCCGGGGGCTTCCGCTGACGGCTTCGGTGGTGACGGAGAGCGCAGCGGAGCGGCTTGCCGCAGCCGGAATCAGCACCATAACCGGGCGGCTGAACCGGGAGGGAATGGGCTTGCTTTTGCAGGACCGGGGCTATCGTGCGGTAGTGGATGCCAGTCATCCCTTTGCGCTTGAAGCCCATGCCAATGCAATGCAGGCTGCGGCGGCGCTTGAGCTGCCGTATTTCCGCTATGAGCGTCCGGGACTTGCCTTTGCTGCCCATCCACGGCTTGTCATTGTGCATTCCTATGAGGAGGCGGCGCTTGCGGCGAAGAAGATTAAAGGCTCAGTTATGCTGACAACCGGAGGCAAGACACTGGAGATTTTTGCAGGGCAGCTGCTGGGTGATCCTGAGATCCGTCTGACGGTCAGGCTGCTGCCCTGCCTGGACAATATGGAGAAATGCCTCAGTCTGGGGATTGAGCAGCGTAATGTTATCGCGATGCAGGGGCCTTTTTCACGGGAAATGAACGAGGCGTTGTTCCGGCAATACGGCACACAGGTGATGATTACCAAGGAGAGCGGAGCCGAGGGCTCAGTGGAAGAAAAGCTGCGGGCTGCGCTGGATATGGGGCTATATGTCATTCTTATTGTGCGGCCCAAGCTTGATTTTACCGGTAACGGGGGAATCTATCATTCCTTTGCAGGGCTTGCAGAGGCGGTGGAGGCTGCTCTGGCGACGGATGATGGCGGATGCGCCGGCAGCCAGTCAATTAAAGGGAGGGTTAACCAGTGGATTTCGGAACAGAGTTTAAGCCGCTGACGGTACAGCCGCAGGAGATTGAAGGCCTTAGCTTTCAGATGATTACAGAGGAGCTCGGCAGCCATGATTTCACTGCAGCGCAGTATCCGGTGGTGCAGCGGATTATCCATGCTTCGGCTGATTTTGAGCTGGGACGCAGCCTGGTGTTCCATCCGCAGGCTATTGAGGCGGGGATTAAGGCGATTCTGGACGGAAAACCGGTTATCGCTGATGTGCGGATGGTGGAGGCAGGAATTGCTAAAGAACGGCTTCATCGTTACGGCGGAGAGGTCCGTGTCCATATCTCCGACCCGGATGTGGTTGAGGCAGCAGCGGCGCTGGGGCTTACCCGGGCGATTATGGCAACACGCAAAGCCTGTGCGGAGGCGCCGGGCGGGATTTATGTCATCGGCAATGCACCTACTGCGCTGCTGGAGCTGATCCGTCTGATCAAAGCAGGCGAGGCGCAGCCGGGACTTGTGATCGGCATGCCGGTTGGTTTCGTATCTGCCGCTGAATCCAAGGATGAGCTGCGCAAGCTGGATATCCCATACATTACGAATATCGGCCGTAAAGGCGGCAGCACTATCGTAGTGGCAGCAGTCAATGCGCTAAGCCTGCTGGCCGTGCGCCGGGCAGCTGAGACGGATGCCTCCCTTAAGCGGCGATGACTGCGAGCAGGGAAGCTGCCGGGAGCCAGGGGCCGCTGCGCCGGGGATACACCACCGGCGCGTGTGCGGCAGCCGCAGCCAAGGGAGCGGCGCATCTGCTTATCACAGGCGAGGAGCTGGCAAGTGTAGAGCTCCTGCTGCCGGCGGGCTTCAGCCACAGCTTTGAGCTGACCGGCTGGCAGCGCAGCGGAGGCGCGGACGGCACAGCAGTCTGCGCTACAATAAAGGACGCCGGAGACGATCCTGACGCGACGCACCGGGCCAGAATTGAAGCAGCGGTCAGCTGGCTTGACCAGCCCGGTGTGGAGATTGACGGCGGGCTAGGCGTCGGCCGGGTAACCAAGCCGGGGCTGCCTGTCCCGGTAGGCGAAGCCGCAATCAATCCGGTGCCGCGGAGGATGATCCGCGAAGCGGTCTCGGAGGTGCTTGAGGAACACGGCGCGGCGCGCGGGCTGCGGGTGGTCATCAGCGTGCCGGAAGGCGGGGCGATTGCGCTGAAGACGCTCAATCCGCGTCTGGGCATCCTCGGCGGCATTTCCATCCTGGGCACACGGGGCGTCGTAACCCCGTTCTCGACCGAGGCTTATCAGGCCAGCATCGTTCAGGCCATTTCGGTAGCCGCGGCTGCCGGGAACCGCCAGCTGGTCCTGACCACCGGCGGCAGCAGCGAAAAGTACGCGATAGCGATGTTCCCGGAGCTGCCGGAGGAAGCCTTTATCCAGATGGGGGAGTATGTGGGCTTCTCGCTCGGCCATGCGAAGGCTTACGGCTTCCACAAGGTGACCCTTGTGGGCATGGCCGGCAAATACTCCAAGGTTGCGCAGGGTGCAATGCTGATTCACTCCAAAAATGCACCGGTGGATTTTGGCTTCCTTTCAGCCGTTGCCCTAGAGGCGGGAGCGGATGAGCAGACAGCCCAGGCGATTGCCGGTGCGAATACCGCTTCACAGGTGGTGGATTTGATGACGGAGGCGGGAAATGAAATGTTTTTTGAGCTGCTGTGCCGTTACGGCTGCCTGCAATGCCTCAAGCAGGTGGATGGGGGCATGACAGTCGAAATGGTACTGATTACGATGAAGGGCCGGAGGCTGGGAAGGGCGGAGATCCGTGGATAATGTTATCTGTGTCATAGGCATCGGGGAAGACGGCGCAGGGGGGCTGACAACACAGAGTCAGCGCATCATCGAGGAATGCGGAGTGCTCTGCGGCGGGGAGCGGCAGCTGTCGTTTTTCCCCCGTTTCACAGGTGAAACCATCACTCTGCAGGGCGGGCTGGAACGCTTTGCTGAAAGACTGGACCAAGTGCGCCGGGAGCATAAGACGGTTGTGCTGGCTTCGGGCGACCCGCTGTTTTTTGGCATTGCCGGTTATCTGGTACGCCGGTTCGGGCCGCGTCAGGTTGAGGTTATTCCGCATTACAGCAGCGTTCAGCTTGCTTTTGCCCGGCTGGGTGACAGCTGGCAGGATGCAGAGCTGATCAGTCTGCACGGGCGTCCGGTGCAGGGGCTGGCCCAGCGGATCGACGGCAGGGCGAAGGTTGCGCTGCTGACGGATGAGGTGAATACCCCGGCGCGGATTGCGGCATACCTGCTGGATTTCGGCATGAAGGAATATGAGGCCTTCGTCTGCGAGCATCTGGGCGGTCCGGATGAGCGCTGCAGCTTTTGGGAGCTGGAGGACATGTCCCGGCATGAGTTTGCGTCGCTTAATGTGGTTATTCTGCGCAGTAAGCCGGGAAGCGGGGGCCGCCGCAGGCGCGGCTTTGCATATCCGGATGAAGCCTTTGCCCAGCGTAAGCCGGAAAAAGGGCTGATCACGAAGCGCGAGGTCCGCGCATTTGTGTTGTCCGAGCTGAATCTGGCGGAGAACGCGGTGGTGTGGGATATCGGCTCAGGGTCAGGGGCGGTTGCTGCAGAATGTGCGCGGATTGCCCGCCTCGGTAAGGTATATGCTGTGGAAAAAGAAGCGGTTAACCTGCCGAATATGGAAGCGAACCGTCGTGAATTCCGTGCCGACTATACCATTGTTCACAGCAGGGCCCCGGAGGGGCTGGAACAGCTTCCTGACCCGGATGCTGTATTCATCGGAGGCAGCGGCGGCGAGCTTGCAGATATTATTGCCCGTGCGGCTGAGCGGCTGCGTCCGGGCGGCGTTATCGTCATTTCGGCGATTACCATTGAGACGCTGCACGGGAGCATGACGGCGCTGGCAGCGGCGGGACTCAAGACGGAGGTTACACAGCTGCAGGCGTCGCGGGGCAGGCCGATTCTCGGCATGACCCGGTTTGAAGGATTGAACCCAGTCTTTGTAGTCAGTGCGGCTAAGCCGGAAGGAATGGCCGGGGAGACCGGTAATCTAATAAAAGGGGATGCGTAAATGGGCAACAATGAAGTGGAGGGACTGGAGCAGGCTGCCGGCGCTGAAGAGTGGTTTTTGGATCTGGAGGAGGAGCTGCCGGCCGAGGAGGAACCCGGCTTACTTACTGTAGGTACACTTTATGGGGTTGGTGTGGGCCCGGGAGACCCGGAGCTGATTACAGTCAAGGCCTGCCGCCTGCTTAAGGAATGTCCGGTTATCGCCTATCCTGCGGCACGGAAGGGCGGGAAATCCTACGCCCATGAAATCGTGGACATGTATGTAGATGCTGAGCAGAAAACGATGCTTGGCCTTGTTTTTCCGATGACCAAGGACCCTGTGCAGCTGGAGAACGGGTGGCGCTGGACAGTTGAGCTGTGCTGGAATGAGCTGCGGCACGGCAATGATGTGGCTTTTGTAACGGAGGGCGATCCGAATCTGTACAGCACCTTCATTCATCTTGCCCGGCTTATGCAGGAGCTGCATCCCGTTGTGCCGGTGGTTTCGGTACCGGGAATTTCCTCGGTGCTTGGCGCTGCCGCCGCGCTGGAGCAGCCGCTCGCCGACGGCGACCAGCGGGTTGGCATCATTCCGGCGACGGATGACCGTGAGGCGCTTAAGGAGGCGCTGCTGCAGCATGATACGGTGGTCTTCCTAAAGGTAGCCAAGGTGCTGGATACCGTACTTGATGTACTGGAAGAGCTGGGCCTCGCCGGAAAAGCTTCGGTAGTGACCAAAGTGACCTCGCCGTACGAAACGGTATGGCGGGATGCCCGGGAGCTGCGCGGCCGGGAGCTGGAATACCTCAGCTTAATGGTGGTGAGCAAATGAGCGGTGGACTTCAGCTGGAGCCTAAGGTGTACATTGTTGGTGCCGGGCCGGGCGATCCTGAGCTGATTACGGTCAAAGGCAGCCGGATTCTCCGCTCGGCGGATCTTGTCCTCTATGCTGATTCTCTGGTCAGCGAAGTTCTGGTCAGCAGCGCGAAGCCCGGGGCTGAGGTAGTGCAGAGCTCCGGGCTTGATCTGGAGCAGCAGGTGGAGCTGATGGCCCGTGCAGTCCAGGAAGGCCGGAGCGTAGCGCGTGTGCATACCGGTGATCCGGCTATGTACGGCGCCATTCTGGAGCAGATGTCGCTGCTTAAGCTGTGCGGCGTCCGCTGCGAGATCATTCCCGGCGTCAGCTCCGTGTTCGCATCGGCGGCGGCGCTCGGGGCCGAGCTGACCGTGCCGGAGCTGACACAGACGGTGATTCTGACCCGTGCCGGAGGACGCACGCCGGTGCCTGAGCGGGAGCAGCTTCGAGCTCTGGCCGCTCATCACTGCACGGTGGCGCTGTTTCTCAGCGCGGGGCTGGCGGGGCATGCGGCCGGTGAGTTTCTTGCTGCGGGCTGGAGCCCGGATACGCCTGTAGCTGTCGTCAAACGGGCTACCTGGCCGGATCAGCAGATTGTGCGGACGACGGTGCTGCATCTGGAGCGGGACCTGCAAGAGGCCGGCATTACCATGCATGCCATGATTCTTGCCGGCTGGGCGCTTGACCCGGAGCTGGTCAACCGGGATGCCCACCGCTCGAAGCTGTATGACCGCGCCTTTACCCACGGCTTCCGGCAGGGGAGCAGCCAGGATGGCTAGGCGTTATGCGGCTGTAGCCATTACCCGTAACGGCATCAGGCTGGCACTGAAGCTGGGCGGGCTGCTGGCGGATACTGAGGTCTACTGCTATGCCAAATACAGCGGAGAGCTGGAAGAGATGCCGGGGGAGCGGCGGATTTTTGACGGTCCGGTGAAGGAGCTGCTGCCTGCTCTGTTCAGCCGGTACGAAGCGGTTATTCTATTCTTCTCCCTTGGAGCCGCTGTCCGGCTGATGGCTCCGCTGCTGGAGAGCAAGCTGACCGACCCTGCTGTCATCGTGATCGACGAGGGCGGGCAGCATGTCATCAGCGTCCTGTCCGGCCACCTTGGCGGGGCTAACCGGCTGACTCTGGAGATTGCCGGGCTGCTGGACAGCCATCCTGTCATTACTACGGCCTCCGATGTGCAGGGCGTATTTGCGGCCGATCTGCTGGGCCGCGAATTCGGCTGGCGGCTGGAGGATTTCGCCCCGGTTAAAGGTGTAAGCGCCGCGCTGGTCAACGGCGAACCGGTTGCTGTGCTGCAGGAAGCCGGTGAGACCGGCTGGCTGCCTCCGGGAGCCGTACTGCCGGAGCATGTCCGGCTCTGCAGCGACATGGCAGAGCTGCTTCAGCAGCCGCTTCGCGCGGCGGTCATCATCACCGACCGGCTGCTTCAGCCGGCTGAGGCAGCTGCGCTTAGCGGGCTGCCTGCTGCAGTATACCGGCCGCGCAGCCTGGTGCTTGGCCTTGGCTGCAACCGCGGGACAGAAGCGGCCGAGCTTGAAGCAGCCGTTCTGGCGACGCTGGAGGAACTGCGGCTGTCTCCGCTGAGCGTCCGGGGCGCGGCGACCATTACGATCAAGGGCGATGAAGCCGGGCTGCTGGAGCTGTGCGGCAAATTCGGCTGGGAGCTTGATCTGTATACAGCGGAGCAGCTGAATACAGTGCCGCTTGAGCAGCCCTCAGCGGTTGTGTTCAAGGCAACCGGGGCTTATGGCGTCTGTGAACCGGCTGCTATCCTGTCTGCAGGCGGCGGGAAGCTGCTGCAGCCGAAGAAAAAGAGCGGCAATGTAACCATTGCCGTTGCCAGAGCGGCCTATGGCGGCAGGGAGGAGCAAGCGGATGAAAGAACGCAGTGAATTCAATGTTATGGAGAAAAGCCCCGGTGAGCCGCAGCACCGCCCGCGCCTGATCATCGCGGGAACCGGCAGCGGGTCAGGCAAAACAACGGTGACACTTGGGCTGATGCGGGCCTTTGCCCGGCGGGGCCTGAAGGTACAAGGCTTCAAATGTGGCCCGGATTATATTGATCCGGCCTACCACGCTGCAGTAACCGGACGCTCCGCCCGTAATCTCGACTCGTGGATGACCTCACACTCCTATCTGCAGGAGTATTTTCTGCGTTCTTCTGCAGACGCAGAGCTATCCATAGTGGAAGGAGTCATGGGGCTGTATGACGGAAAAGAAGCCACACAGCTTACTGGCTCTACTGCGGAAATTGCGCTTCTCACCGCCAGCCCGGTGCTGCTGGTGGCCGATGTTCGCAGCATGGGCCGCAGTGCGGCTGCGGTCGTGCTCGGCTTCCGGCAGCTGGAGCCGCGGGTGCAGATTGCAGCGGTCATCGTGAACCGCTGCGGCAGCCCCGGCCATTACCGGACAGTTAAGGCCGCCATTGAGGCTGCCTGCGGCATCCCGGTAATCGGCGGGCTGATGCGCGACGGTGAACTGGATATACCGGAGCGGCATCTGGGCCTGCTGCCCGCGCTGGAACGGGGAGAGCTGGAGCCGCTGTTCGGGCATGCCGCAGATATGCTGGAGGCAGGCGTGAATCTGGACCAGCTGCTGGAAATTGCGGATTCTGCTCCTCCGCTGCAGTACATAGGGACAGATGTATCACCGTCTGCCCCGGCTGTTACAGTCCGGCAGAATAACGGAGATTTTCCCGTTATAGCAGTTGCCAAAGATGCGGCATTCAATTTCTATTATGCCGACAATCTGGAGCTGCTGGCGCGTGCCGGGGCCCGGCTGCTTGAATTCAGCCCGCTGTGCGGAGATCCGGTACCGCCGGAGGCAGACGGAATCTATCTCGGCGGCGGCTTCCCCGAGGAATTCGCTGCGCAAATCTCCGCCAATGCCGGATTCCTTGACGGTCTAAGAACAGCCGCGGTGCTGGGTATGCCGCTGTATGCGGAATGCGGCGGCTATATGGTGCTGGCCCGCTCCATTACCGACCGGGCAGGGTCTGTGCACCGGATGGCCGGTATTATCCCGGCCCATGCCGTTATGCAGCAGCGCCGCGCGGCGCTGGGCTACCGCGAAGTAACCGCGCTGCAGGACAGCCTGCTGCTGAAGCAGGGCGAATCTCTGCGCGGCCATGAGTTTCACTACTCTGTAATGCATTATGATGAACAGGAACAGCAGCCTTATGCCTATGAGAGCAGGGGGCGAAGCGGCAGCCAGCCGGAGGGCTATCTCCAGGGAAATGTTATGGCTGCTTATGCTCATATCCATCTTGCTTCTTATCCTCAGGCAGCAGTGCGGTTCATCTCTGCCTGCCGCTTATACCGGGAACAGCGGAATGCCGGACCCGGGCGATAAACTTCTCATGCTACAGGGGCTTTAAGCCCTTGTCCGGCTTATATGTCAACCGCTTGTCATATGAGCTGCAGGCACGTATAATCGTTGTAAGAGAGCGTTTTATTTGTGAAGGGAGAATACTGCTGTGAGAGTGCTAGGAGCAATTGAAGCCGGTGGAACAAAATTTGTATGTGGAATCGGATATGAGGACGGGACTGTAACCGACCGGGTAAGCTTCCCGACAACAACCCCAGAGGAGACAATGGGGCTGGTACTGGACTATTTTTCGGACAAGAAGGTTGAAGCGCTGGGAATCGGCTCCTTCGGGCCAATTGACCCTATACCCGGCAGTCCAACTTATGGTCATATAACGACAACCCCCAAACCTCACTGGGGAGGCTATGATCTGGTTGGTGCGGCTGCCCGGCATTTCAATGTGCCGATTGGCTTCGATACCGATGTGAACGGGGCTGCTCTCGGTGAATATACCTGGGGTGCAGCGCAGGGACTGGACAGCTGCCTGTACATTACTGTAGGTACAGGCATCGGTGCGGGTGCAGTGGTAGGCGGACAGCTGATTCACGGCCTATCCCATCCGGAGATGGGACATATTCTGGTTCCGCGCCATCCGGAAGATACCTACAGCGGGTTCTGCCCGTATCACGGGGATTGCCTTGAGGGTCTGGCGGCCGGCCCTGCCATCGGCAGCCGCTGGGGCAAGCCTGCCGGTGAGCTGGACGCTGATCATCCTGGCTGGGCAATGGAAGCCCACTACCTGGCCCATGCGCTGATGAACTATGTGCTGATACTGTCTCCGCAGAAGATTGTTATGGGCGGCGGCGTCATGAAGCAGAGCCAGCTGTTCCCGCTGATTCATGCCAAGCTGCAGGAGCTGCTCAGCGGCTATGTTCAGCATCCGGCGCTGAATCAGCAGATCGGCAGCTACATTGTGCCTCCGGAGCTTGGCGACAATGCCGGGCTTGCCGGAGCGCTCGGCCTGGCCAAGCTGGCACTTGCAGGAGCCTGATCCAAAAAGAGATTGACTGTACGGAAATATATGGTATTGTAGTTTCTAACAGCATAGCATGTATGAGGAAGCACCTCTTTCGCGATTTTCGCGGGAGAGGTGCTTTTTTTTGCGTAAAGATAAGAAAGTACAGGTTTCATCAATCCTTTATCCTTATCTTCCCGCAGAACCGGATATCGTCCTGTTTAGGACGGCGTAGCCGTTTCTACTTGTGTGCCTGCTGTAAGACGACGAAAGTAGGGATTCATATGCAGATTGTATTTTTGAACCGGTTGTCCAGAGTGTCCGGAGCCGATCAGGAGGTGTATGCCCAGCTCTGGATTGGTGAGGAGGAGGGATGCTGGCGTATCGGCTGGAGGGATTTTTCCGGAAGCCGCGAGGTAGACGAGCATATCTGGTATGAAGGCGGCTCCTGGAACGAGATGCTCTGTGTGTACAGGCATGAGTTGGCAGTGAAGATGGGCGACGGCTACAGGCCGCTGATTGAAGGCGCATTTCATGAGGAAGAGACTCTTGCCCAGCGCAGCCGTGAGCAGCAGAAGCTGCAGTATTACAGTGAGCGGCATGGCAATGAAGCTGTGTATGAGGCGTTGTGCGCCTGGCGCAGAGGTAAGGCCTCCAGTGAACGGAAGGCGCCGTATATTCTCGCCAGTAACCGTCTGCTGCGTATGCTCAGCGCTTTTCTGCCGCGAACGGAGGAAGAGCTGCTGCAGATTCCGGGAGTCGGGGAAGGCAAGGCCGCGCAGCATGGCAGCGACTGGCTTGCCATAACTGCTGATACCCCGCGGGAGCACAGCTATCCGCTTAGCTGGGTAAATGAAGCTGTGGAGGAAGAAGCCTTCTCATCCTGGCTCTACAAGCAGAAGGAAATCAAATATAAGAAGCAGCTCGAACAGCTGCGGCTGCGGCGGATAATGCTGCAGGGCATTGAGAACGGGCTTGGCATGGAGCAGTTGCAGGCTGCGGGCGGAATCAGCCGGCGTGAGGTGCTAGAAGCGGCAGAGGAGCTGGAGAAGGAGGGCTACTCTGTTGAGAAGCTGATTGAGCATGAACTGCAGGAGGTTAGCGCGGAAGAGCAGATTAACATCTGGACAGCGTATGAGCTGATGGGGGATGCTTTTTTGAAGCCTGCGTTATATAAGGCATACGGGGAGAACTTCTCGCCGTCTGAGGGGCTGGATCTTTACTATGAGCGTCTGCGGCTGATCCGTATCCGGTTCCGGCGGGCACAGCAGCCTCAGGCAGCAGGAGCAGCAGTAAGCTATTAGAAATGGCAAAGGCGAAGGTTCCCATACTTTGCAGTAATGGTAGCCTTCGCCTCAGCGTATTCGTCCGTTATCGTTCATAGCCAATCCTTCTTGCGGAAAATCACGAGCATTCCGCAGCCGAGTGTGACCATCACGGCAATAACGCCATAATAGCCGTATTGTGAATGGGTCTCGGGTATATTGTCAAAGTTCATTCCGTATATTCCGGTTATGACGGTCAGCGGCATGAATATTGTAGTAATTGCAGTGAACACTCTCATAATTTCATTGGCGCGGTTAGCGATACTGGACTGATAGGCTTCACGCAAGTTGCCCATCAGGTCGCGGTAGGTTTCAAAGGTTTCTGAGATCTTAACCGCATTTTCATAAATATCACTGAAGTATTTCTGCAGCTGGTCATCGATCAGGCGCAGATCCTTTTTGTTCAGGGTGTTGATTACTTCCTTCTGCGGCCCAAGCATCTTCTTCAGCCACAGAATTTCACTGCGCAGACCAATGATTTCGCTCAGATGCGTTTTCTTGGTATGCATCAGAATATCTTCCTCAAGCTTCTCGATCCGTGCTTCAATCCGGTCGCCGACAGAGAAATAGTTATCAACTACGATGTCAATCAGATGGTAGAGGAAGCGGTCAGGCGCACTGACCTCCTGTTCCCACAGGATGGGCTTCAGGACGCGAAGCTCATGAATTTTTTGCTTAGTCACAGTAATGATGTAGTGTCTGCCTAAGAATACGTTAAGCGCCCGGAGGAAGATTTCCTCATCATCAAACCGGATGCTGTTAACTACAATGAAATAATGGCTCTCATAAATTTCGATCTTCGGCCGCTGCTCCTCTTCGCTGAGGCAGTCCTCTACGGCAAGATCATGCAGATTGAACAAAGGCTGGAGCTGCTCCAGGTCCTCATCATCAGCATCGATCCAGTAGAATCCTTCAGCCGGTGCGGTCAATGTTGCTTCAATGTCATCAATCGGGGTAAAAACGCCTGCGTTCACCAGCCGGATTTTCATCTGATTCACTCCTTATGTCCCCGGTCTTCTCCAGGGTTATGCTAATTAAAGCACACGGAAAAAATCAGCTTGGCCGGCAGTACAATCAATGCTCATGGCCAGGATGACGTCTCGAGAGCATGAAGAAGTAGTGCTCCCGCCGCCGGCAAGCTGATGTTAATCCTGTGTGGTTGCTCACTTTGCACGCTTAACTGCGTACCCGGGTCGCCTTCCATTCTTCTCTCACCTCTGCTCCTCGTCATTTGTGCCTTTTGAAACACTTGTCTAGTATAACGCCGGGGTATGCCTCTTTCAAGCTAAATTCTTTTCATTTTCAAGGCTCTTCAGCATTGTATGGACTTGACGAAAAGCAGGTTCATGATTTAAAGTGAATTTTAAGAAAAAAATTGAATACAGCTAAATCTTATCAAGAGCAGGTGGAGGGACTAGCCCGATGAAACCCGGCAACCGGCGTGAAGACGCACGGTGCTAATTCTTGCGGAAGATATGCAGGGGAGAAAGCCCCGGCGTTGATTCTGGCAGATGAGAGAGGCACATATGACTGAACCTATATGACCTTTCTCGTGCGAGAAGGGTCATTTTTGCATGGAAATCAGTTCAAGCTCAGGTACTAATTCGATTAAGGAGTGGACACAGCAATGCCAATCAAAATCCCTGACAGTTTACCGGCGAAAGAAGTATTATCCGGAGAAAATATCTTTGTAATGGATGAAAGCCAGGCTTTTCATCAGGATATCCGTCCGCTCAGGATTGCTATCCTCAATCTGATGCCGACCAAGGAAACGACCGAGACGCAGCTGCTGCGCCTGATCGGTAATTCTCCCCTGCAGGTTGATGTAGTTCTGCTTCATCCCAGCTCCCATACCTCCAAGAATACTTCTGCGGAGCACCTGAAGAGCTTTTATACAACCTTTGACGAGATCAGCAACCGCCGGTTCGACGGACTGATTGTGACCGGCGCTCCGGTTGAGCAGCTGGAGTTCGAGGATGTGAATTACTGGGAAGAGCTGCAGCAGATTTTTGAATGGAGCAAGCACAACGTTACATCGACTATGCATATCTGTTGGGCGGCCCAGGCAGGCCTGTATCACCACTTTGGCGTTCAGAAGGTGAGCCTTGCCGAAAAATGCTTTGGAGTGTTCCCGCACACGGTGAGCCATAATAATGTTAAGCTGCTGCGCGGCTTTGATGAAGTGTTCCATGTCCCGCACTCCCGCCATACCGATGTATCGCGTGAAGACATTGAGGCAAATCCCGAACTGCAGATTCTGGCTGAATCGGAGGAAGCCGGGGTCTACCTCGTGGCAACCCATGACGGCAAACAGATTTTTGTAACCGGGCATTCCGAATATGACCCGTTCTCGCTAAAATGGGAATATGACCGTGACATCGCGAAGGGTATGGAAGTCGCGCTGCCGAAGCATTATTATCCTAAGGATGATCCGCAGCGTACACCGCCGGCCGTATGGCGTGCCCATGCGAACTTATTGTTCGCCAACTGGCTCAATTACTATGTGTACCAGGAGACACCCTACGATATTGGTCCTATTATCTAATATATAGAAGGAATTCATTCACTCAACCCCACATTAGGAGGCTCACCGATGGACGAGAAACTCAGGATTGAAAGCAGACTTGCACAAATAGGCTCACAGGAAGATCCCGCAACCGGGGCAGTTAATTATCCGATTTACAATGCAACGGCGTTCCGCCACCCGCGGCTTGGACAAAGCACCGGCTTTGATTACATCCGCACCAAAAACCCGACCCGTTCTGTTCTTGAGACAGCGGCCGCTGAGCTGGAGTCCGGCGATGCCGGCTTTGCCTGCAGCTCCGGGATGGCAGCCTTGACCACCGTGTTCGCTTTGTTTGGACAGGGAGATCATCTGGTTGTTTCCCTCGACCTGTACGGCGGAACCTATCGTCTGCTGGAACGGATTCTGTCCAAGTACGGCATTACAGCCTCCTATGTGGATACCAACGATCTGGACGGGCTGGAAGCAGCCCGCCGTCCTGAGACAAAGGCAGTATTCATTGAGACACCGACCAATCCGCTGATGATGATTACAGATATTGAAGCCGTGTGTACATGGGCCCGTCATCACGGGCTGCTGACCATTGTAGACAACACACTGCTTACACCGTTCTTCCAGCGTCCGCTTGAGCTTGGGGCAGATATTATTGTACACAGCGCAACTAAATACTTAGGCGGCCACAATGATGTGCTTGCCGGGCTGATTGTAACCAAAGGTGCCGACCTGTCAACGGAAATGGCGATTCTGCACAATTCCCTCGGAGCCGTACTAGCGCCTAATGACAGTTATCAGCTGATGAAGGGCATGAAGACACTGGCACTGCGCATGGAACGTCATGAGAGCAACGCCCTGGCCCTTGCCCGTTATCTGCTGGAGCATCCGGCAATTGCTGAAGTATTCCATCCGGGCCTGCCGGATCATCCGGGGTATGAAATCCAGAACCGGCAATCCTCGGGCAACACAGGCATCTTCTCCTTTAAGGTAAAAGATGCCCGTTACGTAGAGCCGCTGCTCCGCCATATCCGGCTGATTGCCTTTGCCGAGAGCCTCGGCGGCGTTGAATCCCTGATGACCTATCCTGCCGTGCAGACCCATGCTGATATTCCGGTGGAAATCCGGGATGCTGTAGGTGTGGATGACCGGCTCCTGCGCTTCTCTGTCGGCATTGAGCATGAGAATGACCTGATTGCCGATCTCGCACAGGCGCTGGAGGCGGCACGAGCGGAGCTTGAACAGATTGTAGCAGCTGAATAAATATACAAAGGAGGGACGGCAGCGCCGCATGTGCGCCGCCGTCTTTTTTTTGAAGAGTAAGAAAGGATATGTTCATGGGGGCCCGCAAATGACCTGAGTAAGCTTCCATGTTAAAGCCACGTTATATGGAGGTGTTTCGCCTGTACACGGGAGCGGCAGCATCAAAACATTTTTCAAGCTGCCGGGATTATGTTAGGATGGAAGAACGAATGCTTGTATCTGTTTTTTTCTAAAATTTAATTATCCATAATATATGGACTTTGAAGGAGGCTGCGAACGATGAGTGCGATAGATCTTATTCTGGATAAGACGCTGAAGGGTGAACGCCTCGGGCTGGAAGACACAATCCGGCTGTTCGAGAGCAACGAAATTGAAAAAATGGGCGCAGCCGCAGACGTTATTATGAAGCGCTGGCATCCGGATCCGCTGGCTACTTTCGTCATTGGCCGCAATATCAACTATACCAACGTATGCGATGTGTACTGCCGCTTCTGCGCATTTTACCGCAGACCCGGTTCAGAGGAAGGCTACGTGCTGCCCGATGAAACCATCTACCAGAAGATTGCCGAGACCATTGCTGTAAATGGAACGGAAATTCTGATGCAGGGCGGGACGAACCCGAATCTGCCTTTTAGCTACTATACAGATATCCTCCGCGGAATCAAACAGCGTTTCCCGGATATTACGATGCATTCCTTCTCTCCGGCTGAGATTATGAAGATGGTTGAAGTATCCGGCCTGCCGCTGGAGCAGGTAATGCGCGAGATTCATGCAGCCGGTCTGGATTCCTTGCCCGGCGGCGGCGCAGAGATTCTCGACGACCGCACCCGGCGCAAGATCAGCCGGCTCAAGGGCTCGTGGCGGGAGTGGATGGATGTTATGCAGACCGCGCACCGGATTGGCATGAACACTACAGCTACAATGGTTATCGGACTTGGGGAAAGTATGGAGGAACGGGCGCTGCATCTGCTGCGGGTACGTGAAGCACAGGATGAATGTATTGCTAACAAATATGATTCCGAGGGCTTCCTTGCCTTCATCTCCTGGACCTTCCAGCCGGACAATACGAACCTGAAGCTGGACCGGCAGACTCCGGAAGAGTACCTGAAGACGGTAGCAATCAGCCGGCTGGTGCTCGATAATATCAAGAACTTCCAGTCTTCCTGGGTAACAATGGGGCCTGAGGTCGGCAAGCTGTCCCTGCAGTATGGCTGTAACGACTTCGGCAGTACAATGATAGAAGAGAATGTTGTCTCCTCGGCGGGCGCGACTTACAAGGTTAACATTGAGTCGATTACCCAGCTGATCCGCGAGGCTGGCAAGATCCCGGCGCAGCGGAATACGCGTTATGACATCCTGCGTACCTTCGAGGACGGTAATGCGAAGATAGACAATGATTTTGTGATGCAGAACTAATCTTCTTATACCATACCAGCGCTTGTTCAGTATTAATCCGATTGTGGAAGGGTTAATATCGAACAAGCGTTATTTGTGTTCTATGTGGGATTATATGGAATAATATATATTTTTGTGATATTTCAGCAATATAATAGTTCTATGATCATTTAAAACACTGCACGAGGAGGGTTTTCTTTGAAAATAATATGGACTAACCTGTTTTTAAGTTTATTAATTGTAAGCATCCTAGCAGCTCTGATCGTTAAGGGAATAAGTGTATTAATAAAGAAACTGAAATCATAGCCGCATATGTTAGCATTCCTTCTGTTTTCGCTCCGTTAGTTAATGGATAGTAATAAGATATTTTGAATAAAAATAGATTTACGTAGTTTTTTATAGGAATTAAGAAAAACGGCCGGATTTATTGATATATTACGCCGTTATGTGTTGAAAACTAACATCTGTTTTTGTTGAAATATGTATTTTATGTAAAATAGTATCTTTCGAATAAGGCGCAATGACTAAGTTTTTGCATGAATATATGATATTTTGCACAACTATTGGCACTATTTTTTGCTAATTGCTAGATTCGTATAATCGCTTGTGATACAATCGTTCTCGGTCACTAAAAGAGAGAAACTGGGAGGATTAATCACTTATGGGAGAAAGACGATGGAACAAGCCGGTAGCATCATTTCTGGCAACCACAGTTCTGACTGCACAGGTTTTTGGGGGTGTGCTGGCAGGTTCATTCATTGGAGCTGATACGGCAGAAGCCGCTCCGGCAGCCGGCGTGACAGTAGATCTGCGTCTGATGAGCACGACTGATGTGCACACCAATGTTTACGGCTGGGATTACTTTAAGAATGCTGCTTCGGCGACAGTAGGTCTCGACAAAACAGCAACGCTAGTTAAAGAAGCCAGAGCTGAAAACGGAAACAATCTTTTGCTGGATAACGGTGATTTGATTCAGGGAACTCCTCTGGGCACTTACATGGCCACCAAGTCAGATCTCATGACTAATGACGAGCGGATCCATCCGCTGATTGCAGCGATGAATGTGATGGAATACGACGCAGCAACCTTCGGGAATCATGAATTTAACTACGGCCTGGAATATTTGGAGCGTACGATCAACGGAAGTGCCGCTCACAAAGCGGATACTGCTGCGGATTTCCAATATCTCAATGCCAACATCTATAACATTGACGGAAGAACGAATACGTATAAGCCTTTTGAAATTATCGAGAAGCAGGTTGTGGGCTCTGACGGCCTGACCCATACTGTAAAAGTAGGTCTGCTTGGCCTTGTAACTCCACAGATCATGGAGTGGGATAAGGTTAATCTTGACGGCAGGGTTGTTGTAAAAGATATCAGCGAAACAGCCGAGAAATTTGTACCTCTTATGCAGGCTGAAGGTGCTGAAGTCATTGTTGCCATGGCTCACACCGGCTTTGATGCTTCTGCTGCATCAAACCTGTCAGGTGCAGAAAATGACATTAACCAGCTTAGTAAAGTAAAAGGCATTGATGCGATTACTTTCTCGCACACACATAAAGTATTCCCGACCAACGGTGCGGATGCTTCACTGGATGCCTCCTTCAAGGATCCTAACACCAAGGCCCCTTACAATAATGATGCTGCCACAATCGACAACGTAAACGGCCACATCAACGGAACTCCGTCGGTACAAGCCGGTTATGGCGGCGGTTACCTCGGCCTGATCGATCTTAAGATTGTACAGGACGGAGACGGCTGGGCGGTAGACAAAACAGCCTCCAAGGCTTCCACCCGTTCAATCTCCGGTAAAGCAGCCGATCCGGCTGTAGATGCGGTAGTAGGTGCCGACCATGCGGCAACTATTGAATACACCGGCCAGAAGCTGGGTGAAACCAAAGCTCCAATGAACAGCTTCTTCGCTATGGTGCAGGACGATCCGACAGTTCAGATTGTAACTTATGCACAGCAGCGTTATGTGTCCAATCTGATTAACACAGACCCGGCACTGGCTGATTACAAGGATTATCCGATTCTTAGTGTGGGTGCGCCGTTCAAAGCAGGACGCAACGGTCCTGAGGAATACACAGAGATCTCTATCCCTGCTGGTCAGGCAACAGGAGACTTGACGATCCGCAGCGCCAGCGACCTGTATCTGTACGACAACACGCTGAAAGCGATTGTAGTTAAAGGATCTACTGTAAAAGAATGGATTGAAATGAGTGCAGGCGCGTTCAACCGGATTAAACCGGGGATTTCGACAGCCCAGCCGTTGCTTAATCCTGCATTTGCAGTATATAACTTCGACGTTATTGACGGTGTTCAGTACACTATTGACGTAACCCGAAATGCCAAATACAAGCCGGACGGCTCTATCAATGATGCAGCGTCCAGCCGCGTAACCAGCGTTACTTACGGCGGTAAGGAAATTCTGCCTGAGCAGGAATTCGTTGTTGTCACTAACAACTACCGTGCAAGCGGCGGCGGTAACTTCCCTGGTGTCAAAGCCTCTACTATGATTATCGACTCCCAGATGGAGAACCGTCAGGTGCTGATGGATTATATCAGTGAAGCCGGAACGGTTGATCCTACAGCTGACGGCAACTGGACGATTGCCCCGATCAAGGGCAACGTAAATGTTACCTTCACTTCTTCACCTAAAGCGGCAGCAGTATTGCCGGACAATATGGAAGATACAGGTGTTAAAGATTCCAAGGGCTTCTCTGTTTACAGTATGGATCTCAAGGCAGCAACGCCTAAGCCTACTGCAGATGTTGAAGTACACCTGATCGGAATCAACGACTTCCACGGACAACTGGATACTACTTCGGTAGTAAGCGGCAAAAATGCAGGTACTGCTGCAATTCTTGCAACGTATTTGAAGCAGACGCGTGACAAGTATGAGCATTCCCTGCTGTTCCATAACGGTGACTCCGTAGGCGCATCTGCCCCGGTATCCTCACTTGAACGTGATGAGCCGACGCATGAGTGGATGAACCTGATGAAATTTGATGTCGGAACACTGGGCAACCATGAATTTGACCAGGGTGTTGAAGCGCTGAAAACACAAATCTTCGGTGGTATCGATCCTAAGAACAGCAGCGTTAACCATGCTGGTTCTGACTTTGATTACATTAACGCTAATGTGATTGACGTTGCGACCAATGAGCCTATCATTAATCCATATGTCATTAAAGAAGTAGGCGGCGTAAAAATCGGATTTATCGGTGTGGTTACAAAAGCAACGCCTGACAAGGTGGCCCCATCCGGTCTTGTCGGTGTGAAATTCCTGTCTGTTACTGAAGAAGTAGCAGCTATTGAGAAGTATGCAAAAGAGCTTCAAGATAAAGGTGTAGAAACTATTATCGTCTTGGCGCATGACCCTGCTACTACAAAGGGAGATGCAGCAAGCGGCTTTGTAACTACAGGTGAAGCAGCTGATCTGGCAAAAGCACTGCCTGCTAACTCGCCGGTTGACGTCATCGTTGCCGGGGATAACCACGGTTATGCTAACGATATCGTAAACGGAAAGCTGGTTGTTCAAGCTTACTCCTACGGAACAGCATTCGAAGATATCAAGCTGGTTATTGATCACAAGACAGGTGATGTGAAATCCAAGTCTGCAACAGTAACCTCTACTTTCCAGGAAGGTGTAACACCTGATCCTGAAACGGTAGCACTGGTTAACAAATACCTGGCTAAGCATCCTGAATTGACCCAGCCTGTAGGGACTACGGATGGTACAATTACCCGTACAGATGCTTACAACAATGAAGCTTCCCTGGGTAACCTTATTGCAGATGCTATGCGTCTGGCTGATTTTGGTGACGGAGAAGCAGCTGATTTCGCCTTCATGAACCCGGGCGGTATCCGTGCCGATCTTCCTAAGGGAGACGTATCCTTTGGTGATCTGGCCAAAATTCAGCCGTTCGGCAACACGCTGGTTAAGCTGACCCTTACCGGAGAGCAGATCAAAACACTGCTTCAGCAGCAATGGGCAGTGAAGGCTGACGGAGCTGCCGATACCAAAACACTGCAGATTTCCGGCCTTAAATACACGGCTGATATGTATCTGCCTGTAGCTAACCGTATCTCCAGCCTGTCAAAGGCTGACGGTACACCGATTGAAATGAGCAAGAGCTATACGGCTGTAGTAAATAACTTTATGGCTGCAGGCGGTGACAACTACACTGTACTGACCAAAGCCAGCAAGACTGTGCCCGGCCCGATTGACCTGGATGTATTCTATGATTATATTGTAGACACATTTAAGGGCGGAGCGATTACAGCTAAGACAGAAGGCCGTATCACTAACAATCTTAAGGCTCCGGCGGCTATTCCGGGCGGAAATCCTGCTCCGGCGGCAACCCCGGCACCATCTGCTACACCAGCTCCAACAGCAACAACAGCACCATCTGCTACACCTGCCCCTTCTGCAGCGCCGGGCTCCTTTACTGATCTTGGCAATGTAGTCTGGGCACAGGAAGCAATCGCATCCCTGGCAGCCAAAGGTATTGTGAAAGGTCTGGAGAACGGCCAGTTTGCACCAACCAAGACAGTAACCCGTGCCGAATTTGTTACGATGCTTGTACGTGCACTTAATCTGAGCGCTTCTGCATCCGGCACAGCATTTAATGATGTCAAGCAGGGCGTATGGTATACCGATTCTATCGCTGCTGCTGTGAGCGCAGGTATTGTAAAAGGCTCCGGCAACGGCAAGTTTGAACCGGGCCGCGAAATTACCCGCGAGGAAATGGCGATCATGATCGTCAATGCGCTTGCCGGCCAGCTGGAACCAGTCGATACTTCTGCAGCTCTCGGGCAGTTTGCTGACAAAGCTTCGATTGCGCCATATGCCCAGGAAGCTATTGCACAGCTGACTCAGCTGGGTATCGTTAACGGGGTAGACGGCGGCAAATTTGCACCAAAAGCAATGGCGAACCGTGCCCAGGCAGCGGTAATCATCTACCGTGTGCTTGAGAATAAAGCCTCATAATTCAGCATATATAGAAGATGCCTCCCTCTCATCTGCGGATGAAGGGGAGGCATCTTTTTTATGGGTATGAACGAACGGGTTATGGGCTCCCCGCATTGTAGCTGGGTCAGCTTCCATGGTAAGGTCCCGGTTAGTGGGGGGATGCAGTTTGAACCTGCAGCAAACAGGCCCATGCGGGATAGCATGGGCCTGTCCATTTCAGCTTGGCCTTTATTTCACAGCGGCCTCCCATTTACAGCGGACCGATGAGACAATCGCATTTTCCTTCTTCAGTTCTGTAAAGGCTTTGTCTACCGCTTTGCGCTCCAGCCCGGAGAGCTTCTCTACTTCACCTGCGCTTAGCGGGGCTGCTGATGCTTTGATAATGTCCAGCACTTGTTCTTTTACGCTCATCATTGTCACGTCCCTATCCAATAGATTATTCGAAAGAAAGACTGCGGATTTCAATAATACTGATTTACAGTTGTATCCAAAAGTGATATCATAATTATATCAAATACATATCTTTTTGGAGGTGCTTTTTAATGAAGGAAAAAGTATTGCGTCCGGTAAGCGGCTTCTGGGTTATTGCACTGATTGCGGTCTGTCTGGCAGGCGGGATATACGGGGGAGCCCAGGAATATGTTGCGGTGCCTGTGATTCTGTTTATAGTTGCCGGAGTCCTGTGCACAAGCATCACTATCGTACAGCCTAATAAGTCTATAGTTGTCACCTTCTTCGGACAATACGTCGGAACGATTGTGAAGAGCGGAATGTGGGCGGTTGTTCCGTTCAGTATCCGTAAGACGGTGTCACTGCGGGTGCGCAACTTTAACAGTGTCAAGCTGAAGGTAAATGATGTAGAGGGCAATCCAATTGAAATAGCGGCGGTAATTGTATTCAAGGTTATCAATTCTGCGAAGGCATTGTTCGATGTGGATAAATACATGGCTTTTGTAGAGATCCAGAGCGAGACAGCGCTCCGGCATGTAGCGAGTAAATATCCGTATGATAACTTTAATGAATCGGGAATGTCACTGCGGGCCAATGCCGATGAGATAGCCAAAGAGCTGGCCTCAGAATTGCAGGAACGCCTGTCGCTATCCGGTGTTGAGGTAATTGAGGCGAGGCTGACTCACCTGGCGTATTCAACGGAGATTGCCAGCACGATGCTTCAGCGCCAGCAGGCCTCAGCTATACTCTCTGCGCGGCAAATTATTGTAGAAGGTGCTGTCGGCATGGTGGATATGGCAATCCGTCAGCTACGAGAGAACGGTGTAGTTGAGCTTGATGAAGAGCGCAAGGCTGCTATGATTAATAACCTGATGGTGGCGATTGTGTCGGAACGCGGAGCGAGCCCGGTCATTAATGCCGGATCGTTATATTAGGGGATGATGAAATATGGCGGCCAAGAAGAGCTTTCCGCTGCGGGTTGATCCGGAGCTGTATGAAGCGCTGGAGCGTTGGGCGGGAGAGGAATTTCGCAGCGTAAACGGACATATTGAATACCTGCTGCGTGAGTCTTTGAAGCGCGCGGGCCGCTTGCCTGGGAAGAAACGCCGGGAAGAGGAGTGAGCAGATTAAGCAGATTAATGCCAAGTCAGCATTAGCCCTGATGCGGTATTCGGCTGATCCCGTCAGCTTCTGTCTGAGTTTGGCGATTCTCCGGCGACTGCAGGCTTGACTGATGCTGCGGACAGCTTTATAATTACTGCATAATTCACGTTAAAAGCATCGACAAAGACACGGATCGTTAATTCAGGACCGCTACAGAGAGAGGGAACCAAGGCTGCAAGTCCCTCCGGTATCCGGCTTCCGGTCTACCCCTTTGTAGCTGCGGTTATGAACTTCCGGTTGGCCTATGCGCCTGGTACGGGACAGTAAGAACCGCCGGTTCATGGCCGTTATTCCCATGCTGATGAAGGATTCTGGTATAGAATCGAATTTGGGTGGAACCACGGGTGTAATCACTCGTCCCTGCGCGGGACGGGTGTTTTTTGTTTGCGTGGATGGCCCCATACCGCAGTCAGTGCCTTTACGCGCTTTCGTTAACCAACCACTAGGAGGAATAACAATGTCAGTTAGTATTAAGCTGCCGGACGGATCGGTCCGGGAATACGAGAACGGCAGCAGCATCGAAGATGTAGCCGCCTCCATCAGCAGCGGCCTGCGTAAGAATGCAGCCGCAGGCAAGCTCAACGGCGTAGTCGTTGACCTGTCGACACCGCTTGAGGAAGGTGCTCTTGTCGAGATTGTTACCTTGGATTCACCGGAAGGCTTGGAGGTTGTACGTCATAGTACAGCTCACCTCATGGCTCAGGCAACAAGACGCCTGTTCGGTGCTAAGGAAGTTAAGCTTGGTGTGGGACCGGTTATTGAGGACGGCTTCTATTATGATATGGATCTGGAGCACCCGCTCAATCCGGAGGATCTGCTGAAGATCGAGAAGGAAATGGAACGTATCGTGAATGAGAATCTGCCGATTGTGCGCAAGGAAGTCAGCCGCAAGGAAGCGCTGGAGATCTTTGGTGAGCTGGGCGACCCGTACAAGCTGGAGCTGATTGAGGCTCTGCCGGAAGACAGCGTAATTTCGATCTATGAGCAGGGTGAATTCTTTGACCTGTGCCGCGGACCGCACGTGCCGTCCACTT
The DNA here is from genome assembly GCF_000723885.1 of Paenibacillus camerounensis. Lineage (GTDB taxonomy): Bacteria > Bacillota > Bacilli > Paenibacillales > Paenibacillaceae > Paenibacillus_AQ > Paenibacillus_AQ camerounensis. The sequence continues at coordinate 33,661 of NZ_CCDG010000071.1, forward strand.
CAAAGATTAAAGTGTTTAAGCTGATGAATGTGGCAGGGGCGTACTGGCGCGGAGACAGCAAAAACAAAATGCTTCAGCGCGTATACGGAACAGCCTGGAACAAGAAGGCACAGCTTGATGAGTATCTGCATCTGCTGGAAGAGGCCAAGAAGCGTGACCACCGCAAGCTGGGTAAAGAGCTGGAAATCTTCACGTTCAACCAGCTGGTCGGACAGGGTCTGCCGATCTGGCTGCCTAAAGGTGCCAAGCTGCGCAGCATTCTGGAGCGTTATATTGTAGATTTGGAAGCAAGCCTCGGCTATCAGCATGTATACACGCCTGTACTTGGTAATGTAGAGCTGTACAAAACCTCAGGTCACTGGGAGCACTATCAGGAGGATATGTTCCCTAAGATGGTTATCGATACCGAGGAGTTCGTGCTCCGTCCGATGAACTGTCCGCATCACATGATGATCTACAAGAGCTCCATGCACAGCTACCGTGATCTGCCGATCCGGATTGCCGAGCTCGGAACCATGCACCGCTATGAAATGTCCGGCGCACTGACCGGCCTGCACCGCGTCCGCTCCATGACGCTGAATGATTCCCATATTTTCTGCCGTCTGGATCAGATCAAGAGTGAATTCAAACGCGTGCTCGATCTGATTAAGCAGGTATATAGCGATTTCGGGATTCACGATTACCGCTTCCGCCTGTCCTACCGTGATCCGCAGGATACCGAGAAGTACTTCCAGAACGATGAAATGTGGGAGACCGCACAGCGTATGCTTCGCGAGGTAGCGGAAGAAGCCGGCCTGCCATTCTTTGAAGCGGAAGGCGAAGCTGCTTTCTACGGGCCGAAGCTGGATGTGCAGATCCGTACTGCACTCGGCAAGGAAGAAACGCTGTCCACCGTACAGATCGACTTCCTGCTGCCTGAACGCTTTGAACTGGAGTATGTTGGAGACGATGGCAATAAGCACCGTCCGGTTGTCCTGCACCGCGGTATCCTGGGAACAATGGAACGTTTCGTAGCCTTCCTGCTGGAGAACTTTACCGGCTCCCTTCCGCTGTGGCTGTCGCCGCAGCAGGTCAAGATTATTCCTGTATCGTCAGCATTTGACGAGTACGCCAAGGATGTGGAAGCGAAGCTGCAGAGAAGCGGCATCCGTGCTGAAGTGGATCTGCGCAATGAGAAGTTGGGCTACAAAATCCGTGAAGCCCAGCTGGAGAAGCTTCCATATATGTTCGTTGTCGGAGAGAACGAAATGAACGCCGGCACAGTCTCCGTCCGCAAACGCGGAGAAGGCGATATCGGCGCCAAGCTGCTGGATGAAGTTATTGAATCCCTGAGTAAGGAAATCTCCGGCCGCGTCATCTAATTTAACCGGCCATCTGTGTTCTTAATCAGGCGGTATAAGCCTGCCTTAACAGCCTCTGTCATAAGCCGCATGAAGCCGCCTTACGGTGCTTTATGTATAAAATTTTGTGAAACGGGAAACCTTCGCTAATAGGGGGAGGTTTATCAAATGAACAAAATGGGCTTATGCCAGAGGCTTTGGTGTGTAATGGTTACGGCAGTGCTAATATCAGCTGTTGCCGGTATCTATCCGGATTACGGGCGGAAATCCGCTGAGGCCAGAGGGACCGCGGATATTACAGACCGGCTGAACTACGGCACGATGAAAGCAGATGATTTTCAAAATACACAGGGTTCGCCCTTCTTTACAAGCATTAACGGAAAGACTCAGCAGGAGGATCGGATCACCGGACGTGCCATTGAACATTCACAGGAGGCTTTCTTTACAGGGGCTTCACAGCTCGGAGGGACTTCGCGGGTGAAGCCGGCTGCAACAGCGGCCCCGCAGCCGACAATGGCCCCGCAGCCGACAGCTGCGCCAGCCGTCAAGAAGCCGGATACCGCAGCCAGGCAGCAGCCGGCTTCCGTGCCTGTAGCCGCACCGGCGCCAGAACAGATTATTACTTCAATGAAGGTTACAGCTACCGGATATACAGCAGGCTACGAGTCTACGGGCAAAACATCCAAGCACCCGCAATACGGCATTACCTATTCAGGCGTTAAGGTGCGCCGGGACAAAAATTCAGTGTCCACTATTGCCGCCGATCCGAAGGTTCTGCCGCTGGGCAGCATACTGTATATTCCCGATTACGGATATGCGGTCGTTGCCGATACAGGCTCAGCAATCAAAGGGCGGAAGATTGACTTGTATTTTGCCACAACCAAGCAGGTGTATAAGGAATGGGGTAAAAAGACAGTAGTCGTTCAGCTGATCAAACGCGGTAACGGGAAATGCACGGAAGGCATGCTTAAGGATCTTGGTAGTGCAATTAAGACGTACAAAACCGTTCCTCAGGATATCTTGGAAGAGATCATTTAGCGTAATACGAAGCAACTCACCAAGGTTGAAATTTTTTTCACTTGCAGATGCATAATACTGCCCTGTGCTCCCCATAATACTGACTGGGGCACAGCGAGTGTCCCTGAAGCGATAACACTCAGGGGGTGAAATCCAGTGGCTAAAAAACCAAAGGTGCAGGACAATTATAAAACACCGAATGAAAAATACAATGCTGAGTTTGCTGTTGAAAACGACGGCGCAACGAAGCAGGGTACATTTGCTAAGCCGGTACAAAAACCGCAGCAGTAATGCTGTGAACGCTTAGTAATACCGATAAGCTAAAAACTGGACTGTTCCGGTCTGCTCACACTATGGGCGCCGGGACAGTCCTTTTTCTTTTATATAGGACTGCAGCCGCCGGGATGGTTATCCCTTATCATTCCAGGAGGCTCGGTCCAGAGACTGAGGCTGTATTCCTTCTCACGGCGCTGTTCCGTCTCCCCATAATGCTGTAGACTAGTGGTATAAGTTACGCATGAAGGCGAATATGACAGCATAAAGGGGAAATGTAGGATGAAAAGAAGGTTCACGAGCCAGATTCTTGGCGGACTGATCCTGATCGGGCTCGGCGGAATGTTCCTGCTGAGACAGATGGGATATACCGATTTCAGCATAGGCTCTCTGATTTCCGATTATTGGCCGCTTGTTCTGATCTGGATGGGGCTGCAGAATTTTCTGTCCACCAATGATAACGGGTCAAAAGGCTCTTCGGCCTTCTGGGGATTCTTTTTCCTGGCTCTCGGAGTGTATTTCCTGGGCCGGAATCTGGAATGGTTCGATGTTTCGCCCGGTGATTTCTTCAAGCTGCTCTTTCCGGTAATGCTTATCGGCGGAGGGCTGTATGTCATTTTCAGACCGCGCGGCCGGAATATCCCGCCTGTGCCACCGTCACCTTCCTCACCGCCGGACTTCTATCCGCCCGGACCTGGAGCGAATGACCCGGTACCTGCACCAAAGCCGCTGGAATCAACACTCGACGAGCAGTTTGAGCAGAAATTCGGCAAGCCTGCCGGAGAGCGTGACTGGAACGGTTATTTATCCAAGGAAGATCAGGATGAGCATGACGCGGATCAGAGCCCGAAGGGGTATTTCCAGTCGGCCTCGGAGGGTCACTGGAAGGAGAACCGGGAGCGGCATGAGCAGCGGCGCCGGGAGCGCCAGCAGCGGCATGCCCGCAGACACGGTGAATGGCATGAGGAGTTCCATGAAGAGCACAATGATAAGGAAACGACCAACCGTTCGGCCTTCATCGGAGATGTGCATATGGGTAAGGAGCATTTTCAGCTGAAGCACACGAATATTTCACAGTTCATCGGAGATACGGTGCTTGATCTGACCAATGCGCAGATTCCTTACGGCGAGACCAAGATTAACATTTCGGCGTTTGTCGGCGACATCAAGGTCTATATCCCTGACGATATGGACCTGGGTGTCTCGGTTAACAGCAGCTCCTTCATCGGGGACATGCAGGTGCTGGAGCAGACGCGCAGCGGTTTCATGAGCAGTGTGCAGTGCAAGACCCCGTATTATAAGGAAGCGGGTAAAAAAATCCGGATCAACGTCAGTGCTTTCATCGGTGACATCAAGGTTAAAACGGTGGGCTGACAATGGGGACAATCTTCAGCAATACCAAATGGCTGCTGCTGCTTTATTTCCTCCTCAGCGGCGGCGTTGCTGCCGGTCTGGTCTATATGGGGACATGCCTGGGCTATATAGAGGTTGTGGATTACCGGATGTGGCTGTATCTTATCCTCGGGATCGTGCTGTTCAACATCATCGTCGGTTATATGGCCGGGCAGCGGATTCAGCGGCGGATTGATCATCTCGACCTAAATATGCTGCAGGTCGCCAAAGGCAATCTGTCCGTAAGGATGCCGGAGAGCGATGACCAGTCTTTTGCCAGGGTGTATCATGAATTTAATATGATGATGGATACCGTTGAGAATAAAATGCAGATTCTGCAGCGTCTCGGCGAACAGGAAGTGATTGAGAAGGAGAAGGCGGCGGAGAGTGCGGTATTGGAGGAACGGCGGCGGATGGCCCGTGATTTGCATGACACGGTAAGCCAGCAGCTGTTCGCGATCCATATGTCTGCTTCTTCGCTGCCTAAAGTGCTGGAACGCAATGAGCAGCAGGGAATAACGGTCATGCAGCAGCTCATTACGATGTCGCAGATGGCGCAAAAGCAGATGAGAGCTCTAATTGCCCAGCTGCGACCGGTGGAGCTGGAGGGGCGCAATCTGTTTGAGGCACTGGAAAAATGGTTCCCCGATTATTGCCGCCAGAACGGGCTTAAAGGCGTCAAGGAGCTGGAGCTGCAAGGAGAGCTGTCGGAGGCAATTGAACACCAGCTGTTTCTCATTATCCAGGAGTCTATGGCTAATATTGTTAAGCATGCCGGAGCGCGTGTGGTCAGCCTGTCACTGCGCGAGGCGCCCAGACAGGTCGTGCTGAGCATCAGTGATGACGGCCAGGGGTTTGAGCATGTGCAGCATAAGCAGGGTTCGTATGGACTTACCACAATGCGCGAGCGTGCGGAAAAGCTGGGCGGACAAGTGGAGATTATCAGCCGTAAAGGAGCGGGGACGACAATCCGCGTACATATACCAAAGTTTGTACAAGGCAATCAGGAACAGGAGGAGCAGATATGAGTGTCATAAAGGTGCTGCTGGTGGATGATCATGACATGGTGCGGATGGGGCTCAAAACCTATCTTATGCTGGACCCGAAGTTTGAAGTTATCGGCGAAGCCGCCAACGGTGAAGAGGCGCTGAATACGCTGCGCGGCTGGGAACGGGAGAGTCTGCCGGATCTGGTGCTGATGGATCTGATGATGCCGGTGATGAACGGAGCCGAGACCACCCGGGCTGTGCTGGCTGAATTTCCGGGTCTGAAGATCGTTATTCTTACCAGCTTCCTGGAGGATGATCTGGTAGTAGACGCCATTGAAGCCGGTGCCGTCAGCTATGTGCTTAAGACGGTCTCTGCCGAAGAACTGATCTATGCACTGCAGGGGGCTTACCGCGGTATGCCGGTTATGACTGGTGATGTCTCGCAGGCGTTAACCCGCGGCATCCGCCAGCGGACCGTTCAAGGAGACTCCTCAGGCCTGACCGAACGCGAGAAGGAAGTCCTCCTTCTTATTGCCGAGGGCAAAACAAACAAGGATATTGGTGAGGAGCTGCACATCAGCATCAAGACGGTCAAGACGCATGTCAGCAACCTGCTGATGAAATGTGAGCTGGACGACCGAACCCAGCTGGCCATTTACGCACACCGCAAGGGCTGGGCGCAGGGTTAGCGTGCGGGGTTAATCATCATATAAATATCCAAGAAGATCCCGATGCATTCATGCACCGGGATTTTTTTGCATCTTTATTGGCCGCTGCAGCCCAAATTCCCTCATCTTTTATCTCTGGTTAAATTGTTTTTAATGTAGAGTTAAGGTTTAAAGTACAAAATAAGAACAAGAAGAAAACACAATACTCCTTGTCAGACAGACAAGGCACGGGAGGAAAGCAACCATGGAAAACAACAAAAACAATTTTAATCGAGATAACGAACCGACACCGAACCGGGAATGGGATCATTCAAATACTTCTAATCAGAACTCCGGCAACGACATTTCAGCTAACCGTAGTCAATCCGAATCCGATTCCGGCTCTTCATACTACTATTCTTACGGACCTTTCAAATCTATCAATAACGATGAAGCCAATCAGGAGAACGGACAGCACTATAACCGGCGTGAGCCTGAACGTGTAGAGGTTACAACACCGCAGCCGGTCAAGCAGCTTCCTTACAGCACATCGCTCCGTACAGGCGGATATGACGGTAACGGCGGACGGGGCAATGGCGGCGGGAATGGTTCGGACGGCGGAAACGGCTGGCAGTATAACCACAAGCCTAAGAAGCCTGTTAAAGCAGTGCTGGTATCTTTCCTGGCCGGAATGGTTGTATTATCCGGTTCGATGTTTATGGCAGACCGGGGCAACTGGTTCACGGGTGACCAGGCAACTACAGCCTCTGTGGCAAGTACAACGGCCAAATCGGCTGTCGGCAGCGCAGGTGTGAGCCCTTCCACTTCTACGACTTCACTGGTAACCGGTACTAGAGATGTTTCCAATGTTGTAGATTCGGTTGGACCGGCGGTAGTCAAGATTGAAACGCTGGTGAAGAGCTCCAGCAGAAGCTCGTCTAATCCGAATATGAGCGATCCGTTCTCGCAATTCTTCTTCGGTGACCAGTTCGGAGGAAGCGGTTCTTCCGGAACAGACCAGAATTCACAGTCACAGTCCGAGAATAACTCGGATTCCCAGCTGACTCCTTACGGTATCGGAACAGGCTTCATCTACGAGTCTTCCGGCTACATTCTAACGAATCAGCACGTTATTGAGGGAGCAGATGTCATCCAGGTTACTGTTGACGGAACTACCAAGCTTTATGAAGCTAAGCTGCTGGGCTCCAGCAAGGATCTGGATCTTGCGGTTCTGAAAATTGAAGGCGCAGATTTCCCAACAGTAGCGCTTGGCGATTCTGACAGTCTCAAGGTCGGCTCCGAGGTTGTTGCCATCGGTAACCCGCAGGGCTTTGACCATACGGTTACTGCCGGTGTGCTGAGTGCGAAAGGACGCAGCATTGATATTAACGAAGAAGACGGCAGCGGTACGCGCAACTACAAAAACCTGCTGCAGACCGATGCATCGATTAATCCCGGCAACTCCGGCGGACCGCTGCTTAACCTGAACGGTGAAGTAATCGGGATGAACGTGGCGGTGAGCACAGAGTCACAGGGTATCGGTTTTGCAATTGCAGTCAACACCATTAAAGAGGTTGTAGACAAGCTGGAGGCCAATCAGGAAATTCCCAAAGAGCCGGTTCCGTTCATCGGCGCATCACTTATGACCATTACAGATCAGGTGGCACAGCAGATGGGCACTGACATTACTGAAGGATCAGTAGTAGCGGAGATTGTATTCAAATCGCCTGCCTATACTGCAGATCTGCGCCCTTACGATATCATTACAGGTGTGAACGGTACGAAGTATGCGACCAGCCAGGAGCTGATTACCTATATTCAATCCCTGAAGGTTGGTGACCAGGTCACTCTGAATGTGGTCCGCGACGGCAAAACACTGGAGCTTCCGGTTACAATCGGCAACAAAAATGATTTTGATACCACCAAAACCCAAACTCAGGAGCAGTAAACACACCAGACGGAATGGTACGCGGAAGGGGCAACCCTTCCGTTTGTGCTGCTGCTGGACGTGAATCCGTACATTCATGCTACAATAGAGATATAAAGAATTGGACAATGGGGGCTGCTTGATGCGACCGAATATATTAATTATTGATGATGATGAAAAGATTACCTCCATGCTGCGGCGCGGCCTTGCCTTTGAAGGCTATGACGTGAAAACTGCATCCAACGGGGCAGACGGGCTGCGTGCGGTCCTGAACAGCGACCCGGATGTGGTTGTTCTGGATGTGATGATGCCTCAGGTGGACGGCTTCGAGGTATGTCGGCGTCTGCGTGAGGGAGGCAGTAATGTTCCTGTACTGATGCTGACCGCGAAGGATGAGATTGAACACCGTGTAAAGGGGCTCGATCTGGGAGCAGATGATTATCTGGTTAAGCCTTTTGCGCTGGAAGAGCTGCTGGCCCGTGTGCGGGCGCTGCTCCGCCGTAAGAGCGAGCAGAACGGAACGCCGGATCAGACAGTAAGCTATGAAGATATTACACTGGATGTGGATTCGCGTGAGGTAACCCGCGCCGGTAAACGTCTGGAGCTGACTGCGAAGGAATTTGAGCTGCTCCATCTGTTCATGCAGAATCCGAAGCGGGTGCTGTCCCGAGATCTGATTATGGACAAAATCTGGGGTTATGATTACAGCGGCGAATCCAATGTGCTCGAGGTATACATCGCTATGCTGCGCCAGAAGACGGAGGAGCATGGAGGTAAGCGGTTAATTCAGACAATCCGGGGAGCCGGTTATATTTTAAGAGGTGACAATTAACATGTCTATCAAATTGCGGCTGACAGCCTGGTATTCAGGAATTTTGGCCGTTATGCTGCTGGCCTTATCAGCCGCAATTTACGGTTTTGTCTATTTTAATACGTTTGGGGATTTGAAGGACCGGCTTAGAGAACAGGCATCAAAGGTTCAGCCCAAGTCAGTCTGGAATTATAATAACGGTACGCTGGATTTAGTGCTTGGAGGCCCTGCGGGACAGAGCTTATTTGCTCAAGTGTACATCTATGATCTGCAGAAAATGATTCCCAGCCCTAATATGACAGATATTGATCTGGAATTTAAAATCCCCTCCAAGGAAGATCTGGGCAAACAGCAGGGGTTTCTGCAGGCTTCGTATGGCGGCGATCCTTTTCTTATTTATCAGCTTGCTGCTGAGATCAATGTTAACAATACGGCTATGCCGGGTGTGCTGCAAGTAGCAGTGTATACAGGCGAACAGGTCACGATGCTGAACCGGCTCAAGAATATTCTGCTGGTAGGCTCATTTGCCACGCTGATTGCCGCTTTTACCTTCGGGCTCTTCCTTGCGCGCAAATCAATGAGTCCAATCGGTATGGTCATTGAGGCGGCCAACGGGATTCAGACCGGCAATGATCTTAGCTCCCGTATTGAATACAACGGGCCTCCTGACGAAATCGGGCGGCTGATTGAGACGGTCAACAGTATGCTGGGGCGTATGGAAGGGATCTATAGGGAGCTTGAGGATTCCTATGCTACCCAGCGCAGGTTCGTATCGGATGCTTCACATGAATTACGGACACCGCTTACAACGATTCGCGGCAATATCGACCTGCTGCAGAAGGTCTGGGAGATGGAGCCGGATCAGAGCCGGATGAGCGAAGCGGAGATCCGCCAGCTGTCCATTGAATCGGTTAAGGATATTGCCGATGAATCGAAGCGGATGAGCCGGCTGATTGGCGATATGCTCTCACTTGCAAGGGCGGATACCGGGCGTACTTTTGACAAGGAACCGGTTGCGCTGGAGCCGCTTATGACGGAGGTAGCGCGAAGAGCCTCGTTTTTGCCGCGGCAGTCTGAGTGGTCGATCGGTGACTTAAGCCAGATGAACGGCAAATATATCGTCGGCAACAAGGATTATCTGCAGCAGATGCTCTTTATTTTTATCGACAATGCGTTTAAGTACACACCGTCCGGTGAGGTCAGCATGGATGCGGTGTTCTATCACAACCAGGTTGGAATCCGGATCAAGGACACCGGTATTGGTATGGATAAGGACGAAGTGCCGCATATTTTTGACCGGTTCTACCGGGCTGATGAATCACGCGGGATGACAGAGGGAATCGGCCTTGGCCTGTCAATTGCCAAATGGATTATTGATGAGCATGGAGGGTCCGTTGAGGTTGTTACCCGTCAGGGTGAGGGGACGACCTTTATCATCTGGCTGCCGCTTCTCTTTGCTCCGCCGCTGGAATAGGGTATAATAGACAGGTCCTATTACAGCCGTCATTGACAGCAGAAAGCCGGTGAACATATATGGAAGTCATCAAAATCTCTCCCCGGGGCTATTGCTATGGTGTCGTAGATGCCATGGTAATGGCGCGGCAGGCCGCCCAGAATCTCGATCTGCCCCGGCCGATTTATATACTTGGCATGATTGTTCATAACAGTCATGTTACGAATTCCTTTGAGGACGATGGAATTATTACGCTGGACGGCCATAACCGTCTGGATATTCTTGATAAGGTAGACAGCGGCACCGTTATCTTTACCGCACACGGGGTTTCGCCAGAAGTCCGCAAGCTGGCCCGCGCCAAGGGGCTGACTACAGTCGATGCGACTTGCCCGGATGTGACGAAGACGCATGACCTGATTAAAGAGAAGGTAGAGGAAGGCTGCGAGATTATTTATATCGGAAAAAAAGGCCATCCGGAGCCTGAAGGCGCCGTCGGCATTGCGCCGGAGCATGTCCATCTGATTGAGAAGGAAGAGGAGATCGCCTGCCTGAATGTGCCGCCTGGCCGGATCGTTATTACGAACCAGACCACGATGAGCCAATGGGATATCAAGCACATTATGAAAAAGCTTCTTGAAACCTATCCCGGCGCCGAAGTCCATAATGAGATCTGTATGGCTACACAGGTGCGTCAGGAAGCAGTGGCAGAACAGGCCGGACTATGTGACCTTGTGATCGTCGTCGGAGATCCGCGCAGCAATAACTCTAACCGGCTGGCACAGGTGTCGGAAGAGATTGCCGGTACGCCAGCCCACCGTATTGCAGATGTATCCGAGCTGAATATCGAATGGCTGCAGGGGGTTAACAAGGTAGGTGTAACTTCAGGAGCTTCCACGCCAACACCGATCACGAAAGAGCTCATTAACTATCTGGAGCAGTACGATCCGGCAAAGCCTGAGACCTGGGAAATCAAACGTACCGTGAATATGGCAAAGCTGCTGCCGCCGGTCAAGAACAAAACAACCAGCGCTACCTGATTCAACAGGTTCCGTTCTGAACCTATTCGTTCTCTATTTCACATGCGTATAGCTGCATCCGTCTCTCTGTTTGGGGACGGGTGCTTTTTATTTACCAAAAAACAGTAGCTATAAGTACATAAATAAGTATGGTTAAAATTACCTCATTAGTAATAAATGGAACATCGGGCGGTTTTAGCCTGAAAATTAGTTGACGTAAAATGCAATATGAGCTAAAATTACTTTAGCGCTTAAAAGCACACACGCGTCGTAGCGAAATAGTATTTTGTATCAGAGTGAAATCCGTTAATCATAATATCCTAAAAGGGGAGCTATAATATGATCGTTATTACGTCTAATCAGACACCGCAGGAGCAGGTAAATGATATTATTGCTGTTATTGAAAAGCAAGGGCTGCAGGTTCACCTGTCCCGCGGCGCAGACCATACTGTAATCGGGCTGATCGGCGGTGTTACACCGAGTCTTGCCGAGCACTTGCGCCAGATGAAGGGCGTACAGAATGTGGTGAAAATCACCAAATCCTATAAGCTGGCCAGCCGCGACTTCCATCCGGAGGATACTATAATTGATATCCGCGGCGTTAAGATCGGCGGCGAGAATCTCGTTGTCATGGGCGGTCCGTGTGCAGTAGAGTCACCTGAACAGATTGATGAAATCGCCCGGCTTGTTAAGGCCTCCGGCGGGCAGGTACTGCGCGGCGGCGCATTTAAGCCGCGGACCGGTCCGTACAGCTTCCAGGGCGTTGGCGTTGAAGGCCTGACTATGATGGCAGAAGCCGGTAAGAAGCATGGCCTGCTGACTATCACAGAGGTTATGACTCCGGAGTACGTGGACATTTGTGCAGAGCATGCAGATATTCTGCAGGTAGGCACACGCAATATGCAGAATTTTGATCTGCTGCGCAAGCTCGGAACCTGCGGCCGCCCGGTGCTGCTCAAACGCGGCTTCAGCGCAACCTACGATGAGCTTCTGAACGCGGCTGAATACATTCTGGCCGGAGGCAACCGTGATGTCATGCTGTGCGAGCGCGGCATCCGAACCTTCGAAACCTATACCCGTAATACGCTTGACCTGTCGGCAATTCCTGTGCTTCAGAGCCTTAGCCACCTGCCTGTTATTTCCGATCCGAGCCACGGAACCGGCCGACGCGAGCTGGTTGAGCCGATGGCAAAGGCATCCGTTGCTGCCGGAGCTAACGGTCTGATTATCGAAATGCATACAGATCCTGATAATTCAATGACTGGTGACGGGGTTCAGTCCCTGTTCCCGGATCAGTTTGATAAGCTGCTTAGAGATCTGGAGAAGCTCGCTCCGCTTGTAGGACGTAAGTTCTCCGAACAGCTTGAAGCTGCACCGATTGCCTGATTAATCTGAGAAAACCTGCCATAGGCATGGCCGTCTTACCCGCTTCCGGGCGGGCTGGACGGCTGTTTTGCATTCAACGGACCCCCCTATGATGCTGATTTAGACAAGATATGGGATATTCACGAAAGCGTCAGAATATCTTACATTGTTATTAAAAATACCTGACATAAGCATTGACGATGTAAGGTATCGGTTTTATAATGACGACAGTTAAAAAAATAAAAACAAGAACATTTGATACTGAGAGCGGGTTAATGTTCGGAACTTGGGGAGGAATTATTCATGTCGGTTGAAAAAGTGTTGCAGACGATCAAGGAAAACAATATCGAGTGGGTGGATTTTCGCTTTGTAGATTTGGGTGGGCGTGCTCATCATATCTCATTGCCGGCATCCGCAGTTGAGGAAGAAACATTTGTAAATGGTGTAGCTTTTGATGGTTCTTCCATCAAGGGGTTCCGCGGTATTGAAGAATCGGACATGGTTATGATGCCTGATCCTAGCACTGTATACATTGATCCTTTTACAGCTCACCCGACGCTGAATATCATGTGTGACATCTTCACTCCTGATGGCGAACGTTACGAGCGCGACCCGCGTGGTATCGCAGTAAAAGCTGAAGAATTCCTGCAGGCAAGCGGTGTAGGTACAGCAGCATTCTTCGCACCTGAATCTGAATTCTTTATCTTTGATGATGTCCGTTACGAGACAACCATGAACAGCTCTTCCTTCTCCGTAGATTCCGAAGAAGCAGCATGGAACACAAACCGCAAAGAAGAAGGCGGTAACCTTGGATTCAAAGTCGGCGTTAAAGGCGGATATGTTCCGGTAGCGCCAGTGGATTCCCAACAGGATATCCGCAGCGAAATGTGCCGTCTGCTTGCTGAAGCCGGCCTGGAAATTGAACGTCACCATCACGAAGTGGCGACTGCGGGACAAGCGGAGATCAACTTCCGTTTCGATACCCTGAAGAAAACAGCTGATAATCTCCTGACTTACAAATATATTGTGCAGAACACTGCACGCCAGTACGGCAAGGTTGCGACCTTCATGCCAAAACCTCTGTTCGGTGATAACGGAAGCGGCATGCACGTTCACCAGTCGATTTTCAACGGAAGCGAGCCTTTGTTCTACGAAAAAGGCGCTTATGCCAACCTGAGTGAAATGGCGCTGCACTACATCGGCGGTATCCTGTATCATGCTCCGGCACTGATCGCGCTGACTAACCCGAGCACCAACTCTTTCAAACGTCTGGTTCCTGGTTACGAAGCACCGGTTAACCTGGTTTACTCCAAGGGTAACCGTTCCGCTGCTGTCCGTATCCCGGTAGCTGCTGTAACACCTAAGGGCTGTCGTATTGAATTCCGTACACCAGACTCCACTGCTAACCCATACCTGGCATTCTCCGCAATGCTGATGGCTGGTCTGGACGGAATCAAGAAGAAGATCAACCCTGAAGAAATGGGTTACGGCCCGCTTGATAAGAACATCTACGAATTGTCCGATGCCGACAAAGAGAAAATCCGCAGCGTTCCAGGCAGCCTGAACGAAGCGCTTGACGCTCTGGAAGCTGACTACGAATTCCTTACAGAAGGCGGCGTATTCACTAAAGACTTCATTGATAACTATATCGCTCTGAAGCGTGGCGAAGCACAAGAGGTTGCCATTCGCGTTCATCCGCATGAATATGCCCTGTACTTCGACGTATAGGATTCGTTAACTAATAGCTGTGCGTTATCCAGAAGCCCCCGGGAACTCTCCCGGGGGCTTCTTTGTATTTATATTATCGTCCGAGATTAACGAAAGTTTTCGTAAATTCAACGCCGAGAGTGTATTATAATTTCTATATATAGAAATGAATGCGATTACTAATGCTAAGTATCATTTACTAATAGTATTGATTGACTAGATAAACAGCGGAATAAGTATGGTTTTCAAGAAAAAATAAGCACATCGAAAATATTTTTTTCGCAGATGTTAGGTATCTATACCTATACAAATTGTATGATTATACATCAAAAACGTGAATATGACGCTGTTTAGACAGATTAGGATACTTGTTCTGCATGGGTATGGATGGAACGCCAGAAACCTCTTTACAAGATTTGCCGGCGGTGCAATAATAAAAACGAAATCGGTTTCGTAAATGAGGCATTGAAAGGATGAATACATTGACACACACAAAGCAATCAAGCTGGCAGTTTACCGGACTCAACGGAGAGTTCAGTCTTAAGCAGCCTGACCGGAGCGGCTTTCTGTATTTCCCTCTGGTCAATGAAGGAGGAATGATGTCTTCCGTTACACCGCAGCTACACGGTCAGGTAACTTCCGGGCATAATACATTCCTTACACCGCCGCTGTCTGTTGAGGACTTGCATAATTCACGGGCATCACGTAATTTCTGGGTCTACATAGACGGTAAAGGGGCCTGGTCGGCAGCTGGTAATTCAGCCCGGCAGCATGCGCAATATTATTCTGAAGGTGCAGATGAATCTTTGCTGGAAGCCGGGCTGCTGTGGCATAAGATCACCAGGGAAAATAAGCGGCTCGGTATCAAAGCGGAAATTACCAGCTTTGTTCCTGCCGGAAATGACAAGGCCGAACTGATGAAGGTGATTCTCACGAATACGGGAGATGAAGAGATTGTGGTTACTCCAACAGCGGCCATCCCGCTGTATGCCCGTTCTGCAGACGATTTGCGTGACCACCGGCATGTTACTTCTTTGCTCAACCGGATTTATACTTCGCAATACGGTGTCGAGGTTCAACCGGCTCTTTCCTTTGATGAGCGGGGACACCGGATTAACTACACCTCTTACGGAGTATTAGGTGCTGAGGAAGAGGGCATACAGCCGGCTGGATTCTTCCCGGTGCAGGAGGTGTTTATCGGTGAAGGCGGTAGCCTGGACTGGCCGGAGGCTGTCGTGCTGAACGCTGATCCGCAGGCCGGCTGCGACGGGGAGGCTCCTAGACAGGGGTATGAAGCTTTGGGCGGGATTAGGTTCGCTACAACTGCGCTGAAGTCCGGACAGAGCCGTTCCTATGTAGTCGTTATGGCAATTGCGGAGGAACGGATTGATATTGCCGCACTGATGTCAAAGTACGGCTCAGCAGCAGCATTTGATGCTCAACTGGACATTAACAAGCAGTACTGGGCAGATAAAGTGAATACGGTATCCTTCCATACCGGGGATAACGATAGGGATCAGTGGATGAAATGGGTTACTCTGCAGCCGGTCCTGCGCAGGCTGTACGGGAACTCGTTCCTGCCTTATCATGACTATGGCCGCGGAGGCCGCGGCTGGCGCGATTTATGGCAGGATTGTTTGGCCCTGATGATCATGGAGCCGGAGGATGTACGCAGCCTGCTGTTCAATAATTATGCGGGGGTTAGAATCGACGGAAGCAATGCAACGATTATCGGACAGCAGCCCGGAGAGTTCATCGCCGACCGCAATAATATCCCGCGGGTGTGGATGGACCACGGAGCCTGGCCGTTCATGACTACGCTGCTGTATCTGAACCAGAGCGGTGATCTGGACTTCCTGCTGGAGGAACAGACTTATTTCCGTGATTCCTTCATGAGCCGCTGCCGTGAACGTGACAGCTCCTGGCAGCCCGCTGCCGGCAGCAGCCTGCTGGCGGATAACGGTAAGATCTATAAGGGGACTATTCTAGAGCATATTCTGCTGCAGAATCTGGTGCCGTTCTTTAATGTGGGCGGACACAACAATATTCTGCTGGAGGGGGCAGACTGGAATGACGGGCTGGATATGGCGGCCCAGCGGGGCGAGAGTGTCACCTTTACCGCTTTTTACGGAGATAATCTGTATGAGCTGGCAGGACTGCTGCGTACGCTTAAAGCGCGTAACGGAAGCGGCACGCTGGAACTGGCGGAAGAATTAGTATTGCTGCTGGATTCCTTGGGCGATCCCGTTGATTATGCCTCTGTATCCGCTAAGCAGGAGCGGCTGAACCGCTATTATGCCGCTGCGCCGAACAGGGTGAGCGGTGTCAGGGCAGAGCTGGAGCTTGAACAGGTGGCGGACGATCTGGAACGCAAAGCAGAATGGATCTTCGGCCATTTGCGCAGCAAGGAATGGGTGAGCAGCCAAGCCGGCGGCGGCTGGTTCAACGGCTATTACAATAATGACGGTGAACAGGTTGAAGGCGAGACTGCTGAGGGCATACGCATGACCCTTACGGGACAGGTATTTCCGCTGCTTGGCCATGCAGCATCACCTGAGCAGATTCCGCAAATGATTGCATCCGTGGAAAAGAACCTGCACGACGCAAAAATCGGCTACCGGCTGAACTCGGATTTCGGCGGCATCCAGCAGAACCTGGGCCGTGCCTTCGGCTTTGCTTTTGGCCATAAAGAAAACGGGGCGATGTTCAGTCATATGACCATAATGTACGCGAATGCACTTTATAAACGCGGATATGTACAGGAAGGATATAAGGTGCTTAATTCCTTATACAGCCTGAGTGCAGATTTTGAGTTCAGCCGGATGTATCCGGGAATTCCGGAGTATATCAATGAACAAGGCAGGGGCATGTATACGTACCTGACGGGCTCAGCCAGCTGGCTGCTGCTTACAATGGTTACAGAGGTGTTCGGTATCAAAGGACGGCTGGGTGACCTGCTGCTGGAACCGAAGCTGGTAAAAGAACAGTTTGACTATGCCGGCAAAGCATCTATCAGGACTCTATTTGCCGGACTTGAGCTGGAGGTTGCCTACACGGCCGCAGGAAGCGCGGAATACGGGGAGTACCAAATACACGGAGTAAGCCTGAACGGCGCTGTGGTGACGCTTCAGCGCGTCTCAGAGGGCTTGCTGATTCCGCGTACGTTCCTGAGTGGCTTGCCCAAAGGACAGGTTCATAAGCTTGAGGTCATTCTTAACTAGCTGAAAGGAAGGAATGCATATGGTGCACCGGCTCTCAAACGGCATTCTCACTGTTGACATCGCCGAACCCGGAATCTATAACGGAACCAGGTTCGACTGGACCGGATTCATTACCCAGGTCACACTGGAGGAAGGGAAGCATACCTTTTGTGTTCCGGAGAGCTTAACTCCAGGGCAAGGCAGCGGCGGTATGGGGCTATGCAATGAATTCGGCATTTCCCGGACGATCGGCTATGATGAAGCAGCTGCCGGAGAGTGGTTTCCCAAGCCGGGTGTAGGTCTGCTCCGGAAGCTGGAGGATATTCCGTATGACTTCACAGCGGATTATCCGTTGCAGCCGTCTGAAATGACTGCAGATAGCAGCAGCTGCGGAATTACATACAAGGTTATTTCTGCGGAATGCCGGGGTTACAGCTTTATTTTGAATAAACAGATTTCATTGGACGAAGACCGGCTGATTATCGATTATACGCTTGAGAACACAGGGTCAAAGCCGATTCATACAGAGGAATACATTCATAACTTTATAGGAATTAACGGAGCGCCGGCAGGGGAAGGCTATGAGCTGAGACTGCCGGGAGAAGCCGGTGTGCATGAACCCGAATCCCTGTATACCTCCGGGCTGCTGCATGTAGCCGGAGACCGTATACACTGGAACGCACAGCCTGACCGTCCGTTTTATTGCCGGCTGGGCGGCTGGGAGCCGGAGGATGCTGACTGGTACTGGGAGCTGGTTCACACCCCAGCCAGAGCTGGAGTGCGCGAGAGCGGAAGCTTCCGTCCGGAGCGGATGGCACTCTGGGGAGAGCGGCATGTCATTTCACCAGAAGTATTTGCGGACATCAGCATTCTACCGCGTCACAGCAAGGATTGGAGCCGCAGCTATCAGTTTTTCACGTTCTAACCCCTGCTGATCTTACGCTTTATGTGAATAATTATACTTGCTGGCGTGTTGGAATGCTGCTATCATAGCGATATCCATATTCGTAGGAGAGAAAGGATGGGGGCAATTTTGAGCAAGAGAGCATACAATTTCAATGCAGGACCGGCGGCGCTGCCGCTTGAAGTACTGGAACGCGCACAGGCGGAGTTTGTTGAATTCCGGGAGAGCGGAATGTCCATTATGGAGATGTCGCACCGCGGAGCAATATACGAATCCGTGCATAACGAAGCGCAGGAGCGTCTGCTTTCACTGCTCGGCAATCCGGAGGGTTACAAGGTGTTGTTCGTACAAGGCGGAGCCAGCACACAGTTCGCCATGATCCCGATGAACCTCATCTCCAGCGGACAAGCCGGCAGCTATGTTATGACAGGAAGCTGGGCTGACAAGGCCCTTAAGGAAGCGAAGCTGGTAGGTGAAGCGCATATTGCCGCATCCTCCGAGGACAAGAAGTATCTGGCTATTCCTGAGCTGAGCAGCATCAAGCCGGCTGACAATGCGGCCTACCTGCATATTACCTCCAATGAGACGATTGAAGGTACGCAGTATGCGGAGTATCCGGATACAGGCTCCCTTCCGCTGATAGCTGATATGTCCAGTGATATTCTGAGCCGTTCCTTTGATGTCAGCAAATTCGGGCTGATCTATGCCGGAGCGCAGAAGAATCTTGGACCGTCCGGGGTTACTGTAGTCATTGCCAAGGAAGAGCTGATTGCCAAATCACCTGCGAATATACCGACAATTCTGCGTTACGATACTCACTACAAGAACAACTCTCTGTACAATACGCCGCCATCCTTTTCTGTATATATGGTTAATGAAGTGTTAAAATGGATTGAGGAGCAGGGCGGGCTTGCCGGCATCGAATCCAAAAACCGGGACAAAGCCGGTCTGCTGTATGATCATATCGACGGAAGTGACGGTTTCTACCGCGGAGTAGCAGAGGCGGGCAGCCGTTCCATTATGAACGTCACCTTCCGGATGCAGTCCGAGGAGCTGGAGAAGCAGTTCGTTAAGGCAGCTGAGCAAGAAGGCTTCATTGGACTCAAGGGTCACCGCAGTGTCGGGGGCTTGCGCGCTTCGATCTATAACGCCGTTCCTTATGAGAGCGTTAAGGCCCTTTCGGATTTCATGAAGCATTTCCGGCAGACTCAAGGCTAATGTATGACCTTTCCGGACCTTCCGCTACTCAGGCGGAAGGTTTTCTGCTGTGTTTGCCCAGTCCGCCTGTCATCCCAGAGCAGTCTATTACCTGACCAATCAGGGCTGAAGCAGCCTAAAGAGAGGAAGTTATTGATTATGGCTTTACACATTGTGCTGGTTGAACCGGAAATTCCGGCCAACACCGGCAATATCGCCCGTACCTGCGCAGCTACAGGCACCCATCTTCATCTGGTCCGCCCGCTGGGCTTCCGGACTGATGACGCGACACTAAAGCGGGCAGGGCTTGATTACTGGCATGCCGTTACTATCGAATATCATGATTCGTTTGCAGAGGTGCTGGAGAAATACAGCGGGGGACGTTTTTTCTACGCCACGACTAAGGCAGAAAAGCGTTATACAGACTTTGCTTTCCAGGATGGTGATTTCTTTGTTTTCGGCAAAGAAACTAAAGGGCTGCCGCCTGAGATTCTGGAAGCAGGTAAGGAAACCGCGATGCGCATGCCAATGGGCCAGGCAGTCAGATCGCTGAATTTATCCAATTCAGCAGCGATTATTGTCTATGAAGCGCTTCGGCAGCTCGATTTTCCGGAACTTTTTTAAAGTAGACACTATTTTTTATTTTTTTCAGCAGGATTCGACATTTATATAACGAAATAGAAGAATACTGCCGAAAAAAGTAGTAGCTACTAATACAATAGTTGAACAGGAGAGGTGTACGTAAGATATGAAACCTGCTGGCGTAGTTCGTAAAGTAGATCAGCTGGGTAGAATCGTTCTGCCTAAGTCTCTGCGGAAAAGGTACCAGATGAATGAAGGAGACCCGGTGGAAATTCTTGTACAGGGAGACCACATCATTCTGGAACGCTACCGTCCTAAATGCGTATTTTGCGGATCGATGGAAGGCGTAAGCGAATATAAAGACCGTTATATTTGTTCTGATTGTCTTTCGGAGATGACACAACTGCCAAGACACGCTTAAGTCCTCTCCGCTTTCTTCCGGGAAGCGGCAAGCAACATTATTACATAGTACGGTACTGCGGTGTACCCCGCAGGCCAACACTGAAAAAACGCCGCACAATGTGCGGCGTTTTTTTGAAGTGTCGGCAGGATATGAAGGCTGGAGAGCAGCTATAAGCCTTTGGTTTTGTCGTCGTTGTAGGATGAAGTCAGAATACCGGCCAGAAACAGCAGGAACACAAGAGTGACAATCCAAAAGGTCAAGGAGAACGACATGCAGGACACCTCCGTAAAGGATTGTTATCGTTAACCTGATTATAACCTGCTCCAGACCGGGATTAAAAGCTAAAAATTAAGCTATTTAAAAAAGAGGAAATTCGTCGGCACCTGCCGGAGATTTCCATCAGACGGCTTGTTGATGACTCTACCTTTAAAAATCAGCGAAGAGGAGCCGCCGCCGTCCAGATTGTAGGCATCGACTACGCCCATGCCCCAAAGCTTGCTCTGCAGTTCCATCAGTGTGGCCCCGGAGTTGCCGCTCTCATTATAACCGTCGGCAACCAGCACCAGAATCTGGTCATCCTTATATTTGCCGATGATGGTGCGAGGTGCACGCGCAGGGCTCGTCTGCCATTTGAACGGAATAGGCTGCAGCATGCTGTTCTGGATCAGCACAGGCACAAAGGTAGCGCCAAAGGAAGGCTCAAGCTGATCAAGCTGTGACTTGCTGCTGAATTTCCCGCCGATCAGCCGGCCGGATGTGCTGAGGCCGACAAAGCTGAGATCCTTGTAGGTCGGTTCAAACCCGTACAGATATTTGCCGTCTACAATGGTGGTAGACAAAGGATACCGCTTGCCGTTCTGATCTGCAAAGCCCCCGGCATTGATTCCGGCAACCGCACCATAGCGGTTTACCGCCTGCATGGTTGTTTCAGCCTGACCGCTGCCGTCACCGGCCAGGCTCATTTTCATTGCGGATACGTCTTTCAGTCTGATTTTGAGCGCATAAGCTTTATAGTTGCCGGGGTTCAGCCGGTATAATTCAATGGTTATCCGGTCACTGGAGATGACATCGGCCGGGATGCCCAGCTTGGCAGTAATCCGCCGGTTATAAATAGATTCCGGCCGGGATACCTGTGCTGCAGCGGTGTTGACCAGGGCATTCATCGCATTCGTAGTCTGATTGTACAGATGTGCAGAAGCACCGATGGCATCAATTGTATAGGAAGCGGAGCTCTGGGCCTGAAGCAGCTCCTGCTTGAGCTGCGCTGTCTGTTCAATCGGACCGGGCTCAGCGGCAAACTGGCTGACATTGAGATCCAGCGTAAGCTTGGGCTGATACCCCCACAGGACAATTATTAGTCCGATAAAAGGCGCTGTCAAAAGCATGAAGAAACGGTTGACTCTTTTAACAGGCGTCATCATTTCAGCAGATCCATCTCTTTCTTAAGTGTATCAAGCTGCTGCTTGACCTCGCTCAGCTGTGTGTAGAGCTTGTTGCTGTTATCCGTTTTGTTGCTCGCGTTGTCCTTAGTGAACGTCAGCAGCTCGTTAAAGGTCTGAACTGTGTTCTGCAGCTCCTGAACCTCCTCGGAGAGCACGGCAATCCGGGCTTCGTAATCGGTTTTTAACACGTTAAGCTGCTGCTGGCTCTGAGTACTGAGCTCGGTCAGCACCTGCAGCTTCAGATGATTGGTATAGCTGTAGACAGCATATACGCCGAGTCCGATCATCACAATCCAGAACAGTAAAAACCATTTTACGGAAGGGCCGTTTCTCGCTGCAGTACGGCGCGAGTGTACAGGGGTCGATTCCGCTAGCGGTTGCATTTCAACATCACCTCAAGCACTTTTTTTCAAGTTCCCATTCTATCAGACTTTTACAAGTTTCGCAAAAGTGAAAGGGGGAAGTGTAAAGGCGAAAAAGTAATTGCATCCTATTAAAGTACTGAGATACAATTTCTATAGATTGGAATATCTGAGGGGCGTATTCAAGGTAAAAGAAGGAAGAAACCAGCAGGTACAGACAGCCATCCTTGCTTGCGTAAAAGCCAGAAACGCTTAAAGCGCTTTCCACTCAGAGTAATTATATAGATAGCAGGAGGTCTGGGGGAGTAATGATGAAGGTTTGGCGGGTGGTCATTGTGGGGTGTCATCCCACAAGTATGTTAGGTACAAAATTAATATTGGAAGAAGGAGGAGAACTTGCCGTTCTGGGGATGTATTCCACCTGGAGCGACGGTCTAAGCAGTGTGCAGGAGCATCAGCCGGATCTGGTGCTGGCTGATTATCAGATGCCGGAAGGAAATGTGGAGCAGGTGCTGCCGGAGCTGAAGAGCAGCTGTGAGGAAGCGCATATTATTATTATGACCGATGAGGAAGACAGTCAGCTGTTCCAGCCGCTGCTTGAGCTTGGAGCCAGCGGTGTGCTGTCGAAAGGCGCCTCTGCCCGGCAGCTGCTGTTAATGATTGGCGGCTTGCGGGAGGGATTTCTGTCTGTTCCGCTGAACTGGATTCAAAAGGGCTACCGGCCGGCAACCTCCTCACGCGGGCTGGACAGCGTGATGCAGCTGACCCAAACGGAGATGTTCATTATGGAGAGGATTGTGCAAGGAATCACTTATGACAAAATTGCTCTTGAGATTGAAGTGAGCCGGCGCTCTATAGATAATTATCTGCGCAAAATTTATGTGAAGCTGGATGTAACAACGAGGGCCCAGGCCATCGAGAAATTCGCGCTTTTCTCAAGGCAGAGCAAGCAAATCTACGCGTAGGCTAAGCATTTGCGACATAATGCCGGCTGTGCTGGAATATTCTTGGTACCAGGGAAGGGGGGGACATATGAAGTATGAGTTTTCTGCCCGTGCGCATACGTTGATTTCTTCACCGCAGCTCAGCATCCGTACCCAATCACGGCGCGGCGCGTTAATCTCGCTGGCAGAGGAGCTGCCTGCAGAAGAATTGTTCCCGTTGTCGTTGCTTGCAGAAGCGGCCTCGACTGTGATCTCAGCTGATGCGGGTGCGCTGCAGTACGGAGATCCTGAAGGGTACGCGCCGCTGCGGGAGTGGCTGACCGGAGACTGGCTGAAGGGAAAAGGGGTGACTGCCGCAGAAGGCGGAGTTCTTCTGACAACGGGGAGTCAACAAGCCATTGACCTGCTGTCCCGGGTCTATATTGATCCAGGGGACCGTGTGCTGGTGGAGAATCCGACCTCACCGGGGATTTTGCAGGCGCTGCGTATGCAGGGGGCAGTCATTATACCGGTGCAGGGCGACCGGAACGGGCTGCTGCCGGACCATCTGCGGGCTCAGATTCATCAGCACAGGCCGAAGATGCTGTTTGCAACACCAAGCTACACTAATCCGAGCGGCATTCTCTGGAGCCTTGAGCGGCGCAAGCAGGTGCTTGAGCTGTGCATCGCCCATGATCTGCTGATTGTTGAGGACGATTCCTACGGGGATCTGCATTTCAAGCGGGCAGAAGGCAGCGGGGCAGCCCCGGCAGCACAATATCCTTCGCTCTATGCGCTGGAAAATGTCAGCAAAGCCGGACATGTACTCTACATAGGCTCGTTCAGCAAGACCGTAGCGCCTGCGCTGCGGACGGGCTGGGCGGCAGGCAGCCGTGAGCTGATCTCTATGATGGCCGCCGCCAAGCAGATGGCGGACTGGCAGTCCAGCTCACTAAATCAGCGGCTGCTGCATCATCTGCTGGATGTCACGGCGTTTAATCTGCGTGAGCACATTGCAGTGCTGAACCGCGAATACCACACACGGCTTAAGCTGATGTCAGAGCTGCTGAAACGCCCGGCGTGGAAGAACAGCAGATACGATATGCCGGAAGGCGGTATGTTTCTGTGGGTCTCGCTGCCCGAAGGGCTGGATGCGATGCTGCTGCTAAAGGTAGCACAGGCTAAGGGGGTTGCCTTCCTCCCCGGACAGCTCTGCAGCGTCAGCGGCGGCGGTGACCGCATCCGGCTGAACTTCAGCCATCCCGGGCGGGATGAGCTGCTGCTCGGCATGAACCTGATGAGCGAGGCTGTGACGGAATTTACGGCACGGAGCTGAGAGGCAGCAGGGAGTCGGCGGGATGGGGGCTAGAAAGTTTTTGAACCTAAACCGGTCACATAAGTGAATTAGTAGCAGACAAGCAAGCACCAGGCAGGATGGGGCTTGCTTGTTTGCGTCCGCCGGGAGTGGTGGCATAAGCACAGGAATATTGTAATGGCTGGAATAATGCCGGGGTGTGTTACGGATAAGCTGGAGACACAGGTGATTCCATAGGGAGGGAGATGTGAAAATTCGGTGACGGTGCAGGGATAGTATGGAAGGCGCTGGTCTAACGGTCATAAGCAACTGAAGCTGATGCAGCTATTACAGGGGGCTTAAACAGAAAGGAAGGCAGAAAGAGGATGGCTGTGGAGAACATACTGGAATGCAGTGGCCTGAGTAAAAGCTATGGCCGAAAAATGGCTCTGAACGGATTGGAGCTTAAGGTTCAGCGCGGGAAAATTGTCGGGCTGCTGGGAAGGAACGGGGCGGGGAAAACAACACTGATGAAGCTGATTGTCTCGCTGCTCCGCAATTATGAAGGCACTCTGCTGGTGGACGGGAAGAAGCCCGGTGTGGAGACGAAACAAATCGTATCCTACCTGCCGGATCATGAGTTTCTGTATCCGTGGATGACGGTGGAGGAGTGCGTTACATTTTTCGGGCATGCCTTTCCTGATTTCAGGCGGGATAAAGCCAGGGATATGATCGGCTCGCTTGGCCTGAATGTCAAAGATAAGGTGAAGTCGCTGTCCAAAGGAATGAAGGAGCAGCTGAGTCTCTCACTGGCTTTTGCCAGGGAGGCCAAGTTGTATGTACTCGATGAGCCGCTTGCTGCGGTGGACCCCTCGACCCGGGATAAGATCATGAAGATTATTCTGGACCATTTTACCTCAGACAGCACCATTCTGGTCAGTACCCATCTGATCCAGGGAGTGGAGCCGCTGTTCACCGATATTGCCATTGTGGATGAGGGCAGAGTGCAGCTGCAGGGAACTGTGGCTGATATCAAACGGGAGTACGGGATGCATCTGGAGGATGTTTTTAAACAAATTGTGAAGTAAAGGGAGTGAAGATATGATTCTTGTTCATCAGTTTAAGCTCGAATGCAGAAAGCATCTGGCAGTGTTTGGTTCACTAACCGGTCTTAGCGCACTGATTAATCTGTATTTTCTGTTCAGCACACAGCAGGACCTGGCGTTTCTGGTGCTGACTGCGAATATGGTGATCGGCCTGCTTGTTCCGCTCTATATCTATACAGATCTGTACAAGGAGTTTTTTACCGGTGTTATGCCTGTTAATCACCTGCTTCCTGTCAGAACCTCTTCATTGTTCGCGGTAAAATCAGCCGTGTTCATCCTGGGCAGTATGACGGTATGGTCAACAACGCTGCTGGAGATCTTCCTGAATCCGGCCGGGCTGTATCAGATGCGGATAGAGCAGTCCTCAAGCCCCGCACTCGGCATCCTCTATCTGGTGCTGTCCAAGCTGCTCAGCCTGCCTGCGGGTTATGCGCTGATCGGATTTGCACTCGCAGCCGGTAAAAGATTCCGCAAACCGCAGCTCAGCCACCTCTGCATTGTAGTACTGCTGGCAGGAGGAGTTGCTGCCCAGTTTACTCTGGCTGTGCAGGGCAGCTGGCACTGGAGCATCGGGACGTCTTCGGTGGATGCTTTTAAGCAGTATGCGAACCTGCTGAGTGTGACTCCGGTCTTCCGGGTTATGCAGGCTGATATTAACGACACGATCAACTGGCTGACGGTGGGCAGCAATGTGCTGGTCATGCTGCTGGCCGGCAGCGCTGCAGCCCTGCTGCTGAACGGGCGGGGGTATGAGCTGTGAGCTGTGAGCGGCGAGTTGGCTGAGTCATTTCATCAGCCTCGGAGTTTTAGCTGCAGTTTGTACACTTAAAAACAGCTGAATCTTCTGCTAACAACGTATAAGTGTACTTTATGCAGTTAAAAGTAGCTAGTAACGCAAAAATCGGCGATTTGGCACATTTTAGCTGTACGAAATACATCTATTTTACTTTTTTTAAGAAAAACAGGCGTTTTAGTTGTATAGAGTGCAGTTAAGGTGACGCTAGGCGGGGGAAGAGTAGGGTGTGCGCGAGCTGGTGGTGTGGCGGGCGGAGAGTAAGGGACGAGTGTTGGTTGGTGGCGTGGTGGATGGAGAGTGAAGGACGAGTGTGGACTGGTGGTGTGAGTGATTGGAGAGTAGAGCATGAGTGCGGACTGGCGTAGTGGTGGATGAAGAGTAAAGGATGAGTGTAAGCTGGTGGCTTGGTGGATGGAGAGTGGGGGACGAGTGTGAGCCGGTGATGTGGTGGATGAAGAGTAAAGGACGAGTGTGGACTGGTGGTGTGAGTGATTGGAGAGTGAAGGATGAGTGCGGACTGGCGTAGTGGTGGATGGAGAGTGAGGGACAAGTGTGGGTTGGTGGCGTGGTGGATGGAGAGTGAGGGAGGAGTGTGGGTCGGTGGCGCGGTGGATGGAGAGTAAGGGACAAGTGTTGGTTGGTGGCTTGGTGGATGGAGAGTGAGGGAGGAGTGTGGGTCGGTGGCGCGGTGGATGGAGAGTAAAGGAGAAGTGCGAGCTGGTGGCGTGGTGGATAGGAGAGTAAGGGACAAGTGTTGGTTAGTGGCTTGGTGGATGAAGAGTAAAGGAGGAGTGTAAGCTGGTGGCGTGGTGGATAGGAGAGTAAAAGACGAGTGTTGGTTAGTGGAGTGGCGGATGGAGAGTAAAGGAGGAGTGTAAGCTGGTGGCGCGGTGGATGGAGAGTAAGGGACAAGTGTTGGTTGGTGGCTTGGTGGATGGAGAGTAAAGGACGAGTGTGG
>NZ_CCDG010000072.1 GCF_000723885.1 Paenibacillus camerounensis
TTTTTATACCTTGGTCGGCTTCCACGGGGCACACGTTGCGTTCGGGATTGTGTGGATTGCCATTCTGATCGGGCAGCTCGCCCGAAAAGGCCTGACCGTAGTTACCGCTCCCAAAATTTACGTATCGGCCATGTACTGGCATTTCATCGATGTCGTGTGGGTGTTTATTTTCACGGTTGTATACCTGCTTGGAAAGGTGGGCTGAGCCATGGCGACGGAACAGCAACCGCAGGAGAGCGGCAGCGTGAAGCGCCGTCACCGGCCTGAGGGGCCGCAGCGGCATATTGTGGTGTTTATCTTCTCGGTGGCGCTGACGCTGATTGCCTTCGCGGCTGTGGCTGCGGGAGGAGTCAATGCCACCTTTGCTGTTATTCTGCTGCTGGTAATGGCTGTGCTGCAGGTGGTGCTGCAGATGGGCTTCTGGATGCATCTGAAGGACAAAGGGCATCTGCTGCCGGTTGTGTTCATGCTGGGCGGTTTTTTTATCGCCGGCACCTGCATTGTTATGGCGCTTTACTGGGTGTGGTGGGATTGATGTGAAGAAAGCGGAGGCGGGCGGGAGCTGCTGCCTCTTTTTTGCTGTCGGGGATCTTTAGCAGATGGCCGGAGATGGCATACAGAGCTTCCTGAAGCAGCCGGTCTGTTCATAAATTCACCATCATGCCTTACAAATTACCTGGCGGAGGAGGAAGTGGCCTATGCTTGGCTTGCAATACTTTAGCTTCGCGGACCTGTGGAGCCCGCTGCTGCTGGCGGGTACTCTTGTGCTGGCTGCAGGCTATCTGGTGCTGATCGGGCCG
Organism: Paenibacillus camerounensis; assembly: GCF_000723885.1. GTDB lineage: Bacteria > Bacillota > Bacilli > Paenibacillales > Paenibacillaceae > Paenibacillus_AQ > Paenibacillus_AQ camerounensis. The sequence goes on from NZ_CCDG010000072.1 coordinate 801, forward strand.
CTGGCGCAGCAGTTCCCCGCTCCGGCGGAGGTTCCCCTCCGGCAGAGGGCGCTGTTTATGGGCGGACTGCTGGTGCTCTATTTGGCCCAGGGCGGTCCGGTCAGCCTGCTGGGGCATATCCTCTTTTCTTTTCATATGGTCAGTATGGCGCTGTCTTATCTGATTGCGGTGCCGCTGATGATGCTGGGGATTCCGCAGTGGTGCTGGCGCGCCCTGGTGAAGGCCAACCCGCTGCGCAGGTTATCCTTTCTGGCCCATCCGGTAGTGGCTGCTCTGTTGTTCAACGGGCTGTTCTCGCTGTATCATATCCCGGCGGTTCATGACTATGTCATGCTGCATTTTACAGTACACCGGTTGTATTATGCCGCGCTCTTTGTGACGGCTGCACTGATGTGGTGGACGCTGATTAATCCGCTGCCGGAGAGCCGGCGGGCCGGCGGACCTGTCAAAATCGGCTTTATTTTTCTGAATATGGTGCTGCTGACACCAGCCTGCGGGCTGATTATTTTCGCGGCTGAGCCGCTTTATGCGACTTATAGTGATCCCAATGTCTGGGCGCAGGCGATGGGCTATTGTGTATCCGGTGATCCGGCTGCGCTGCTGCAGGCTTTTGGCGGACCGGGGTTCTTTGGAGGGCTGTCACCCAAGGTGGATCAGCAGGTCGGCGGAATCGTGATGAAGTTCATCCAGGAATTTATTTTTGCCTCGATGCTTGCTTATGTGTTCTATCATTGGTATAAAAAAGAGAACGGGCAAGACGATCCGGAACTTTCCGGCCCATCCGGCGAGCTGGGGGATGGTGCGTTAACCCGGGTATAGCTGGTAAGTGCCGAGGAGGACAATCATGGATATCTTTACAGTGTTTCCAACGATCAGCACATCGTTCATCGTAATCAGTGCGGTGCTGGTGGCGATCGGCTGGAGACAGATTATCGTGGGCAAACGCGAAGCGCATAAGAAAACAATGTTCGCCGCCGCTGTAGCTGCTACCCTATTTTTCATTGTGTACATGTCTAGAACGATATTTGTAGGAAATACATCCTGGGGCGGGCCGGATCATCTGTCGACGCTGTATCACGTCTTTCTGATCTTCCATATCGTGCTTGCTACGGTAGCCGCCGTGTTCGGAATTACGACGCTCGTATGGGGCTATCAGGCTAAATATGCGAAGCACCGCAAGCTGGGCAGAATCACGGCTGTGACCTGGTTTATTACAGCTATCACAGGAGTTGCGGTATATGTGCTGCTGTACATATTTTATCCGGGCGGCCACACCAAGCCGGTCTGGGATGCCATCTGGGGCTTCTAAATTCTATATGTAAGGCGAATCGGCCTGTGCACAGTTACTTCCTTGGGGAGTGGCTGCTGTGCAGGCATTTTTTTGTGCTGAGGCAGCTGTCGGGTGGACTGGTGGGGAGGAACGGGCAGACCAACGGGCAGACCAATGGGCAGACCACGATGAAAATCCCATTGATCGTGCTCTTAGGAGAGTGAATTGGAGGAGGGTGGATTGGAAGAAATAGAGGGAAAAATCCCTTTGATGTTGCTCGCAGGAGGGGCTCAAAAACTCCACGTGCGCTTTAACTCCAGCCTTCACGGCTACGTCCGCAAACGCAGAATACTAATAGCCCCCGTCCCTTTAATCTATCTTCAAGTAGCCTATCCGCCACCCTTAGGTCCGAGCAATAAGTCTCCGCTAACCTCCGCTAATCTCTACCAACTCCGAATCCGCCAACCCCCGCCATCCCCCTCTTAGCCTTCCTGCTCCATTTTCCTAGAACCGCACACTAAACCCGTTAAAATAATGAATTCCCGTTCCGAACGAGATCAGATTGTTCTCCCGCAGTGTCTTAACCGCCTGCTTCACCTCGGCCAGAATGGAGGGGTCCAGCCCCAGCGTATTGTGCGAGCCATAGATTGTAGAGACACCAGGTATTTCAGCGATCCGCTCCCATGAACGGACCAGATCCGAAGGGCTTGTTGAAGGATAAAAGGCGTAAACCGGCGTTTCATCGTACAGCAGGTCCCCAGTGAACAAATAACCGGAGGTCTTCTCATAAAAGCAAACATGTCCAGGTGAATGGCCCGGCGTATGTATCACCTCCAGGCTTCTCCCGCCCAGATCAATAATCTGTCCATCACTCAGCAGCCCGGCCGGTTTGCCGCGATAAGGTGTGTAGGTGTCTGCATTAAAGCCTTCCGGCAGCGGCAGGCTCAAATCCCGCACCAGATCTGCTCTAATCTGTTCAATAGATAAGCCCTGTATGCCATCCACAAGCCAGCTGCAATCCCCCTCATGTACATAACTATCGCTGAACAGCCCGTGACCCCCGATATGGTCGGTGTGGACATGGGTGTGAGGACAGAGACCGGAAGCGGGGTCAGCCGCCTGGTTACTTCCGAGATATTGCTGATGCCGAGCCCCGTATCAATCAGGGCAGCCTTTTGCTGTCCGAGCAGCAGGAAGGAATGGACCTTCTCCCAGTGCCCGTATTCACTGATGGCAAAGGTCTGCTCGTCTATGCGCTGCACTGTAAACCAAGGATGATTTAACATATATGCCTCCCCTGAATTAACTTGTTCCAAGCTGTATCCTCACAGTAGCATAAACGGGTTCAGGACAAAATCCCAAGATTTTCTTAGAAAAACTATTGACGTTGGAAAATACAGGGCATATACTGTGCACACAGTAAGCACACAGTAAGCACACAGTAAACACACTGAACATCGACAGCATATCAAATGCTTTAGTGAACTCCTGTAATGCAATGTGCCGTATATCTGCTGAATTAAAGCGAGGTTAAAGCGATATGACAAATTTTAGACAGGCTTGGATCATTGTAAGAAGTGACTTTGACGGCGATAGGCTAAAGCTATTATGGATGCTGCTGTGGTCACTGCTGTTCATGGGTTACATGGGCGGACTGTCCAGCATGATCATCCAGGATACGCTGGATAACGGTGACGGGAAGATTCTGGCCGACATCATGTTCATGACAGTCATTCCGATGCTGGGGTTCACCTTTTCTAAGCGGACGATGAAGTACCTAACAGAAGATTCTTATACCCGGATGCTGGCCTATATGCGCACCTTGCCTATTCCAACTGCTGTGATTCTCTGCAAAAGAAAGCTGAACGCAGTCAGCTCTATCGGGCTGAACGGAACGATTTTTTTCGGCCTCATCTATGCCTTCAGCAGTAATATGCGTAAGGAACTGCCGTTTACGGATTACCTTGCCTTTACGCTAACCTGGATCGGGCTGGGGCTGATTGTTTCAGGGCTTTACATTTTTATCGAGCTGCTGGCAAGCGGTAAAGCTTATTTTATCTACGTAATGCTCTTTACGTTCATTTACATCGGGACGGCAGTGCTGACCTGGCTGGCAGGCGGAAATCTTATTCTATACACCGTCAGCTGTTCGAAAGAGTGGGGGCTGCTCTCCCCGCTGATGTGGGGAACACTGGTGCTCGGAACCCTGTCGGTACAGCTGTTCTCCGCATGGACGATACACCGGCTTAAGAGCCGCGATCTCGTATGAGAGGGCGGGGGTAAGGATGTGGATACCTATTCAAATCAACGAAAACAGTGCCGAGCCGCTGTACCATCAGATTGAGACTCAGCTGCGCTCACTGATTATCAGCGGCAATATTACAGAAGGAACGCTGCTTCCATCTATCCGTGAATTTGCAGGTGAACTGAAATGCAGCGTCATTACAGTCCGCCGGGTCTATCAGGATCTGGAGAATGAGGGGCTGCTGCGGACCAGACAGGGAACCGGTACGTTCGTCTCCCATGTCGGAGCAGGAGCGATGGAGGAGTACAAACGGGAAGCGATCCGTAAAGCGCTGGAGGGTGCAGTCGATGTTGGATTGTCTGTACAGTGCAGCGCAGAGGAGTTGGCCCGGATGTTTACAGAAATTGTAGCGCATAAATATAACACACAGTCATGAAGGGTGGGGGCGTTTCATGGTACAGCAGGCCATAGAGCTGCGGGAGGTAAGCAAGAAGCGGCATAAGCGGACAATCGGGCCGCTTAATCTTAGCCTTCCGCAAGGCTACATTACTGCGCTGGTGGGTCAGAACGGCTCCGGTAAGAGCACGCTGCTGCATATGCTGCTGCAGCTGAGCTTCCCGGAGGAAGGCGAGATCCGCTGGTTTGAACAGGGTCATCCCGGAGGGCTGCCGCTGGAGATCCGCCAGCATATGGCTTATGTGCCGGAGACTTCACAGGCCGAGGAGAATTTCTGGACGGCAGAGGAGGCGGCAGGCTTCCGCAGGCAGTGGTATCCTTCCTGGGACCAGAAGTATTATGAGGAGCTGGCCCGGAAATTGGAAATTCCGCAGGATGCCCGGCTGGGCAAGATGTCCAAGGGCGAGCGGCGCAAATTCGAGATTGCTGCGGCATTAGCCGCACGGCCCCGCCTGCTGCTGCTGGATGAACCTTCTTCCGGACTGGACCCGTTTGCCTGGAAGATCATGATTGAAACGCTGCGCAAGTTCATGGATGATACGGATGCAACAGTACTGATCTGTACCCATATCGTCGAAGAAGTAAGACGGCTGGCCGATTATATTGTACTTATGCACCAGGGACAGCTGCTCGGCATGGCCGAGAAAGACAGCCTGTTCGGTTTATGGAATGAGGTATGGGTGAATGCAGCGGATGAAGAGGAGCTGCAGGCGCTGGCGTCAGAGCTTCCGGAAGCCTTGCATTTTGGCTGGGAGCAGCCTGGAGTGGCTTCATTTATAACCCGGGAATTTTCCCGGAATGAGAAACGCATCCTGGATCTGGGCGTAAAGGTACTCAAGAGCCGGGCACTGGAGCTGGATGAAATACTTAGCCTATGGACACAAGGACATCGTCCGGTCCTGTTAGACCAGAAGAGAGGGGATTAACCAATGGAAGCTTTGAAGCTGGAACAGGTAGTGAAGCAGTACGGCGATAAGACAGCGGTTAACGGAATTAATCTGAAGGTGGAGCAAGGCGAGATTTACGGGCTGCTCGGAGCAAACGGGGCAGGCAAAACGACTACAATGCGTATGGTGCTTGGCCTGATTTATCCCGATGAGGGTAAAATCCTCTACAACGGCAAGGAGTTCAGCAACGAGCTGCAGCATCTGATGGGCTATCTGCCCGAAGAGCGGGGTCTATATCCGAAGGTGAAGGTCAGCGACCAGATTATCTATCTTGCCCGGCTGCGCGGCATGGCCGCAGGCGATGCGGACAAGAGTCTGCGTTACTGGCTGGACCGTTTCGAGGTTCCTGAGTACTACAACAAGAAAATTGAAGAGCTGTCGAAGGGTAATCAGCAAAAAATGGGCTTTATCGCCGCCGTTGTCCATAAGCCGAAGATTCTTGTGCTTGATGAAGCGTTTAGCGGACTGGACCCGGTCAATGTGGAGCTGCTGAAAGATACGGTCAAAGAGCTGCGTGACCAGGGAACAAGTATCCTGTTCTCCACCCACCGGATGGAGCATGTGGAGGAGCTGTGCCGGCACATTACAATTCTCGACCGTTCCAATACGGTGGTGCAGGGCGATATCCGCGAGATCAAAAAGAGTTATCCGCGCGAAGAGG
>NZ_CCDG010000073.1 GCF_000723885.1 Paenibacillus camerounensis
CCGCCGGTCTGGGGGCGGCGCCCCCTACGGCGGCGGCCGAGCTGGCTGGGCCGGAGGCTGCCGAGCTCGCTGCGCGGCTGCGCACCGCCGAGCAGCGGCGGCGGCAGGGCCTGCTGCGCCGCTCCCAGCGCGGCGGCGAGCGCCTGGCCTCGCTGCAGCGCTCGCTTGAGCTGGTCGGCCCGCGCCGCCAGCTGGCCCAGCACGCGCAGCGGCTGGACATGCTGCGCACGGCGCTGAGCCGCGCAGCAGAGACCCGGCACCGCCGCGCGCAGGAGCGCCAGGCGGTGGTGCGCGCACGGCTGCAGCGGTTCCACCCGCAGGCCAGCGTGAATGCGGCCCGGCAGCGCACCGAGAGCATCACCCGCACGCTTGCGGGTGCGATGCAGGCGCGCCTGCGGGACAAGCGTGCGCGCTACGTCTCGGAGCTGCGCTCGCTCGACGCGCTGAGCCCGCTGAAGGTCATGTCACGCGGCTACAGCCTCGTGTATGACGAAAAGGAAGAGCATTTAATCAAATCGCTGAAGGAAGTCGAGCTTGGCGATGTGGTCAACATAAAGCTGAATGACGGACAGCTAAGCTGCCAGGTCTGGGGAATGAAGGAGGATGGCAAAGACGATGACGAAGGAAGCGGAACTGGATTTTGAAGGAGCTATGGAGCGGCTGGAGGAAATCGTGCGTGAGCTTGAGCACGGTGACGTTCCCCTGGAGAAGGCAATCGATTTGTTCCAGCAGGGGATGAAGCTGTCGCAGCTGTGCGGAAGCAAGCTGGAGCAGGTCGAGCGTAAGATCGAAATGATTACCGAGATGGACGGGGAGCTGCGCAAGAAGCCTTTTGGCGCCCGGCTGGAAGGGGACAGTGATGAGCAGGTCTGAGCATAGCCCTGAACTACATGCGGCAGGCGGAGAACGCCAGCCGTTAAGCACGTATATATCAGGAGTTACGGAAGCGGTGCTGCAGGAGCTGGAGACCACTCTTCCAGCGGTGTGGACCGTTCCGGGACATCTGAAGGACGCGATGAACTATTCCTTGCAGGCCGGAGGCAAACGCCTCCGCCCGCTGCTCGTCGTCGCCGCCTGTGAGGCGCTTGGCGGCAGCCGTGAAGCGGCTCTGCCGGTAGCAGCAGCCATAGAGATGGTGCATACCTATTCGCTGATTCATGATGATCTTCCCGCTATGGATAATGATGATTACCGGCGGGGGAAGCTCACCAATCATAAAGTATTCGGCGAAGCAACCGCTATTCTTGCCGGTGATGCGCTGCTGACACATGCATTTTACAGCGTGGTCCAGGCATCCCGCCGATATGGCGTTCCTGCGGAGCAGGTCCTCTCCATTGTAGAGGAGCTGGCAGAAATGGCCGGCCCGCGCGGAATGGTCGGAGGACAGGTGGCTGATATGGAAGGGGAGCAGGGGCTGACCAGTCTGGAGCAGCTGCAGTACATCCACCGTCATAAGACAGGCGATCTGATCGTATTCTCCCTGCTGGCCGGCGGACGGATTGCCGGCGCTGACCCGGCACAGCTGGAAGCGCTTCGCGAATTCGGCACACAGATCGGCCTCGCCTTCCAGGTGCAGGATGATATTCTTGACCTGATCGGTGATGAGGGCAAGCTTGGCAAGAAGACAGGCAGTGACATCAAGCAGCAGAAGGTGACCTATCCGTATTTTATCGGGCTTGAGGCTTCCCGGGCTGAAGTGGAGAAGCTGACAGAAGCCGCCCGCAGCGCCGTGCTTGGCGGAGGCTTTAAGGACAATTCGCGCCTGCTGGAAATTGCATCTTACCTGATGTCAAGGGATCATTAGTGAAATTTCCGAAGCGGCTGTATTTCGACAGCCGTTTCGTTTGTGTTATAATGGGGTTTATATTTTACAACATCTAGGAAAGCGGGGAAGACTCGTGCTGCTTCCAAATATAAATGATCCGCAGCAACTCAAATCTTTATCGGTGCCAGAGCTGGATTCCCTTGCAGAAGAGATCCGTACGTTTCTGATTGAGAAGCTCACTGTGACCGGCGGGCATCTGGGATCCAACCTGGGGGTAGTGGAGCTTACGCTGGCGCTGCATTACTGCTACGACAGTCCCCGGGACAAAATGATATATGATGTAGGACACCAGGCGTACGTCCACAAAATATTGACCGGACGGCAGGACCGCTTTGACACGCTTCGTAAGAAGGACGGTCTATGCGGCTTCGTCAAGCGTACGGAGAGTGAACATGATGTGTGGGAAGCCGGACACAGCAGCACCTCCCTGTCTGCAGCAATGGGTATGGCTATGGCTCGTGACCTCAAGGGCGGGGATAACAAAGTCATTGCTGTGATCGGTGACGGGGCGCTGACAGGCGGGATGGCCTTTGAAGCGTTGAACCATATCGGCCATGAACGCCGTAAGCTGATGGTAATCCTGAATGATAACGAGATGTCCATCGCTCCTAACGTCGGGGCTATGCACAACTATCTGAGCAAAATCCGTTCCGACCGCCATTATCTGCGGGCCAAGGACGAAGTGGAAGGACTGCTCCGGAGAATTCCGGCGATCGGCGGTAAGCTGGCTAAGACAGCAGAGAAGCTGAAGGACAGCCTCAAATATATGATGGTTCCCGGTGTATTGTTTGACGAGCTGGGCTTTACCTATCTCGGTCCGATTGACGGGCATGACATTGAGAAAATGATTGACACCTTCCATCAGGCAGACAATGTCAACGGTCCGGTGCTGGTGCATGTACTGACCACCAAAGGCAAAGGCTATAAGCCGGCCGAGACTGATTTCTACAAATCGCATGCCATTTCTCCATACAAAATTGAATCCGGACAGCCTTTGAAAGCGGTCGGCAAGCCTCCGATGTATACGGAAGTGTTCGGAGAGACGCTGATTGAGCTGGGCCGTGTGGATAAACGTCTGATTGCTGTAACCCCGGCTATGCCGGGCGGCTCTGGCCTCTTCCCGTTCGCGAAGGAATTCCCTGACCGGATGATTGATGTCGGTATTGCCGAGCAGCACGCGGCAACGCTCTGCGCAGCGCTGGCTATGGAAGGGATGAAGCCGGTCTTTGCGGTGTATTCCACCTTCATGCAGCGGGCTTATGATCAGATTCTGCATGATATCTGCCGCCACAATGCCAACGTAATGTTCGCCATTGACCGTGCAGGCTTTGTCGGGGCGGACGGCGAGACGCATCAGGGCGTTTACGATATTGCATTTATGCGTCATATCCCGAATATGGTCATCATGATGCCTAAGGATGAGAATGAGCTGCGCCATATGATGAAGACGGCGCTGGAATACAATGACGGTCCGATTGCTTACCGTTATCCGCGGATTGACGGAACCGGCGTTGCACAGGACAAAGAGCTGAAGACTATTCCAATCGGTTCATGGGAGCGACTGCGCACCGGAGATGATTATGCTGTGCTTGCCTGCGGGCCAATGGTCCAGGTTGCCGAGGAAGCAGCTGAGCTGCTTAAGCGTGAAGGCGTACAGATTGCTGTGGTGAATGCACGCTTCCAGAAGCCGCTTGATAACTCCATGCTGCTTGAGCTGGCCAATGCCGGGACTTCAATGGTTGTCATTGAGGAAGCCTGTGAAGCGGGCAGCCTGGGCAGTGCTGTACTGGAATTCTACGCGTCACAGGAGATGTACGATACACGGGTGCATCTGATGGGAGTGCCAGACCTCTTTATTGAGCACGGCTCAGTTAAAGAGCAGCGCCAGCAGACCGGGCTTACAGTTGAAGCGCTCTGTGCACGGATCAAAGCCATGAAGGCACTGAGCAAATATACGTATAAGTCAACCTCCACCTCCTGAAGCCTGGAAGGCAGGAAGCGGTTGACCCAAGAACGATCAGGAGATGAACATGGAACACCCTAAAGAACGGATCGATGTATTATTGGTGGAACAAGGCTTTTATGAGAGCCGGGAAAAGGCCAAGGCAGCCATCATGGCCGGCCTTGTACTGGCTGACGAGGAACGGATCGAGAAGGCGGGCATGAAGGTGCTCCGCAGCTCAGTCCTGAAGGTAAAGGGTGCTGTGCATCCGTATGTCAGCCGCGGCGGGCTCAAGCTGGAGAAGGCGCTCCGCAGGTTTGAGATTGATCTGACCGGCCGCGTTATGCTGGATATCGGCTCCTCCACCGGCGGTTTTACGGACTGTGCCCTGCAGCATGGGGCAAGTCATGTCTATGCTGTTGATGTCGGCTATAACCAGCTGGACTGGAGTCTGCGCAATGATGAGCGGGTTAGTGTAATGGAGCGGACGAATTTCCGTTACATGACTCCGCCTGATCTGCACGGGCCGGTGCCGGATTTTGCAAGCATAGATGTCTCCTTTATATCACTTAAGATCATCCTTCCTCCGCTCAAAGCGCTGCTGAACCGTCCGGCGGATATCGCTGCGCTTATTAAGCCGCAGTTTGAGGCCGGCCGCGAGAAGGTCGGTAAATCCGGCGTTGTGCGTGATCCGGCAGTACATAAGGAAGTGCTGGTCAATGTGCTGACAATGGCCGAAGAGCTAGGCTACCGGCTCGCCGGCCTGACCTTCTCGCCGATTACCGGCGGAGAAGGCAATATCGAATTTCTCGCACACTGGAAGCTGGGGGAAGAAGAGGCTGAAGCTGCTGAAAGCGAAGAGCGACAGGAGACTTCATCTCCGCGCAATTCGGAAGGCAGCTTCGCGCTTCTGGCCGACACCGTCATCAAAGAAGCGGCAGCAACCTTTACTGCGGGGGCTAACGGAAACTCATCGAAGAAACGATGAGTTTCTTTTGCTTGAGAAGTACCCTCATATCATTACGAAGGATCAGCAGGCGCTGCTGAGAAGCAGGAGTTCAAGCCCGGCTGGGCGAATAAATCACCGAGGTGATTTGTGTGGCAAGCTCTGACAAAGCCGTTGTTGCGCTTATTGGATTGGCAGCCGTGATATTTCTGGTCTACCGGATATACCTTTGGCTGCAGAGCTCACCCAGCTCCTTTCTGAAGGACCGGGTGCCGATCAACAATGTGATTGCTCCCCACCCCTCCATCGAGTGGCTGGAGGCGGCAGGATATGAGGTGATTGGCGGTAAGCTCAAGATCCCGTTGTCTTTTAATGTAGACGGTGCCTCCATGTACAGCCGGCTGTTCATTGATTATGTAGCCGGTAAAGAGGATGGCTCGTATTATCTGGTCATTCTGTCGCGGCCCCGGAAGGAGCTTGAATTCACGGGGAGTGCGCTCCGGGATACACTTCTGCCATATCTGCTGATCTATCCTGACTGCAGCGGAGTGCTGTATGTCAACACGTCATCGTCCGCGATTCATGTGATCTCTTTTGGCAGGGATGACGGCGAGTCCGCTTAATACTTATATTTTTGTACAATACAGGAGGTAATAATGAAGGGACACAGGCATATCAAGATTCGTGAGATCATCACGCATAAAGAAATTGAAACACAGGATGAACTGGTGGAAGAATTGCGCCAAGCGGGGTTTCAGGTCACCCAGGCGACGGTCTCCCGCGATATCAAAGAACTGCTTCTGATCAAGGTGCCGATGGATGACGGAAGATATAAATACTCTCTGCCGACAGACCAGCGCTACAACCCTACCCAGAAGCTGAAAAGAGTACTGGTGGACAATTTCGTCCATATCGATTCCTCAGTCAATCTTGTGGTGATGAAGTGCCTGCCGGGTACAGCCAATTCGGTGGCTGCACTGATTGATAATATCGACTGGCCGCAGATTATGGGAACCATTTCGGGTGACGATACCATTCTGATTATTTGCCGCCTGCCGGAGGACAGCAAGGATGTCATTTCGCAAATTATGGGATATATCTCCTGATCTAAATAGATGTAAGAGCTATCCATTCATGGGATTCTTTTCGGAGGTGCAGGATTAGTGTTAGAAACGTTGTCGATCCGCAATTTGGCCGTTGTTGAAGCGGTGGACGTCCATTTTTATCCCGGATTTCATGTACTTACAGGGGAAACTGGTGCCGGGAAATCCATTATTATTGATGCGCTTGCCCTAGTGGCAGGCGGCCGCGGGTCTGCCGATTCCATCCGTTACGGCTGCGATAAGGCGGAAATGGAAGCGCTGTTCAGCCTGCCGGGCGGTCACCCGGTATGGGAGATGCTGGAGCGCCTGGGCATTGATGCACATGCGGAGGAGCATCTGATTATACGGCGTGAGATTACATCAACCGGCAAAAGCACTTCGCGTGTTAACGGCCAGATGGTCAATCTCAGCATGCTGCGGGAAATTGGCGAACAGCTGGTCAACATTCACGGCCAGCACGAGCATCAGAACCTGCTTAAGGCGGAGCGCCACCTCGGCCTGCTGGATACCTACGGGGAGGCCGTTATAGGCCCGCTGAAGGCAGATTATCAGGAGAAGTATACCGCCTTTGCCAAGGTCGAGAAGGAGCTGCGGGAGCTTCAGGAATCCAGCCAGAAGGCTTATCAGATGCTGGATTTGTACCGTTTTCAGCTAGAGGAAATTTCTTCTGCAGGGTTAAAACCGGGAGAAGATGAATTACTTGCTGAAGAACGGGTCAAACTATCCCACAGTGAGAAAATGATGGATTCAGTATCTGGTGCATACGACCTGCTGTATGAGAAACAGGGACTGGAATCCATCAATAAAGTAATCTCCCGGCTGGAGGATGCAGTCCGGTATGACGAGAAGGGGCTGCGTACTGTACTGGAACAGCTGCAATCCTCTTATTATCAGCTGGAGGACGCCGCTTTCCAGCTTCGTGATTACCGCGAGGATATCGAATTTAATCCGGCACGGCTGGAGGAGATCGAGAACCGTCTTGATCTGATTAACGGGCTCCGCCGTAAATACGGGGACAGTGTGGAACAGATTCTGGCGTATTATGATCAGATACACCGGGAAACGGACCTGCTGGAGAATAAGGATGAGTATATTGAGAAGCTGACCGCAAAGCGCAACGGCCTGCTCAACACCTTAATGGAAGCGGCACAGCTGCTCAGTGAAGCACGCAGGCAATGTGCAGCCGATCTGGCCTCCCAGGTTGAAGGCGAGCTTAAAGACCTGCAAATGGAGCGTACCTCCCTGAAGGTCAAGCTTGACCTTATGGAGGACCCGCGCGGGGTCGAGTACCAGGAGCGCCGGTACCGGCTTACCCGCCAGGGTATCGACAGTGCTGAATTTATGATCTCGCCGAACCCGGGTGAGCCGCTGCGGCCGCTCGGCAAAATCGCTTCCGGCGGTGAGCTCTCACGGATTATGCTGGCGATGAAGAGTATTTTTGCCCGGACAGACGCTATTCCTGTACTGGTCTTTGATGAAGTGGACACCGGGGTCAGCGGGCGGGCGGCCCAGTCCATTGCGGATAAGCTGTTTAAGCTCTCCTCCTCATGCCAGGTGTTCTCCATTACGCATCTGCCGCAGGTAGCCTGCATGGCCGATCATCAGTATCTTATCCGTAAAAAGGTTGAGGACGGCCGGACGATGACTGAAGTTGATTCACTCACCGCCGATGGCCGGGTCATGGAGCTTGCCCGGATGCTGGGCGGCGTCGAAATTACCGAAAAAACATTGCATCACGCCCAGGAAATGCTCACTCTGGCTGAGGACAGCAAAGCAGCCATAAGCTAGGCGGGACAATGATTGACAGTAATAAAAGCCTGGGGGCAAGGTTATCTTATAGGTACGCAATTGGCGACCACCTTTTTCGTCAAGCGAAAGAAGCAAAAGGGAGCGTGACAGCCATTGAAGCCGAACCTCAAGAAGTTAATGCCCTGCCTTTTTTTCACCTTCTTTCTCAGCTTATCCGGTGTAACGGGACCCATCCCGAGTCATGCCGCACAGCTTGGTCCGCAGCCGGCCAAAGCGGCGGCTCAAGCAGCAGACCAGGAGCTTAAGGTTATTCCTGGAGGCCAGACGATTGGTGTTAAAGTAAAGTCGGCAGGAGTTCTTGTTGTTGGCCATCATCTAATTGAAGTATCTGAGCAGTCCAAGCTTTCACCCGGAGAGAACAGCGGGCTTATACCCGGTGATCTGATGGTTTCCATTGACGGTGTGAAGCTGAGCGAGGTATCCAAGGTTGCAAAGCTGGTCGAGAAGGCAGGCAAGTCAGGCGAGACCCTGAGCATTGTGTACAAACGTGCCGGCAAGGAGCATACAGCTAAGCTGAAGCCTGCCTATGACCGTAATGACAAGGTGTGGAGACTGGGGCTGTACATCCGTGATTCTGCAGCTGGAGTCGGCACCTTAACCTTTTATGCTCCGGAGCAGGGAGTGTATGGCGCTCTGGGCCATGTCATTACGGACATGAACACCGGAACCCCGATTGTGGTGGGCAGCGGACATATCGTACAATCCACAGTAACTTCGATTTCCAAGAGCCAGGACGGCGATCCGGGGGAGAAACGTGCAGTTTTTCTTAAGGAGAGCCAGGTGCTGGGCAATGTGCAGAGTAATACGGATTTCGGCATCTTCGGCAAAATGACTAAAAATCCTGAGCACAGCCTGTATAAGCAGCCGATACCCATCGCCAAAAGCAGTGAGGTAAAGGAAGGGCCGGCGCAGATCCTTACCGTTGTTGACGGACAGCAGGTAGAGCGGTTCAATGTAGAAATCATACATGTTGCCCACCAGCAGACGCCTGCCACTAAGGGGCTGGTGCTGCGCATCACTGACCCCCGTCTGATCGATAAGACCGGCGGCATTGTCCAGGGCATGAGCGGCAGCCCGATTGTGCAGGATGGCCGTTTAATCGGCGCAGTAACCCACGTGTTCGTAAATGATCCCAAGTCGGGTTATGGCTGTTTTATTGAGTGGATGCTTAAGGATTCCGGGGTTGCCGGACAAACTGAACTTTCCCCATATAATCTTAAGGCGGTATAGCCTTAAGATTTTTTTGTCGAAGCTCAGCGATATAAATCGAAACATGAAATAAAATATTTAATTATAATCTAACGGCGAAAAAAAATAAAGAAAAATAATTTTCGACAGAAGGATATTTAAATTGGCTGTCGAAAACCTAAGGAGTGCGGTAAAAAATGTGATTTCTACAATAAGCAGAGATGAATAAGGAGGAAGCAGCCAGTGCAGAATATTGAAGTGTTGTTGGCCGATGATAATAGGGAGTTCACGAACTTGCTTGCCGAATACATTACGGAACAGGAAGACATGACCGTTACAGGCATCGCTTATAATGGGGAAGAAGTGCTTCAGATGCTAAGCGGGGCAAGAAAAATTCCGGATGTATTGATCCTTGATATTATCATGCCGCACTTGGACGGACTCGGCGTTCTTGAACGCCTGCGTGATATGGATCTTAACCCGCAGCCGAAGGTCATCATGCTGACTGCATTTGGTCAGGAGAACATCACTCAAAGAGCTGTGCAGCTGGGCGCGTCTTATTATATTCTAAAGCCGTTTGATATGGAGGTCCTTGCTAACCGTGTGCGTCAGCTTGTAGGCACCCAGGGCAGCATGAGCAGCTCTGCGAGCATGGCGGGCTTCGCCTCCTCAAGACCATCATCCAATATGAATGTTGTGCCGCTCTCCAAGGGCAAGAATCTGGATGCGAACATTACCTCCATTATTCATGAAATCGGTGTGCCTGCCCATATTAAAGGCTACCAGTATCTGCGTGAAGCAATCACCATGGTGTACAATAACATCGAAATTCTGGGGGCTATTACCAAAACCCTGTATCCGGCCATTGCCGAAAAGTTCAAAACCACTCCATCACGCGTCGAGCGGGCGATCCGCCATGCCATTGAGGTGGCCTGGACCCGCGGTAACATCGACAGCATCTCCCACTTATTCGGCTATACCATTAATATCTCCAAATCCAAGCCGACCAATTCGGAATTTATTGCTATGGTAGCCGACAAGCTGCGGATTGAGCATAAGGTGTCTTGAAAGGGTAAGGATCAAGATACGTAGAAGGAAAAGCGGATGCTGAAAGAGTGACTTGGCTAAATCAACTCTTGTTATGACTGATTTTATTTCGCGAAACTTAGCAAAAAGACATTATACAAGATCTTTGTATAATGTCTTTTTTATAACTCTGTTTATTCTGCGATATTATGTAAACCGCAATTCCGTTTATAACCTCACGCAGAGACAATCTATCGCCTCTTTCCTTCTACTCGGAGCGCACTTGTCCTGTTTCGTAGTTAATGGCATGGCATAATGAATGCAACGGGCTGAAATAACTGTACTTTCTGCAATTAGACCTGGCTAATTCGCTCCGCTGCAGGTTTTAACTGCACTCTATACATTTATATTTGCCAAAAACGCCTGAAACCGGCTTTTTTGAGGAAAATAGATGTACAGAGTACATTTATATCCTTAAAATGACTAAATTACCCTGTTTTAATTGTACAAAGTACACTTAAAACTGATTTGACTGTGAACGGACTGATATTCTCGCCTCTACCGGTATTTAGTTACGTGTGTAGCTCCAGAGCCGTCCGCCGTCTTTATCGCCTTCTTGAAACACATTGTAATAAATGTCCTGTACAGTCAGACCATAACCCTTAATTTCAAGCCCAAAATGGAAGTTTCCTTTTCCGGAATTCCTAACTTTCCCGGTCATTTCATAGGTTACACCATCCTCGCAGTTGCCAACCTGCTAAATGGACAGAGTATCTTTATTATTCATGCATCAACTAGATGAGGATTAACTGACGAATCATTATAAGTGAAATAGCCTTCTCTTGACCCGATAAACCTTTTGGTTTATTGGGTTTTGTTTTTGTTGTGAAACAAGTGTAAGATTGGGTTATACCAACTAAAGGAGAATGTGCTTTGAAGGAAGAATCACTTCATACTATTTCTATTAAACGCCGCAATTTTAAATTTAAATTAACGGTTCAGACGGTTTTTCTGTGCTTGATCACCATCATTGCCAGTCTTATATTAAACGGCTTAACGCTAAAGACAGGCATTATTTCGGGATCGGCATTCGTTGTGTGTCTTGCGGCATTTATGGCTGTGAACAGTCTGCACAAAAAAATGGTTACCGCAAAAAGAAGACAAATTATAGAAACGGGCTTTCCAATCAAAGATAATGTACTAACCAGCGTGCAGCAGGAGCTTATATTGCTTGATATAGACTACCTTCTTAGCGGTTCATGGCCTAACAAGAATCCTTTTTCTGCCTTTAGCGATATAGCTGCTGTTAAAAGCAAAATTGAAGACGGAGAAACACTAACCAACACAGAGATTGACAGCTTTAACGCCATATACTCTGCTGAGAGCATCAAGCGTCTGGGCAATTAAAACAAAGAAGTGACAGAAGAGCCAGAAGAAAAAGTCAGAGAGACTACATATATCAACCAACAAAGGAAGAACGTTGATACAGCAAAAAGACACTGAGACTAACGCTTCAGTGTCTTTTTGCTTTTATCTCACACGTTTACAGCAGCTTAATCAGCTCTTCAAGCTCCTCCGCCAATACTTTGGCAAGTTCAAAGTTATTGTCCTTCAAAGCAAGCTCTATTTTCATTTCAGCAGCTTTTTTGTTTTGTTCCATTTCCAGGTAATCCTTATTAAAATGACTGGCATAAATCATCTTTCTGAATTTACGCATGCTCATTTTTCTGATCGTCTTATCCTCGATGATCAACACATAATCCATACCGTTTACGACAGAGTAGAAGTCATGAGAAATCATTAGAATGGCACCCTTATACGCTTGTATGGCTTTCTCCAGTGCGATTTGGGTGTAGGTATCCAAGTGGCTTGTCGGCTCATCGAGCAGCAGAATGTTTGCATTACCGGCAGACACCTTGGCTAGCTGAAGGATGTTTTTTTCCCCGCCGGATAAAGAAGCTATCTTCTGAGTGAGGATTTCTCCTTCAAAGCCATAGTTCGCAAGATATGATCTAATCTCCTCATACGTATGGAACCCCGCCTCAATGAATTCTTCCAGAATCGTATTCGAATCGTCCAGAATTTCACCTTGAAGCTGGGATAAATAAGCTACTTTAGCATCAGCATTGATCTCAATGGAATCATGTTTGTTCTTAACGATTTCCCGTAGCAGGGTCGTTTTCCCCGTACCGTTTGGACCGATGATGGCTACCTTATCCGTAGATTTGATCTCGAAGCTAACATTCTCAAGGAGTAATTCATCAAAGGAAACGCTGTAATCCTGGACACTTATAACCACCGTATCTTCCATTTCGTGACCAACACCAAAGCTGATCTTCGGTTGCTTAATATCTACGAACGGAGCTTTTATTCTGCGTGCTTCCAGCCTCTCCTGGAATCTGACTCTGGCTTTTAATGCTCTGCCCCGGGAGGCTTCAGAATTATAGGTTGCAATAGCCCGAAGATTATCGATGATGTTGTCATTTCTCCTGATTTCTTCCTCTTCAGCCAGGGCGAGCTCCTGTGCCTCGATTTTAGTCTGAAGCAGAGAGAAATTATAATCAATATAACGTCCGTCAAACTCTTGAATTTCCGTGTTTTCCAGGTGGATAATTTTGTTGAAGCAATGATTGAGCAAGTACCGGTTATGCGTTACGACCAGCAGTATGCCTTTGTGAGCGTTAATAAGATTCTTAAGCGCATTTAGATTCTCAAAATCCAAAAACACATCCGGTTCATCCATAATTAACACGTCTGGACTATTGAGCATTTCCTTCATAACCTGGATAAGCTTGAATTCCCCGCCGCTGAGATCCGATACCTTAAGCTCTTTCAGCTTCATGAGATTTGCCAGATTTAACTTCTTATTAATGTTGCTCTCAAAGTCATCCCCGTCAATTAATTCAAAGGCGTCTAAAGCGAGCTGATACTTTTCCAGTAATGGCTCAATATCAGTTGAGGTCTCCATTTCAGTGAGAACAGCGTTTATTTCATTTTGAAGCTTAATAAATTCTTCGCCTATATATTCAAAAACCGTTGTTTCTTTAGCGTTATCCAGCTGCGAGAACTGGCTTACATACCCGATTCTGCAATCGGGCTCTATATCAAGCTTGCCTTCGAACAAATATCTTTCCGGATCGATCAGAATATCCGTAAGTGTGCTCTTCCCGCTGCCGCTCGTCCCGATAAAAGCACAATGCTGTGCTTCTTCTAATGTAAATGAAATATTTTTGTACAGTTCTTTTTGCGGAAATGAGAAGGACAGGTTATCAACTTTTATCATAGTGTTACCTTTCTTTATAGCTAAAATAGTGATCATTAATAGGGGGAGGGAAATACATTATTTTGTGTTGCATCAAGGTTTTAGAATAACACTGTTTACAGACAACATCAATCAATTTCCTATCGAATCAATCCACGGGTTTTATTATCAAGGTGATTCTACCCCGCTACAAAATGGTTAATTACAAAGCAGCTAATTATGCGATGAACAGGGGGGGCGCCCTTTTTTAACAATTAAAAATACATACAGCTGGGCGAATACATATGGGGTTACCATTTGCCGCATCTAAATTTTAGATTACTACATTTTTCGACATGAAAATTTTAATCATACGTGTATAATCGTTTGTAAAAAATGAAAGGTGCAGTAAGTTTCACGGAAAGAACACCAATACATTGAAGCAAGCACATTAGTGTGAAGGGGAAAGAGTCGGATGGCCAAAAAAAGCATATTAAATGTATTGGTCGGTGTTCTAAGCCAGTTGATTGTGATCGGACTGGGGTTCTATATCCCGCGTCTTGTTATCCTTACCTACGGTTCGGAGGCAAACGGTCTTATAACGTCTGTAGTACAGGTTATTACATACTTATCCTTACTGGAAGCAGGGGTAGGGGCTGCCTCCATACAGGCGCTCTACAAGCATATCGGGAATAACGATAAGTCCAAAATCAACGAAATTCTGACTGCAACCTCGTCTTATTACCGCAAAACAGGCTGGTATTATTTTATCGCGGTCATCCTGATCTCAATCGGATATCCCCTTGTTGTCAGTTCAGGCTTCAGCAACCTCACCGTTATGGCTATTGTGTTATTGAGCGGGCTGGGCGGAGCGGTGAATTATTATTTTCAGGGAAAGTTCAGAGTGTTACTGCTTGCCGAGGGCAAAAACTACATTGAGGCTTCCGTAACCGCGCTGTCCACAATTCTGAACAACGTCATCCGTATCGTCTTAATGCTGAACGGCTTTGATATTATTGTCGTTCAGGCGGTTTATTTTGTGATTACCATTGTCCAGATTATTGTGTACCAGCTCTATATGAGAAAGCATTACAATTGGATTAACTTCAAGACTACACCGGATTACCAGGCTATCAGCCAAAAAAATTCCGTCCTGATCCACGAGCTGTCTTATCTGGTATTCAAAAATACGGATGTAGTCCTGCTCACCTTGTTCACAAATCTGAAGGTTGTAAGTGTATATATGATGTACAATATGATTTTTGGTGTGGTGGAGAGAGTAACCTTTACCATCCGTGACAGCTTCAAGTTCGCGTTAGGACAAAAATATAATAATAATTTCCCGAAATTCGTTAAGATGTTTAATCTTTTTGAGTCTTCCTACATCTCACTGGTGTTTGCCCTGCTGACCATCACTACGATTCTAATTCTGCCGTTTATGAGGCTCTACACTGCAGGAATTGAAGATACCAATTATATTGATACGCTCTTGCCTCTATTGTTTGCTGTGGTCAAGCTGCTGTTCAATGCCCGGTTATCCTCAGATCTTGTAATTGACATCGTCGGCCATTTCCGTAAAACACAGTGGAGATCGATTCTGGAGACATCCATCAACTTTGTGTTCTCATTAATTCTGGTATTTCCGTTCGGGGCCTACGGGGTACTGTACGCGACTATGATCGCTTTAACTTACCGGTTAATTGATATAGTATGGTACACTAATAGCAAATTATTGAAAAGAAATGCATGGATTACCTATAAAAAATGGATCATTAATCTTCTGGTTTCCGTGATTATCATTGCTGTAACCAGACAGTTTGATTTTATGGTTACTCCGCATTCATACGCAATGTTCATTGTAGACGCTGCTGTGCTATCGGTTACGCTGGTCCCGTTATTTTTTATAGCAGGTCTCTGGCTTAGCAGATCGGATAACGACATGCTGCAGGAAATGCTTAATCCGCTCCTCGCTAAATTCAAAATACGCAAAGCAGGGCGGCAATACTAAAGGAATATGGGGGTATTAGAATGGAACCGCAGATCAGTATTATTGTTCCGGTGTATAATGTAGCTGATTATTTGCCAAAATGTATCGAATCGATACTGGCGCAGACCTTTACGGACTTTGAGTTGATTTTGATTAATGACGGCTCTCCGGACAAATCCCCTCAGATCTGTGACCATTATGCAAGTCAGGACAGCAGGGTGCATGTGATTCATAAAAAGAACGGCGGCGTCTCGGAAGCCAGAAACTGCGGCCTTGATATTGCCAGAGGCAAATACATCGGCTTTGCTGACAGTGATGACTGGCTGGCACCGGACATGTTTGAGCTCTTATACAATCTAAGCGAGAAGCATGACGCCGATATTTCCATCTGCGGGCATTACGTGGTGACGGATGATTCAACGGAGCCGTTGTATGAATATTTTGAAGGTGAGATTGTCTACAGCAATGTGGAAGGTGTACAAAAAATCGTTGAGGACATCGAAATTCAAAGCTATCTATGGAATAAGCTGTTCAAGAGAGAGCTGTTTGCGGATCTCCGGTTCCCGGTCGGTAAAATCTATGAGGATCTGTGGGCCATGTACTTCCTGTTTAAGCATGCCAACAAATCGGTACGCGTCTGGGACCCCAAATACTATTATCTGCAGCGGGGCGGCAGTATTACGCAGGTGTGGGACGATAACAGCTTCTATAACTACTACCTGGCTGTAATAGACCGGTACAATGACCTGAAGTCGGACGGGAACAATACCCCTTATCATGATATATCGAAGCAATACCTGGATAATGTAGTGGAGTACGGCTTTAACTACTATAACTATTACATTAAAAAAGGCATGAAGGTTAATGATGAACGCTGTGAAGAATTTATTGGCTTTCTCAAAAATAATATCAACCCGTTTTTCCAGGACAATACGCTTGGCTTCAAAAATAAAATGAGCATCAGTCTGCTGTTCTTTAACAAAAGATTATACGCACATTTGTTCAAATTTGCTTTTGTTGTACTGCGGAATAATAAGATCGGGTAAGCGCGTTCAGCACGCACTCCTTTATTGGAAATGAAAATCCAATGGAGGAGTGTTTTGTTTTTGTGTTATGATAGTGATAGGTGTGCCGGAATGGCGAACATTGCAGCAGATTTTAGACAAGGCTGTATGGGTTTAAAAGAAGTTGTAAAAGATATTCTTACAGAGTATTAAACGAGCCGGTTTACAAAATGAATAATGTTGCCCTTTCTTGCAGCCATCTATTCATCCTGATCCATAAGCCAACAAAAAATGGTTCGACAGAAAAGGGGAATCCATGAATGAGAATTAACGTAAAATTTACACCTAAGGGAAAAGCAGCGGTCGAGAACTTCAACAATGAGGAACTGCTCGAGATTTTTGCGAGGTACCTGAAAACTTTGACGAAGAAGTATGACATCGAAGTTGATGTGCCGGAGGAAGTCAACCGTAACATTGTGGAAGACGGTACGGTTATCGTTATGGCCCAAAATGTAAACTGCGATGTGGATACCTTCTTCAAAGAACTGAGCCGTGACATTAAGGTACCGCTGAAGAAAAGACTTGGCGGTAAACTGGACAATGTGTTCAAGACAGAAGTTATTGAATAGCTCACAAAAAGCCATCCCTTCTAAACGAAGAGGATGGCTTTTTGTGCTGTATTGAATATGCAGCGTTACCCGGGTATATGTAGAAATGAACTGATATTATTGAGCTCACGTGTCCAAATGATCGCTGGGGATTAATTTTCTTCCGGAAAGGATACTCGTGATGATCTCAATAAAATCAGGCGAAGCTTTAGCCTCCACCGCCAATTCATAGATGTTCAATAGCTGCTCGTCAGATAGTAGTTCGAGTGATGAGGGGCGCGGAGAAGGATGAAAATAATAATCCATTAGATTCCTCCATCGGTAGGTATAATATGCTAAATTATAGCTAATCTATTTAAATGGTACCATTTGGAAGGAAAGGCGTCTCCTGGTATTCACCCTGCGAATTACTCTTTACATAACATGGTTGATATGTCATAATATTTGCCCGCCCAAGCAAAAATCCCGGTATCGATAACGATACCGGGATTTCCGAAAGATACGGCATACAGCAACTCAATCAGTCACCTGATTCGCTCAAGTGTGTGGAAAGAAACCTCTTGATCCGGGGTTCGTTAGACTCCGATACTGTTGCGAATTGTCCGCCTTCAGTGAAGTGGACAATTTTGCGCTCGGCGTCATACGTGTTCACCTTATTCAGGCTAACCACATTATTACGGTCAAGGCGTTCGAATCCTTTACCCTTGTAAGCAATCAGCAGATCAGAAAGAGTAGTGGGGAAAACAAATTCGCCTTCTTTCGTATGGACGAATATTGCATTTTTGTAGCTGGAAAAATACAATATGTCTTCCTCCCGGATATCCAGGGAAGAACCGTCGTTTTGTAAGACACGCATGTTTTCCCCATCCTTGTTGAATTACTTACGGAGTTCCTTTGGTGCTTCTGGACTGTGATACATTGGCTTCATAACCGAAACGAATAACCGGGAAGAAGCGGCAAGGATTGAGGAAGCGTGCTTGGCAAGCGACTTTTTCATTGTTTTTCCCTCCTTATCCATGGTATTACTGTTAAGGATTGAACGATAAACGCCAATCCGATGACAGACGAATGAATAAAAAAATTAAGACTTACCAGAAGAATAGAAATTATCTTGAGCAGCGGATATAATTTCACCGGCATCCGGGCATTTTTGTCCGGGTTAGGTGCGAATAGAAGCATGATAAGCAGGCTTGTCATATTAATGACCGTAAGAGCCGCTCCCGAGAAGCTGAAAAGATAAGGAATGAGTGTACATAAGAGAATAGAAAAAAGGTTACAGGCTCTCGCCGTCTTAAGGTGAAATCCGCCTGATGTTAGGCGAAGAATGGAGCAGCACAGAAGGAAGGTCATGAACTCACCAAAGTGGCCCGTAAGCAAGCCGATCATTGCTGTAGCGGTAATGATTAGCAGCGTATTTAATATAATGCCGAGTGAATATTGCATGATTTCAACAGAGCAGGTTTCCTCCGGGTTAGCCTTTTTAATGGCAACAGCAATCTTGCTGGCGATTGTGTTCATGTTTTCCGGTCCTTTTTGTATGAAAGATATAGGTATCCGTATAGCAGAACTCCATATGCCAGAGGCAATAAAAAGTGGAAACTGGAGTATTGCTGTGAAATCTGAAATATAAAAATAGTAATTAGCATGCTTGGAAGCGTTAATGCAAATATGAAAAACTCTTTTGATTTAATTTTGACCCTGTCACTTCGTTTGTCCGGAACAAAATCAAAGCCTTTTCTGTGTTTGTTAATATAATAGGATATTAAAATCGTAATGGAGGCTGAAATACATTGCAGAACATTAACGCCCATTGTCTTGAACGGGAAGGACAGGGAAAAAAATCCTGTGAAATCCATAATTAAATAGCAAACGGATTGCAGCAGCATATAAGATAAATACATTAATCCGGTCATTATTACGGCATAGAAGGCGTGAATACGGAATAACAGCCAGAGGAAGCAAAAGCTTAGCAGATACTGAATGACTACGTCAGTTAGCGCCATACTGTAATCATGCCGAAGGACAAATGAGACAAAACCCATGATCAGGCCGGAAAAAATAATTTCGGGTATGTAAAGATCAATCTTAAAAACTCGAAATGCAAGCAGGAACATAGCGAAGGTTTCCAGGACAGAGAAGAACATATATATCGAAAAATCCAGCATACCTACACTCCCGGTAAACAAGTTGACTCTTCCTTATTCTTGCAAAGATTATACATAATATACTAAAATACAACAATAGCATTTTACACTCTTCAACAAAATCTTCATAATTTTAGGTGGGAGGGGCAGTTAATATGAACCAGCGTCCGGAACAAGGAGAGTATACTGAAGCGCAGGCAGGTTATATCGCTTTAGTACCGCCGCAAGGCGACATTACCACGATTCTGCGTGAGCAGTCGAAGGAGGTTTTTGCGCTGCTCGGCGGGCTCAGTGAGGAACAGGGCAGTTACAGGTATGCCCCGGAGAAGTGGAGCATTAAGGAGATAGTCGGCCACCTGACCGATAATGACCGGATTATGTCTTACCGGCTGCTCTGTTTTGCCAGGGGCGAGCAGGCGCAGCTGCCCGGTTATGAAGAGAAGGACTACGTTGCATCCGGTCATTTCGAGCGCTTCACCCTGAAGCAGCTGGTGCTTCATTACCGGATTGTCCGGGAGTCAACACTTGCCCTGCTGGAAAGTCTGTCGGATGAGGTCTGGACCCGCGCGGGAAACTTCTATTCGGTGCCGGTCACGGTCAGAGCCCAGGCGTGCATGATTGCCGGACATGAAAGACATCACATGAATATACTGCAGGAGCGGTACCTGAATCAGGCTTAATCTGAGAGCTTTGGAACAGCATAGACGGGGAGGGAGCCGGCATGGGCATTGCCAGAAGCATACTGCAGTTCTTCATACCGCCGGAACGGACGCTGCTCTATACCACTTTTGACCAGAGGGAATATTACGTCATCAAGAACCGCCTCAGTACAGCAGGAATCCGGCACCGCTCCAGAATCAACGGAGGAATGCGTGCCGGTTCAAGCCGCAAATATTACGGTGGCAGCCTGTCTTCCAGACATGAGCTGTTTGTGAGCAGGGAAGATGAATACCGTGCTCTTCAGGCTATTCAGAAGCAGAGATAGTGTGCCAAGCCTACAAATGATAAAAAAGCATTCCAGCCGTCGTTGAACGGTACCGGAATGCTTTTTTTTGCTGCTACAAAGGCGGATTCTTGTGACATTTACGGCAGACAGGGTAATAAGCTTCATTGCCGCCGATCTGAATCTGCTTGCCGCTGTAGACGGGCTTGCCGTCCTCCACGCGCAGCGCCATTGTTGCCTTACGCTCACAGAACCAGCAAATGGTCTTCATTTCTTCGATTTTATCTGCGTAGATCAGCATATATTTGCTGCCCTCAAAGAGATTGTTCTGGAAGTCATTTTTGAGGCCGAAGGCCATAACCGGGATGTTCAGCTCATCCACGATGCGTACAAGCTGGAGAATACAATCCTTGGTAAGGAACTGGGATTCGTCAATCAGTACGCAGTGCGGCTTAGGCAGATTGCTGCTTACGATGCCGTAGATATCGGTTTTTTCGTCAATGGCTATAGCCTGCTTGCGCAGTCCGATGCGGGAGGAGATGTAACCAACCTCGTCCCGGTCATCAATGGATGGGGTGAAGATGAGCACTGACTTGCCCTGCTCCTCATAATTATGGGCTACCTTGAGAATCTCAATGGATTTGCCGCTGTTCATTGCGCCGTACCTGAAAAACAACTGTGCCACGTCCATCTATCCTTTCGCTCTTATTCCTAAGAGTATAGTATGCCTGAAAATGCGACCTTCTTAGAGTATCATATGTGCCCGTGAAGTAGCCAGTGAAAACATTGCACGGCCGGGGACATTTCTGTATCGTCATTTCCTGCGCTAAGATCGTATAGACGGATGTGTTATAATGGACGCACGTGTTTTTTTCAGCGGGAGAACCTTTTACGGGAAGGAAGTTATGACAAGTGCCGGACAAATTAGAACAATATAAGGAACGGGTAGCAGGTGCCCTCGAGAATGGAGGATTATCAGAGGAAGTACAGACCCTGCTGTCGGACATGCTGGAGGAGCTGACAGAGCTGAACCGGAGTAACAAGGCGCTGCGCAGGGTTATACTGAAGAACGGGCAGGGATCTGCCATGTCAACACGGTTAAGGGAAGCTCTATACGAATAACTGGGCGAGGTACAGCAGATGAACTTAATATTCTCCTATCTCAAAAAATACAGGGTAGCCGCCATTGCCGCCCTGGCTATGATGGGGATTGAGCTGGCAGTCGAGCTGTCGCAGCCCCTTCTGATCTCCAAGATTATCGATAACGGCATTGTTGAAAAAGACATGTCTGTGGTCTGGCTATGGGGCGGGGTACTGACCCTGAGCGCTGTCATAGCGTTCGCTGCAGGAATCCTGAGCTCTTTCTTTGCTTCTCATGCCAGCCAGGGCTTTGCCTTCGATCTGCGGGATAAGCTGTACGAAAAGGTGCAGTCGTTCACGTATGAGGTGTTCAACCGGTTTCCGACGTCCTCTCTGATTACGCGGCTGACCGGGGATGTGACGCAGCTGCAGGATACGGTTTTTATGGCGCTGCGGTTTATGACCCGAGTTCCGCTGGTTGTGCTGGGCAGTGTTGTAATGGCGCTGGTCGTGCATGTGAAGCTGGGGCTGCTGCTGGCTGTAACGCTCCCGGTGCTGATTCTGTTTCTGGCCTGGGTGATGCGCAGGTCTTCGGCGCTGTTCAAGCTGGTACAGAGCAGACTGGATGGTGTAAACGGTGTCATTCAGGAAAATCTGACGGGTATCCGGCTCATCCGCGTATTTGTGCGCATGGGTCATGAGATCGGCCGGTTCGCATCGTTCAGCGGCGGGCTGATGAAATCGACGATTACAGCGCTCAGGCTGACCGAGACGATGGGACCGCTCATTATGCTGATCGTTAATGCAGGCATTGTCGCTGTACTATGGTTCGGGCGGATTGAAATTGCTGCCGGTGAAGCTACCCTGGGGCAGACTGTTGCTGTCATTAACTATGCACTCCGCACCATTGGGGCGATGTCTGCCCTATCCTGGATTATGGCTACATTCTCGCGGGCAGTTGCCTCAGAGCAGCGTATCTCTGAAGTAATGGCATCGCCTGACGGACACTGGGAATCAGATCCTGCAGCGGCACAGCAGAGCAGGAACGGGAAACATACGATTCAGGGTAAAATTGAGTTCGACAAGGTTAGCTTCAGCTACCCGGAAAGTGATATTGCTGCGCTTGAGGATGTCTCGTTCAAGGTGGAGCCGGGCCAGCGGGTGGCTATCCTCGGTGCGACAGGCTCCGGCAAGTCCTCGCTGGTCGGACTGATTCCCCGGCTGTATGAGCAGACCGGCGGGATTGTCCGGATTGACGGGATCGACAGTGCGGACATTGAAATGTCCAGGCTGCGCAGGTCGATCGGCTATGTGCCGCAGGAGGTGCTGCTGTTCAGCGGCTCTGTGCGGGAGAATATCGCCTGGGGCAATGAACATGCTACTGTGCAGGAGATCGAGCGGGCGGCCGCAGCGGCGCAGATTCACAGCACCATCGCCGGGCTGCCGGAAGGCTATGATACAATGCTTGGCCAGCGCGGGGTTAATCTGTCGGGCGGACAGAAGCAGCGGCTGACCATTGCCCGGGCACTTGTCCGTAAGCCGGCAGTTTTAATTCTGGACGATAGTACAAGTGCGCTGGACGCCGTGACAGAAGGGCGGTTACTGGAGGAGCTTACATCTATGTCCTGTACGACCGTCCTGATAACCCAGAAGATTAGCTCAACCGTCTCGGCTGACCTGATTCTGCTGCTCGATGAAGGCCGCCTGATTGCTAAGGGAACCCACCGGGAACTTCTGGCGGGATCACCATTATACCGGAAAATATATGAATCGCAGACAGGGGAGGGGGCGCAGCATGTTCAAAGCATTAACTGACCCTTTCCGCCATCCGGGGCCGGATTTTGGAACAGGTGACAAAACGGCCGGAGGCCGGAAGCCTAAGGCGAAACCCAAGAACTGGTCTGCTACCCTCTCAAGAATCTGGAGCTATCTTGCCAAGCGCAGGGCTAAGCTGACGCTTGTATTGCTTCTTGTTCTGATTAGTACAGCACTGGCACTTCTGGGGCCTTATCTGATCAGCCGTGCGGTGGATCACTATCTGGAAGGTGACGGGGGGCGGAGCTGGGTCATATTCCTCATTATGCTGGGGCTGGTCTACCTGTTCACTTCTCTCACTTCCTGGCTGCAAAACATCTGGATGATTGAGATTGCCCAGGAGACGGTCTACCGGATGCGTACCGACCTGTTCGCTTATCTGCACAGGCTGCCGATTTCGTTCTTTAACCGCAGGCAGCAGGGTGAAATAATGAGCCGGCTGACCAACGATATTGAGAATATCAGCTCGACACTGAACAGCTCGGCTATTCAGATTTTTTCAAGTGTACTTACGCTGGCAGGGACAGTAGGTGTGATGCTGTGGCTCAGCCCGTTGCTAACGCTGCTGACCTTCATCGTCGTGCCGCTGATGTTCCTCGGTATGCGCTGGATTACGCGGCGTA
This sequence comes from Paenibacillus camerounensis, assembly GCF_000723885.1. Taxonomy (GTDB): domain Bacteria; phylum Bacillota; class Bacilli; order Paenibacillales; family Paenibacillaceae; genus Paenibacillus_AQ; species Paenibacillus_AQ camerounensis. Next base: position 23,285 of record NZ_CCDG010000073.1, read on the forward strand.
CGGGGCCGCTGTTCAAGGAGCGGCAGCGCAATGTCGGCGAGATGAACGGTTATATTGAAGAGACGCTGTCGGGCCAGCGGGTAATTAAAGCCTTTTCGCAGGAGGAACGGGTCATTTCCGGCTTCCGTGAGCGCAATACGCGGATTATGCTCTCAGGATACTGGGCCCAGGCGATCTCAGGCTTTATTCCCAAGCTGATGAACGGGCTGAACAATTTGAGCTTCGCCATTGTGGCAGGCATCGGCGGTTTTCTGGCCGTCCGTGATATTGTGACAGTCGGGATTATCATTGCCTTTGTGGAGTACCCCCGCCAGTTCACGAGACCGCTTAATGATCTGGCGAACCAGTGGAATACGCTGCTGTCGGCGATTGCCGGGGCGGAGCGGGTGTTTGAGGTGATGGATGAGGAGACGGAAGCCCGGGACGAGGGGGCGGCAGTATCGCTTAATCATGTCGAGGGGGCAGTCGTCTTCAAGGATGTATCCTTCTCCTATGACGAGGGTAAGGATATTCTGCATGATATCAGCTTTGAAGCGAAGCCGGGCGAAATGATTGCCCTGGTCGGACCGACAGGCGCCGGCAAAACAACGCTGATCGGCCTGCTGTCCCGCTTCTATGATCCAAGCAAAGGCAGCGTTACGCTGGACGGAAGGGATCTGTCCTCCATCCGCCGTGAGAGCCTGCGGAGCCAGATGGCTTTTGTGCTGCAGGATACCTTCCTGTTCAAGGGTACGATCCGCGATAATATCCGCTACGGCCGGCTGGATGCCACCGACGCAGAGGTTGAGGCGGCGGCGAAGCTGGCGAATGCCCACTCCTTCATTATGCGGATGCGCGGAGGTTATGACCGGATGCTGTCTGTGGACGGCAGCGGCATCAGCCAGGGCCAGAAGCAGCTGCTGGCGATTGCACGGGCCATTCTGGCCGATCCGGCGATGCTGGTGCTGGATGAAGCGACCAGCAGCATTGATACCGTAACGGAGATCAAAATCCAGGAGGGGCTGCAGGCGCTGATGAAGGGCCGGACCAGCTTCGTCATTGCCCACCGGCTCGGCACGATCCGTGCCGCTGACCGTATCCTGGTGCTGCAGGACGGCCGCCTGCTCCAGCATGGCCCGCATGACGAGCTGATGCGCCAGGGCGGGCTCTACAGCGAGCTTGTTAATGGTGCGCGCAAAGCTGCGCCGGGCGGGGCTTAGGATTTGCTCTAAGCTGAGTGTTATAGGAACAAGAAAAGCAGCAAGCCGCGTTTCCCGGAGCACAGTGTGCCGGTGAAGCGGGCTTGCTGCTTTTTTGATGTATGTTGATGTGCGGTGTCTACAGCTGCTAGTTGTGGGATATAGGCTGGGTGGAGAGCAGGAACGGTGTGGGCTGGCGGAATGGTGTAAGTTGGTGGAATGAAGGACAATAATGCCTTTGATTTCGGCGGAATGAGGCAAAACGGCGAAATGA
>NZ_CCDG010000074.1 GCF_000723885.1 Paenibacillus camerounensis
TGCCCTTGATTTCGCCGAAAGTCGGCCGGATGCCGAAATGAGAGGCAAAAGTGCCCTTGATTTCGCCGAAAGTCGGCCGGATGCCGAAATGAGAGGCAAAAGTGCCTCTCATTCGGCCAAAAGTCGGCCGGACGCCGAAATGAGAGGCAAAAATGCCTTTAATTCGGCCAAAAGTCGGCCGGACGCCGAAATGAGAGGCAAAAATGCCCTTGATTCGGCCAAAAGTCGGCCGGACGCCGAAATGAGAGGCAAAAATGCCCTTGATTCCGCCGAAAGTCGGCCGGATGCCGAAATGAGAGGCACAAATGCCTCTCATTCGGCCAAAAGTCGGCCGGACGCCGAAATGAGAGGCAAAAATGCCCTTGATTCCGCCGAAAGCCGGCCAGATGCCGAAATGAGAGGCAAAAGTGCCTCTCATTCGGCCAAAAGTCGGCCAAACGCCGAAATGAGAGGCACAAATGCTCTTGATTCCGCCGAAAGCCGGCCGGACGCATAAATAAAAGGCAAAAATGCCCCTGATTCCGCCAAAGGCAGGCCGCCCCCGGCCAACCCGTAATCTGTTCCTTCTATATAATACAGTCCAGTCCAAGAGCTTCTCCTCTGAGCCGAATAACATGCTACTAGATTCAATCTCCATATTGAAGAGGTGGTAAATAATGAAGCGGAAGTCAGCGGCGGGGAAGCGGCGCACCCAATCTGCAAGGACGCGGTTAATCTCCAGGCTTAGCCCCGGTCTGAAAAAGAAGCTTAGCGGCTCTACCCCAAAGCCCCTGCAGACCAACCCGGTATTGAAACGCAAGGCAAAGGCCTACACGGTGGATTTTGCCGTAATCGGAGACAGCCATGTGGGCTATGCGAACAGCTCAGCTATATTTAAAGACTTGTTGCCGAAGGCGGCAGGCAGCGGGAACAAACGTTTTTTTATTTTCGGCGGAGATAATACGCAGGCCGGGGCGAATCACGGGAAGGAGGCGGACGCGTATTACAGGGATTTTAAGAACATAGTCACTGCCACCCTCGGCAGCACTCCCTACAAAGCTTCTATAGGCAACTGGGAAGCCAGCACCCGTCCGCTGTTCACCAAGTACCTGGGAGCGGTAACGGGGAGGATGAATTTTCCGGGAACTCAGGGGCTGGTCCGGTATGTGTGGCTGGATTGTGCACTGGGAAGCTTTTCAGCCGACAGCATCAATCTGCTCAAAAATCTGGATGACCGCTACTATTATATTATCGACTTTCACTGGCCGCTCCAGATCAGCGGAATTACAGTGGAGTCCAGTCATGTGCTCAGTGCAGCGGAGACGGCGAGATTTTTTGCAGCGATTCCTGATAAGGCGAAAGATAAAGTGCTGGCGATCTTTACCCATCACGGGCATAAATTTTTCCGCAAGCTGACCCAGATATATCCGGGCTTCACCAACACCAAATTTTTTGTGACCGGCTGCTCCGGCGATTATAAATGTAAGCCGGGTGGCGACCGGGGGTATTACAACGGGACACTCAGGATTAACGGCTCTGCTGTCACGGTGGAAGCGTATAGAGTAACAGTATAAGCAGACCGGCTATTTGTACTGACCTAAGTGTACTGTAATGTAGCACTTAGCAGTTTGTACTGACCTAAGTGTACTGTGATGTAGTACTTAGCTATTTGTACTGCCCTAAATGCACCATGCTAGTTGTACTGACCTATACCTACCGACCAATATGTACCGAACCCAAGCTCCGTGATGCGGGGCTTTTTTATTGAAATGGTGTTCCCGCAAAGGACCTGAGTCAGCATCCGCGAGAGCCTCACGTTGATGGGCTTTTCAGCTTTCTCCAGGGAAACGGCGTACCCTTAACAGTCGGGTGAAATGATAACCCGAGGGTGTGAAATGAACAGCCGGGTACCCTAAAGCCAGCAGCAGCAAGGGTTTCAGACTGGTAGTAAGATGACTATAGACGGCAATTCCTCAGTTACACTATATTGGTGGCAGAGCAAGCAGCTGCTGCCCGAAGGTGCTGTACAGAAAGATGTACTTCTCTGTGCGGCTTTCAAATGAATACGCTTTCCTGTACATGATGAGGTGAAATCCCAATCCAAGGAGGCTGTATGAATGTCATCTAATCTAAAAAAACACCCTGCGCTGACGTGGTTCCTGTGCACAAGCCTGTTCCTTTCCTTATTCATTGGCGTCGGACCGGCAAGTGCCGAAGGGACGCCGGGAACGGTAGCTTTCCAGTCTATAGAAGCAAAGCCGATGGTGGCCCTGATGGGCAGGGGAACTAACCTCGGCAACACGTTCGAAGGGAACTGGAACAGCCAGAGCTATCAGGATGTGAAGAGCACAGTGGATGCTTTTATCGCTGCGGGCTACACGAACATCCGGATTCCGGTGAACTGGGGCGGACGGGGAACGAAATACGCTTCGACGGCAGATGAGCAGGGGCACTTCTCAGCCAGCGCCCCGAATGTAGCTACGGTAAAACAGCTGGTAGACTATGTCCTGAACGATGTAAATACCGTGCGGAAATGCCAGAACAAACAGCCGGTCATCCTCATCATTAACATGCATCATGAAGAATGGGCGATGGGTGCGCTGCAGGGGGAGCCTGCTTTTGAGAGCAATATGCAAAGGCTGGAGACGATCTGGACGGGAATCGCCGGGCTGTTCAAGGATGCGCCGGAGACGCTGCTGTTTGAGCTGTTCAATGAGCCGCATCTGAGCATGAACACCGGGGCGGCGGCCAAGGCAAGTGTCATCGAGCTCAACAAACGGGCGTATGCGGCAATCCGCAGCTTTACCGTAAACGGCACGCAGCCGCACGCTCAGCGGAATGTTATTTTTGGCGGATACAACTACAACAGCGCTTGGGGGCTGTATGATACGTACCGCAATCCGCTGGACCTGCCGGGTGAGGGAGAGGACCGTTTTGTCATCGGCACCTACCACTCGTATTATCCGAATCTGGCAGACCATCTGAAGCGGGTGGACGATGTCAACAGAGAGTTCGCAGACGTGCACGACATTCCGGTATACATGGGCGAATTCGGGTACGAGCACCGGGGTGTTATCACCGATACGCTGCTTGATTCCTACCGGCAGATTGCGATTAAAGCGGTCTCGGGGGGATTTGCCTTCTCGGTATGGGATGACAACGGCTGGTATCAGATCTATAACCGCTCGACCGGGCAATTCAACGCATTGAAGGATCAGGTGCTGTATCCCGGCAATTAATCCTTAGCAATGCTGGAAATGGGGAAGGAACATGGGAAATCCTATCGCGGCTTCGAAGCCGACAATGACAAATGTGTACCGCAGGCAGAGGCTGAGACGGATGGTCCGCAACAAATGGCTGTATATCATGCTTCTGCCCGGACTGCTGTATTTTATTATTTTCAAATATGTGCCGATGTACGGCCTGCTGCTCGCCTTTAAGAATTACCAGCCTTTTCTGGGATTTGTGGACAGTGAATGGGTGGGGCTGAAGCATTTTAACCGCTTTTTCGGTGACCCGCTGTTCTGGAAGCTGCTGAGTAATACGTTCATTCTGGCCGCCTACAACATCCTGTTCTTCTTTCCGCTGCCGATTATTCTGGCGCTGATGCTAAACGAGCTGCGGTCGCAGGCTTACAAAAAATGGATTCAGACGATGGTCTACATTCCGCATTTTATGTCCTGGGTTGTCATCGTTTCGATTGCCTATCTGTTCTTCACCACCGAGGGCGGTCTGGTCAATGAGGCGATTGCCTCCATGGGCGGGGAAAAGGTCCAGTTCCTGCTTAGTCCCGGCTGGTTCCGGACGTTCATAACGGGTGAAGTGATGTGGAAGGAAACCGGGTGGGGCACGATTATTTTCCTCGCTGCACTGGCGGGAGTAGACACACAGCTCTATGAGGCTGCAAAAATCGACGGGGCAGGACGCATGCGCCAGCTCTGGCATATTACGCTTCCGGCCATCCGCTCCACCATTATTATTCTGCTGATCCTGCGGCTGGGGAATTTCCTCGATACGGGGTTTGAGCAAATCTTCCTGATGCTGAACTCGCTCAACCGTGAGGTCGGTGAAGTGTTCGATACCTATGTGTATACCACCGGAATATCGCAGGGGGAGTACAGCTACAGCACGGCGGTCGGGTTGTTCAAGTCCGTGGTCGGACTGGTGCTGGTGTTCGGCTCTAACTTTATAGCCAAACGTTTTGGCGAGGAAGGAATTCTCTAAGCAAATCATCCGAAAGGAGGTAGAATTGTGGTAAAAGAAACATCATGGACCAGCCGGCTGTTCGATATTTTTAACATCATCGTTCTGGCAGTAATCGCACTGGTCACTATAATTCCGTTCATCTATGTTGTTGCAGGCTCATTTGCCACCCAGCGGGAGCTGCTGGAGAAAGGGTTCATCCTCTTCCCGACCGAGTTTTCGCTGGAAGCGTATAAATACATCTTTTCGACCAGCACTTTGATGCGCAGTCTTGGGGTCACCATCTTCATCACCATTGTCGGCACGCTGATCAACATTACCCTGACCTGCCTGATGGCGTATCCGCTGTCCCGCAGGGATATGGATTTCCGCTCGCCGATCCAGCTTCTGATCATCTTTACGATGCTGTTCAGCGGGGGGATGATCCCGACCTTCCTGGTCGTCAAGGAGCTGGGCATGCTCGATACGTACTGGTCGCTGCTGCTGCCGGGTGCGATCAGCGCCTTTAACCTGATCATTATCCGCAGCTTCTTTCAGCAGCTTCCGCCGGATCTGGAGGAGTCGGCCAAAATCGACGGTGCCAGCGACCCCGGCATCCTGCTGCGGATCGTCATTCCATTGTCCCTGCCGGCGCTGGCAACCTTCTCCCTGTTCTATGCCGTAGGCCACTGGAACACGTATTTCAGCTCTATCCTGTATATCAACGACTCGACCAAGTGGCCGATTCAGGTGCTGCTGCGGCAGATCGTCATGCTGTCACAGGGCGGCAGTCTCGGGGATACCTCATCACTTGAGAGTAACTTTATTCCGCCGGACCAGGCTGTCAAAATGGCGGTCATCGTCATCTCCACCGTCCCGATTCTGATTGTATACCCGTTCCTGCAGAAGCATTTTGCCAAGGGCGCGCTGCTGGGATCGGTTAAGGGTTAGGGGCGGCCAGATTGGTGGCGCGATGTCCCGCCGCGATGCTCCGCCGCCGCAAGTCTGCCGGCGGGAAGCTAAGCCGGAAGTTACTAGGCGTTGTACCGGCGTTTGCTGGATGATGGGTGCTGGCGCTGTAGTGTCACTCATTGTCTCTCTCATCATGATTAGGTGGAAAAAAGTCATCTAATTCAGGTAATTCTCCCGTTTGAAGGGATTTAGGTGGAAAAAGGCAACCTAATTTGACCAATCTGCAGCCCAGATGCCCAAAACCTGAAATGTAAGCGGATTAATTCGAACTAATCTCATCATGCAGGCTATTCAGCAGAGATTAGCTGCCGAATTTCCAACTAACTATTGTAGCTTCCCGATAAGCAGGCTTCGAAACAGATGCGGACTGGAAGTTTGGTGCTGCGGACAGCAGCGTTAAAACGAATTAAAGAATGAAGCAACAGGAAAAGGGGCGGAGGGGAATTTTGGAACTGTAGGAGCGGTAGCGACCGCCTTTATGTTTGGATTTCAACCGCAGAAGACGGTTTATTCAGGAAATTCAAACATAACAGCGGCCGGAAGTCCAAATATTCTCTGGAGTCACGGCGTAGCCCGATTAGCTAATCTTTAGTCACCATTTGAAGCACCACCCCAGTCCAGTTCGACACACACCACAGTCAAGAAAGGAACATAACAATGACAACAAACCAAGGGGCTCTAACCTTAAAAAGGAAAGCAATGACCGCCATTTCAGCGCTGCTCGTGCTGGGAACATTGTCCGCCTGCGGAGGCAATAACAATACGGCCGGGAACGCACAGGGCGGAGACAGCAGCACACCCGCCGCCGAGGGGCCGTTCAAAATGTCCATGATGCTGACCAGCTATAACCCGGAGCCGATGGACCCGGAAGGCGAGCTCTATAAGCAGCTGGAGGAACGGACCAATACGGATCTAAGCATCACCTGGGTGCCGTCGACCACCTACTCCGATAAGCTGAGCGCAACAGTCGCCTCGGGCGAGCTGCCGAGTGCTGTGCTGGTGCTGGACCAGAAGCTTCCCTACATCGTGAATTCAGCGCGTTCCGGGATGTTCTGGGAGCTTGGGCCTTACCTGAAGGATTACCCGAACCTGAGCCGGATGGAAGATGTGGCCCTGAATGCCATCTCCATTGACGGCAAGGTATACGGGATTTACCGCGCACGGGATCTGGCCCGGGACGGCCTGATGCTGCGCAAGGACTGGCTGGATAATCTGGGCCTGCAGGAGCCCAAGACGATTGACGAGTTCTACGAGGTACTGAAGGCATTCGTGAATAATGATCCTGACAAAAACGGCAAAGCCGATACGATCGGTCTCGCCGAGCAGCAGGTTGCGTCAGGCTGGCGGGCGGTGCTGACCTGGATGGGCGGTCCGGCCGACTGGGAGATCAAGGACGGCAAGGCAAGCCCGGCGCATCTGTCGCCCGCTTTTCTGGAGACGATGAAGTTCTACAAGAAGCTCTATGACGAGAAGCTGATCAACCTCGATTTCGCGGTGGTCAAAGACGGCAAGCAGATGATTAATGCCGGTAAAGCCGGGGCATGGGTTGCCAACCTGAACGATGCCAACGGCATTGAAGAAAGCGTCCAGAAGGTGACACCAGCCGGTGCTATTACTATGGTTAACGCGCTCGAGGGTCCGGCAGGACTCCGCAGTCCGGGCGGGTCGGGCTCATACGGGACATTCATGATTCCGAAGACGTCGGTGAAGACGGAGGCGGACCTCAAGGCGGTACTGAACTTTTTTGACAAAGTATCCGACGACGATATGCAGAACATGCTGGTCAACGGGCTGGAAGGCCGCCAGTTCACGCTGGATAACGGAAACTATGTGAAGACAACGGACCCGAAAATGCTGGCCGAATACGGGATGGGCGATTCCTCGCAGCTGGCTGTGTTAAGAGATAAGGTGGTGACTTACGGCAAACCGCTGGTGCATCTGCGTGATGAGATGTGGAAAAAGAATGCCGAGATCGCTGTGGTCAATCCGATCCAGCCTTACATTTCCGACACCTACAGCGAACGCGGCTCAGAGCTCAGCAAAATCATTGACGATGCCCGGGTGCGCTTCATCATGGGCGATCTGGACGAGAACGGCTGGAATGCGGCGGTAGCCAAATGGGAGCAGGACGGCGGCTCAAAGGTCATTGAGGAATATACGGCGGCTTACAATCAGGCGAATGCCCAATAGGGTTGACAAACAGCCTGGTCATACCGTTAATAAAAATCCCCATATGCTAAAATAAAGGCAACAAACGATTGCGGGGGTAGTGAGTCATGCGGATATCGAGCTATTTGCGGAAATTAATCATACTTACTTTACTGATCGGTGCTTTTCCGGTGCTGATCTTAGGCTGGTATTCCTATCACTACTCCTCCCAATCGGTGCTGCAGCAGGTCGAGGAACGTAACTCCCAGGTGCTCAGGCAGAGCCAGCTGCGGGTGGAGCAGACGCTCAAAATGATCGATTTCTCCACGACACAGCTGCTCGGACTGCCCATAGTGACCAAGGCGATTGCGACAAAGCTTGATATAGACGACATGGAAATCATTCACGAGCTGTATAAGCATCTCTCTTCAATCCAGACGTTCGAGCTGGGCATCAAGGATGTGTATCTGTACAGTCTGGAGCAGGATTGGCTGATTACCAATTCGGGCCTTGACGCATACAATCAGCCGGGGCTGAAGGAGAAGCTCCGTTCATTCTCCGGCATGCCTAACGGCTCGATGTGGGTCAGCGGCAACTCAGCCAGCATCCAGGGGGCGGAGGGGATGGTAGAGCTGAATCATGCCGTCATTAATCTGAAAAAATGGCCGATCAACGCCAGCAGGCCGCGGGGCTTAATAGCGGTAGTAATGTCTGCCCAGCAGCTCAGCGATCTGATTGACAGCGATCCGGGCATGGGCGATGTGTTCATTCTGGATGAGGATGGCCGGGTCATTACCCATCCGGATTCCTCGCAGCTGGGCAAGGATCTGTCAGAGGAGCCTTACATTCAAGCGGTCAGAGTGCAGACGGAGGCTAACGGAGTCTTCAGCGGCATGGCCGGAGAGAGCAAGGCCTCTATCTCCTTCCGTAAATCCGGGTATAACGGATGGACTTATGTTTCGGTTGTTCCTACACAGGCGGTTACGCGTGAGGCAACTGCTATCGGAAGAACATCCATTCTAATTAGCCTTGGTGTGCTTGCGGCGACAGCGATTACAGCGCTGATCGGCTCGCGGCGGATGTACACCCCCGTAAGGTCGATATACCGGTCCTTGCTGCCGGACAAGGAGCCGCGGCCCAAAAAAGATGAGTTCACCGCCATCTCCGACCGCATTCAGGGCATTTTGTCCGATCAGAGCAAGCTTAGGTTCGAGCTGGCCGGACAGCAGCAGCAGCTGACAGAGTTTCTGGTCCGCAAAATGCTGCTGGGCGAAGCAAGGTCCCAGGGAATACAGGAACGGCTGGCGGATTACGGGTACGGTCACACCGGGGACTGGACGCTAATGCGGGTGCTGCTTGTGGAGATTGACCGGCTGGGCAGCAGCCGTTTTACAGAGCAAGACAGGGATCTGCTGCTGTTCGCGGTCAGCAATATCGCGCTTGAAGTGGTTCCCGAAGGGGACTGTCTGCCGCCGATTGTAATCCGGGAGTCTGTAGTCATGCTGATTGGTACGAAGACGCAGTCGGAGGAGGCTTTTAAGGAAGCGGTGTACGCCAGGGCTGCTGAGGTGCAGGCTTCTGTAAAAAGCTATCTGCAGCTGCAGGCCAGCATCGGCATCAGCCGCTCCTGTACAGCATGGCCGGAGGTGAGCCGCGGGTATGAGGAAGGCGAGAATGCGCTGAAATACCGGGCCAGATTGGGCGACGAGGTCATCCTGTTTATTGAGGATGTCCAGCCTGCCCGGCGTAAGGATATCATCTATCCCAAAACACTGGAGGATGAGCTGACCGGAGCGATCAAGTCGCTGGACCGGCAGCGTGCGGAAGAAGCTTTAACTTTAATGATGAATACGCTCGCAAGTGAGGAATATGATCATCAGGAGTATCAGATGTCGCTGGTGCGGCTGCTGATGGCGCTTATCCGGCTGCTGCAGGATTCCGGTATTTCGCATCACCAGCTTAAACCTGACGGGGACCCGCTGTTCGAGGAGCTGCTCGGCATGCACAATCCCCGTGATATAGAGGAATGGTTCAAGGATACGCTCGTCCAGCCTGCCATCGGGCTGCTTGAAGAACGGCAGAGAAATCAGTTCACCAGCATTTCCGAGGAAGTGAAGCAGCTGATTGCGGAAGCCTTTGACACCGATCTGACGCTGGAAAAATGCTCCGCGAGGCTGAATTATCATCCGCAGTATATAAGCCGGGTATTCCGCCAGGAGACCGGCATCAGCTTCACCGACTACCTGGCGCAATACCGGCTGACCGTAGCCAAAAAATGGCTGAAGGAAACGGACCTGACGATTACCGAAATTGCCATGAAGCTGAAATATAACAACCCGGCGAATTTTATCCGCTATTTCCGGAAGATGGAGGGGATCACACCGGGCCAATACCGGAATAATCTGACGGAATAGCAGCGTAATGCCGCCGGGGTCTACAGCGAACAGGAAAGGTGTGCATTGCAATTGAGCAGAAGCGGACCCTACGGGTTTTTTAAGGATAATGGCAGCCAGTATGTCATCACGACACCCCGGACACCGGCAAGGTGGTTCAACTATTTATTTAATGATTCCTATTATATGGAGGTTTCCCAGACCGGGCAGGGGGACAGTATAGCTTTTGAGCCCCGGCACCGTGCTATTACGCGGGGCTACCGCTTTTTTTATGTAAAGGATCACGGGACAGGGCAGGCTTGGGCTCCGCTGTATCAGCCGCTGAAGAGCGAACCGGATGCTTATGAGTGTATTCATGGCCTGGCGGACAGCGAAATCCGTACCAGTACCCATGGGATTGAAACCTCCGTGCATGTGTTTGTCCCGCGTGAAGGCCAGCAGGAAATTTGGACGGTGACACTGAGGAATGCCGGGGCAGAGCCGAGGGAGCTGTCGCTGTTCACGGCTTTTTCTTTGGAGAACGGCGGCGTCATGGGCAGCAAATGTGATTTTGATGAAGAGACGCAGATTCTGTCTGCGTATTCTTTTCCCTATCATGTGACCTATGAGCAAAAAGCCGGCTGTGACGATCATACCAACGTTGTCTACGTCTATTCTGACCGGAAGGCAGATTCCTATGACTGCAGCCAGCGAACTTTCTTTGGCGGTGACGACATTTATGAGCTGCCGGCAGCTGTGCGGAATGGAAGCTGTTCGGGGCAGCGGGCGGAGGCGGAGCATCCGGCGGGTGCGATGCAGCAGCGGATTACGCTTCAGCCGGGAGAGGCTGCGGTTAGCCGTTTTGTTGTTGGCTGCGCCCATTCGCTTGAAGAGGCAGCTGCAAATAAGACTAGGCTGACTGCTAAGGGATTTGATGTTCTGCATAAGGAGGTTATGGAGTATTGGGAGCAGGTAAGCGGTACGTTCCAGATAGAAACTCCGGATGAGCACGTTAATGCCTTTATGAATGTCTGGCTCAAAAAACAGATTGTCATGCAGACCCGCACCAACCGCATGTCCAATTACTGCCCAATCCGCAATCAGCTGCAGGATGCTCTCGGCTATGCGCTGGTCGATCCGCAGGGGGCGGCAAATTACATGCTCTCTGTGCTGGAAGGCCAGGAAACGAGCGGCTTTATTCAGCAGTGGATTATGACGGACGGGTCACCGCCCAAAAATCTGTGCCTCTTAAAGCATACAGACGGCCCGGTCTGGCTGATCATCTGTATGATTGCGCTGGTGAACCAGAGTGGAGCTCCGGAGCTGCTGCACCGGCAGGCAGCTTTCAAGGATTCAGTTGATACCGCTTCCATTTATGAGCATCTGGTGCTCGCAGTGGATTATATGGCGGGTGCGACCGGGGAACACGGTATATGCCTGATGGGTGACGGCGACTGGAATGATCCAATCAACGGTCCCGGCCGCCTGGGCCGCGGCGAGTCGGTCTGGAACACGATGGCACTGGTGTATGGCATCCGGGGACTTTTGCCGTTCTGTGAACGGCTGGGTGATACGGAAGGTGCGGAGCGCCTCCGGTCGGCGGCTGTACGGCTGGCGGAAGCGGTGAATACCAGCTGCTGGGACGGTGAATGGTATATCGCCGGCTTCGATGATAACGGCGATCCTCTGGGAACAGCCCGGGACGAGGAAGGACAGCTGTTCCTGAATACCCAGACCTGGGCAGTTATGAGCGGGATCGCGGTCGGGGAGCGGCTTGAGAAATGCCTTGCAGCAATCGACAGTCTGGATACCCCGTTCGGGCCGCGGCTGCTGGAGCCGCCGTTCAGCGGCTGGAATCCGAAATGGGGCCGGATCAGCCTCAAGCTGGCGGGCACGACAGAGAACGGCTCGGTCTATTGCCATGCCTCCATGTTCAAGGCTTTCGCCGACTGCATCGCCGGGCGGGGTACGGCGGCCTGGGAGACGATCAGCCGGACGCTGCCGACGAACAGGAATAATCCGCCGGAGCGTAACGGGCAGGTGCCGATTTTTGTGCCGAATTATTATTTCGGGTTGGCTGACTCGCCAAGCTACGGCAAGTCCAGCCACCATGTCTCCACAGGTACGGTAGGCTGGATGCTCTGGACCACACTGGAATATGCGCTTGGCATCCGGGCAACGGCAGACGGCCTGGTCATTGACCCCTGCATTCCTTCGGAATGGCCCGGTTACCGGGTGGAGCGCAGGTTCCGTAACGCGGTATACCGGATTGAAGTAACGAATCCTGACCGGATTAGCAGGGGAACAACGAATGTGCTTGTGGATGGTGAAGCCTGGAGCGGTACAGAGCTTCCTTATGAAGAAGGCAGAGAGTATGAAATCTCTGTTCAGCTTGTGCCTGAAGGATAATTAGATATATGGAATAGACAGAATGGAGTGACTGCAGCATGCTGTTTCCAAAAGATACGCTAACGCGCGAGATCAAGGACCTGTCGGGGATCTGGCGCTTCAAGCCGGACCCGGGCAATCAGGGCAGGGAGGAGGAATGGTTCAAAGCGCCGCTTCCGGATACCATTCCCATGCCTGTACCCGCCAGCTACAATGACATCACCCAGGATGCGGCCTTGCGGGACCATATGGGAGACGTCTGGTACGAGCAGTCCTTTATTGCTCCTCGTTCCTGGTCAGGTGACCGGATCGTTCTGTGGGTGGGCAGCGCCTGCCACCATGCGGTTGTGTGGGTCAACGGTGTAGAAGCGGCGGCACATAAAGGGGGCTTTCTTCCTTTTGAGGCCGATATTACGGAGCTGGTTGTACAGGGTCAAGAGAACCGGGTAACGATCGTGGTAAATAATGTGCTCAGCTGGCAGACCCTGCCGCCGGGCCGGATGAAAACCTTTGATGATGAGAAGCACCCGGAGGGCTACCGAGTTCAGGAGTATTTTCATGATTTCTTCAATTATGCCGGGCTGCACCGGCCGGTGAAGCTGTACCGGACTTCACAGAGCTACATTAAGGATATAACAACAACGGCAGATGTACAGGATGGGACGGGGATTGTTCATTATACCGTGGAAGCCTCACGGCCTGACGGTGAGATCACGGTCCGGCTTCTGGATGAGCACGGGGTAATGGTAGCCTCCGGCAAAGGGAGCTCTGGCCTTCTGCGCGTAGAGAACGCCCGGCTGTGGAAGCCGCTGCAGGCGTATCTGTATTCTTTTCACGCTGAAGTATGGGGTACTGACGGAGAACGGGAAGACCATTATCAGCTGCAGATCGGGATACGGACGGTTAAAGTGGAAGGGACCTCATTCCTGATCAACGGGGAGCCCTTCTATTTCAAAGGCTTCGGGAAGCACGAGGACAGTGACATCAGGGGCAAGGGACTGGATCAGGCTGTCAATGTGAAGGATATAAACCTGCTGCGGTGGATGAATGCCAACTCCTTCCGCACCTCTCATTATCCGTATGCGGAGGAGCTGCTCGATCTGGCCGACCGGGAGGGGATTATCGTTATCGGCGAGGTCCCGGCGGTGGGGTTCACCTTTTTCAACTATAACGATAAGGTGTACGCCCCGGACAAGGCTAACGATGAGACACTGGCTCATCATCTGGAGGTGCTGACAGACCTCATCGCCCGCGACAAAAACCATCCGTCTGTGGTCATGTGGAGCCTGGCCAATGAAGCGGCTAATTTTCAGGAGGAGTCCGTGCCGTACTTCCGCCAATTGGCGGACACCGCACGCAGGCTGGACCCGCACCGACCGATAACGATTGTGCAGTGGCCGCTGCCGGACAAGTGCAAAGTATCGCAGTTTTTTGACGTCATCTGTGTGAACCGTTACTATTCGTGGTATCAGGACCCGGGGGCGCTGGAGCTGGTGGAGCATCAGGTGGAGTGGGAGTTGAAGGGCTGGTTTAACACCTTCGGCAAGCCGGTCATCATGAGTGAATACGGGGCAGATGCCATCGCCGGGTTCCATCAGGATCCGCCGGTGATGTTCACCGAGGAGTACCAGCAGGAGCTGCTTACCCGGTATCATAATGTGTTTGACCGGCTGGATTTTGTAATCGGGGAGCATGTATGGGCCTTTGCCGATTTTGCCACCAAGCAGGGTATCACGCGGGTAGGCGGCAACAAGAAGGGCGTATTCACCCGGCAAAGGCAGCCCAAGGCTGCCGCCCACATGCTCCGCCGCCGCTGGAGTGAGCTGGGGGAGTATCCGGTGAAGGTGCCGGGCGGGAATGAGCAGGGGGAGTAGTGGTTAGTAAGGATATGTCAGGAAATGCAGCTAGTGGTGAAAGGATGTAATTGAATGAGTGGAAGGATATAACTGGACGCCGACCCGCCTACTCTACCAGTCATCGACGAAAGTGAAAGACCAGGTACTATAATTTAACAAACGGACGAAGCACGTCCCGTACTCCATCATTTGGGGTGCGGGACTTTTTTGTGTCCAAGGGGAGGCTAGCATATGGGATTTATGGAGAAGCATCAGAAGTGGAGACAGTACCACAAGAAACGGAGAACCGGTGAGCGTCTGGACAGGCTGGGACGATCTCGAATCGGTGCCCGAGCTGACCCTCTCTCTGCTGAAATCCCTGCAGTTTGAGTGTATTCATTCCATGCTGGATCACGAGCTGTGGTAACTAGAGTTCGAGCTGATGGACCTCATGGGAGAATTAGGGGGCCGGAAGAACCGAAACAACGGCAGAAGTGCCGTTGCTTTAGCCTCCGCCCGTTTCCCGAAACTTGACAACCCTTTCATAGTATCGCTAAGGTAGACTGGTCAGAAGAAAAGGGAGGCTGAGGCAGTTGACAGGACTACTAGGCAATCATTTTGTTACGCAGATTGGCATTCTGGTAAATGATGTGGAGAAGGTAAGTGCGGCATATGCGGCGTTTTTCGGGCTGGAGCAGCCTGAGATTATAGTGACGGATACAGCGGACCTCGCACAGACCCGGTATAACGGTGAAGGAACGGAGGCGCGGGCGAAGCTGGCTTTTTTCGATATGGGGTCAGTGCAGCTGGAGCTGATCGAGCCGGATCATCAGCCGAGCACGTGGCGCGATTATTTGAATGAGCATGGGGAGGGTCCGCATCATATCGCTTTTGTGATTGAGGGTATGCAGGATAAGATCATGTTACTTGAAGGTAAAGGGTTTGCGCTGCAGCAGAAGGGAGAGTATACCGGCGGGCGTTATGCGTATATGGATACTTTTAAGGAATTGAAAGTGCTCGTAGAGCTGCTGGAGAACGATAAGCGGTAAGTCGAATTAGTGCAGCCACAGTAGTTACAGATAACGAATGGGTTACCTAATATAAGGAGGATCTATCGATGAACAACATTCTGATTACCGGTGCCGGACGCGGACTGGGCCTCGACCTGACCGCCGAGGCGCTGGAGCGCGGATATTCAGTGATTGCCGGAGTACGCAACCCCAATCAACAGACAGAAGCGTTATCCAAGCTTGCCGCTGAGTACGGGGATAAGCTTACGATCGCCAAGCTGGATGTGACGGATGAAGCGGGAATCGCAGCGCTGGCTGCTGAGCTTAAAGAGCAGGGCCGCACGCTTGGCGCCATTATTAATAATGCGGCAGTGCTGACCGCGCGCAACACGCCTGTTGAAGCGCTGGATCTGCAGGATATGCTGACTACTATGGACATCAATCTGTACGGTCCGATCCGTGTCGTTAAGCACTTCCTGCCGCTGCTGACCGAAGCGGATCCTTCGATTATCAATATCTCCTCGGAGGCAGGGAGTATCACCAATGCTTACCCGGGTGATTATCCGTACAGCATTTCCAAGACAGCACTCAACATGTTCTCCCAGCAGCTGCATGTCTACCTGCAGGAACGCGGAGTGCATGTGCTCAGCGTCCATCCGGGCTGGATGCATACGGATATGGGCGGGGAGCAGGCGCCGACAGACCCGCGTAAAAGCGCGGAAGGGGTGCTCAGGCTGATAGAGCAGCGGACGGCACCTGAAGGCCGGTTCATGTTCGTGGATTATACGGGGAAGGATATGAAGATATAAGCAGGGGTATCCGGTAGACCTTCCCATACACATAAGAAAGAGCCCGATATATATCCGGGCTCTTTCTTATATACATTCAAAAGTTATTTAAAGCGCAGTATAGCTGTCTTAAAGGTTTTTAACCACTGGACATCCATTCCTGCCTCTTCTGCAAAGAACCGTAGCGGAACAAAAGTGCGGTTGTTTTTAACATAGGGTACTGCATCTAATGAGCCGGGTATTTGTCTGCCATCTGGCAATATTTGTATGCTGGTTACAGATCCTAAGTAAAGCTCAATGCGGCTTTTGTTTTTTTCTAAAATAATCGTCTTTCCGTTATTGGCAAAACTCAGCGTATAACCAAGTGCTTCGGCAATTTGCCGTACCGGCACCATCACTCTGCCATTTTGTATTTCAGGGCTCACGTCGAGTCCGATCTGCTTGTCATTAAGCACTACACTAATTTTTGTTTGAGCGGCAGTAATGCCTGCAGGCAGCTTATATGGGATGATTTTGCGTATTACACTATTATCTGCATCTGCTACATAGAGAGCGCCAGTGGAGGAGACAGCAATACTATAAGGCAAATTGAAAAGTGCAGTGCCCTCAATACCGTCCTTATAGCCCGATTGTCGGGACGGACTGCCAGCTGCAGTGGTTACCATTCCATTGTTAAGATACCGGATCGTATGATTCAGGGAATCGGCGATCCATAGACCGCCGGAGGCATCAAGGGCTATTCCCTTTGGGAAGTTAAAGGCGGCATCTTTTGCGGCACCGTCCTTATATCCCCCCGCCGCATAGATTGCATTTTTTCCATAAACGGTTAATGCGTCTGTGGGGTTTCCTCCTGCTAAGGTAGTTACTAGATTCGCTGCAAAATCAATATACCGGATACGCTGATTTCCGGAGTCGCTGACATACAAATTACCTTTGGCATCAAGAGCAAGACCGGTTGGCTCATTAAATAAGGCTGTATCCAGCCTCCCGTCTTTGTAATTTCCCGATGGGATAACTAAGCCGGGATAGTGCTCTACAATTCTGCCGGATGGAGCGTTAAGAGTGACAGTGGTACCATCCGGATTTATTTTGCGAATTAGGTGGTTTAAAGTATCTGCAACGTAGACAACACCACTTTCTGTAACTGCAATTCCCATTGGCTGGTAGAAGGAGGCTGCTCCACCCTTTCCGTCGGCAGAACCCAGCTTTCCGTTACCGGCTAAGGTAACAACCTTACCTGAAGGAGTGATTTTGCGGATAGCATTGCTGCCGCTGTCAGCTACGTACAGGTTTCCATCAGAACCATAGGCTAAGCCGACAGGAGCATTAAATAGAGAGTTGCCTGTACCATCCAGATAAGCGCCCAAAGGCTGGCCGCTGGTATCTCTTATAATAGAAGATGACGGTCCTGCAAAGGTATTGATCTGGTTGGAACGGAGCTGCTGAATTCTATGGTTGCCTGTATCTGAAATAAATAAATCACCATTAGTACCAAGGGTCAGTCCTAATGGCCCTCTAAAGGAGGCAGTGGCAGCTGCACCTTCTTGTTCACCATATTCTCCATTACCTGCAAGCGTTGTAATTTGCGAAATAGGTGCACCTTTATCGTTATAAATGTAAGAAGCAGAGCCTGCAGCAAATGCTGCAGTGCTAAATGACAGAAGAACAGTAACAGCAGTTAAAGTAACTTTATGCAATAAGGTCATGGTGACTCCTCAGGAATTATTTGATCGGATACGGGTGTTGTCATTATTTACTGTAAGTGATTACCGGGGGCAGTCCAGCATCATCGCCTGATAATTCCAGTACAGTTTTTCCTTTGCTATCAACAATCTTTACATAAAACAGCTTGACTGAGCCGCTTCCGGTTACAGAAAACGGAATTACAGCCAGTCTCCCATCCGATATTTCAGCATTAAAGGATACTCCGAATTGCGTCATTGCATAGATCGTTTCCGTCTTTAAAACGGACTCATTGTACGGGGTACCGGTAACGGTTTTTACAATATCTGTACTGTTTTTGGAATCAAAATAAGCGTTATTCAGCAGTCTGCTGCCGGAAGTATCTGCTTTTAGAGAAGTATCACTTATAAAATGTAACTCTGCTGCGTATAAGGCATTAGCACCTGTAAAGTTTTTTAGATGAATGCTTAGGTTGAGCCCTTCAGCAGTTTTGGTGCGGGTTATGGAGATTTCCGGTAAAACAGAAGGCTTATCCGGCAACTCGGGAGGTGTGACCACAGGTTCGCTGCCCCCCGGTGCTGTAATTGTAACTGGTGTTCCCGCTTTCTGCGATTGTTTGTTTTTTTCAAAAACGGACTGTTCTGCAGGTGTTAACTGGGCGATATACGATTGCTCAGCTTTTTTATTGAGCTCTTGGAGCAGAGTCTGATTGGCACTCTCCAGAATCTTTTTTTCATCTAAAATTTGCTGCACACTTGTGTTCAGCAGGGCCTTGAATTCAGATTGCAGCTGCAGCTGCTTCTGCCCCAGAGTGTATTGATAATTCTCCAGACGTTCTTGTTCCTTCTTTTTATCAGCAATGGCTGTAGGATTAACGCCTGCCGATGGCTGAAGCGGGGTTACATTGGTGAACCGGATCGCTTCAGCAGTCCCTGCAATTTGTTTATTAACCGATGCTAATAGCTGCTCCATTTCCGTAGAACTATACTTTGAGGCTTGAATAGATTCATAGGCAATGTTTGAGATTAGATGATTCATGTTAGCCGTATAAGCTTGCAGATCTTCCATATTGTTGAGAAAGATATCTGATTGTACCTGGTCTATTTGAATTAAAGGCTGTGTATTTTGGGCAATTGAAGCCTGCAGTTTTTGTGTAAGCTCCTTGTTTTCAGCGATAATATTCGGTGCTGCAGCGATGATTGCTTTCAGGATGGATGGTGAATTATCCGCTGCAAGTTCAGCGGTATTCACAATGTTCAACGCGTTGTGCAGCTTCTGAGGTAAATTGGCAGGGTTAACCTGAAGCTGTTGTGTCGGCGCCACCAGAACAGAGGATTTGGACGATTGTTCCGCAAATGAAGCGGTCACCAGGCCAGAGGCGACGAAAACGGACATAGTGCCGTTAGTCTGAACATTCACTAGGAAATTTGTTCCTTGTGTTTTGATTGCTGAGCCGGGAGTTTCAACGATAAGCCCATCTCCGGCTGCTGCGGTTTGTTCTGAAATCCAGATGGAGCCTGACCAGAGCTTGAATGATATAACCTTGCTTCCGCTGTT
This sequence comes from Paenibacillus camerounensis, assembly GCF_000723885.1. Lineage (GTDB taxonomy): Bacteria > Bacillota > Bacilli > Paenibacillales > Paenibacillaceae > Paenibacillus_AQ > Paenibacillus_AQ camerounensis. The sequence goes on from NZ_CCDG010000074.1 coordinate 18,915, forward strand.
GATGCTGTGACTGTAAAGAGTTACGCGGGCATCAGGACCAATAGTCTGTAGAGATTCAGGTTTGGAAACCGAAAGAGTTACGTTACCGTTATCCCCGGTTATGATCTGGTCACCAGCGGAAAGCGGCATGTTCCGGAAAGCGGTGATTGTTCTTGCACCACCTGCCAATTTAACATTCACCTCGCCGCTCAACGAAGTAATATAGATACTCTGCGTTTCAGAGGCGAATGCTGGAAGGCTAAAAGAATTCGCCGTCAAAATTAAAAATGACAGAAAAAACATCAGAATACGCAAGCTTTTGTTCAAGAAAATCCCTCATTTCAGTTGTAAGAAGGCCGAATGCCTAATTGTGCTTTTTGCTGCTCAATAAATGTTAGTTTTTTGTCGATAAAATCGGATTTAGGAGCTCTTCCCTTCAATGAATGCAGCAACTGGGCACCTTCTGCCAAATGTCCGTTTTGAACTAGAATATCTGACTTCAGTGCATCCGCCTTCCACCGGTGAATCTCCTGATCTGGAGCTACAGGCCCGCGATAGGTATGAAATCCATTAGTAGCATGTTGGACATGGTTCATAGCTGTATTTAATATTTTTTGTGCTTTGAGCGTTGCCAGACTTGCCAATTGAAAATGGGCGTCCGGATAATCGGGGTGAACAGCCAGGGCTTTCAGATAACATTCTTCAGCCATGTCTAGGCGCTGCTGGGAATGATGTATTTTTCCCATTAGCATATGTATCTCTGTCATCCGTCCGAAATGAGGGTTGGTTTTACCGTATTCAATAGCTTTCTCAAAATATCCAAGAGATTGTTTGCTGCCTTCCAGATCCATAGATTCACGGCCAAGAAAATACCACCATCCAGGGTTTTCAGGTTCCTCTTCTGTCATGAGCTTTAGGAGCATGAGATTGCGGCTGGTCTTATCTTTTGTCGTCTTTACAGCAGGTTCATAGCCATCATGATGCAGCCGGATACCGATGGGTTTGTGAAGAACATTGGAGGTAAAGATTCCTTCTTCCGGTGTGGCAATCTGTTCATGAATCCTGCCGCTGTAATAGATTCCTCTGCCGGTTGGAAAAAGCCGGGGGACAGAGTAGTCAAGCAGTTGTCCATCCTTAACATAATTAACAAGGCAAGGCTGCAGCGCGGGAATAAGCATGTCCAGTTTGCTGAAAAGTCCTGCAGCAGTATGAATTAAACCGCGGTCCTCCTCATGCAGCCATTCATCAGCATCCAGCCAGAGTACCCAGTCCGATTGGACATGCCGGAGAGCCTCATTGCGTAACTCAGCAAAACTGTTGTTCCATTGATAAGGATATACCTTAACCTGCGGATACTTCTGCAGAATGGATAGGGTCTGATCGGTTGAGCCCGAATCTACTACAATAATTTCATCTACAACGTCCATAATACTCTGTATACAGCGCTCAATACTCCGTTCTTCATTTTTAACAATAATAGCAGCTGAGACAGTAACCTCCGGGACTGCTAGCAATTGTTGTTGATCCTTTGTTATTTCACCGCGGGTAACCTTTTGCAATTCTTTTTGCATAAACGGCATCCATTTTGCCTTAGGATCAAGCAGCAGAGCACGGTTGAAAAATGCTTCCGCTGCAAGTCCTTTGCCAAGATTCATAAATGCTTCTCCTAAGAGAAGCCAGCCCTGTCCGTCGAGAGGGAAGCTTAGCACGTGTACTTTGGCTGCCAGTTCGGCAGCCTTATAGTTTTTGTTCAGGATCAAATCTGATATATTTTTATGTCTCGGATCCATGTCCTATCCTTTCGTGAAGCAGTTTAATTGTGTTCATATGAAGCAGAACGGATTTCAATGTAATTGGTTGCTGTCCATCCATGCCTGTCAATTGCAGTTACCGTTAAGATAAGCGGGTCATTAATGATACCGGAGACAGAAAGGTGCTCCCCCTCAATCCAAACGTTGTATCCGCCATCACCATTCAAAATATAAGTAAGTAAGTCATTATTCCGGTCGGTGAAATATTCGTTCAGGTTAATATGATTCAGCGCTCCGCTAACCTGTATAACGGAATGAGAGATGGCTTCCGGTATGAAATTCAGCGTGCTCTCTACATCGAAATATAATCCATACGGATCAGTTGCCCTGATAGTAAAGGAAGCTGGAATCGTGGGTGAGCCACCAATGAATAAGCTGTTATTCTGAAGGCTCATACTGAGACCGCTAAGCGGATCGGGACTCTGCACAATCGAGTAGTATAATATATCTCCGTTCGGATCCTTGAACAAGTTATCTAAGTCATTGAAATTATGATAGAAAGTGCCTTGAATGGGATCAAAAACGACCATAGGCTGACTGATCAGCAGTGGTGCGAGATTCTCAGAGACAGTTGGACCGCCAATCACCTTTGCAGTGTTGTAATTGTTCCACCCGTGTCCATCTGTCGCAGAAAGATGGAATTCCATAGGCTGAGTAATGGCTCCCGAAATAGACAGGATATGGCCGTTCACCCAAGCAGTAACCGGATAGCTGGTGGAGGTGTAGCCGCTCAGTGTAAAGGACAACGCTTCGTGATC
>NZ_CCDG010000075.1 GCF_000723885.1 Paenibacillus camerounensis
CCGAAGGCATCCTGGGCCAGGCTGTAACGGTCGTGGATTGCTTTGCCGTAGAATATCATTGCGACCGCAATCAGCGGCAGCGGCAGCACGGCGGCAAGCGTCAGCTTCCAGCTGACCAGAAAGCCCATTGCCAGCAGGACCACACTCAGATAGATAGTGGAGTCAACCAGCGTCAGCATCCCGAAGCCGACGGTGGTTGCCACAGCGCGGATGTCATTGGTGGCGCGGGCCATCAGGTCGCCGGTACGGTTTTTTTCAAAGAAAGAGGGGGTCATCGTCATCAGGTGGTTCATGAACCGGGAACGCAGCAATCGCTCGACCAGGTTGGAGCCGCCGAACAGCTTGTGCATCCAGACATAGGTGATCCAGTAAATAATGAGCATCATCCCGGTGATGCCGCCGATATACTTCAGCAGTGACCCGGTGGTGATGGAGCCGCGGACAATTTCGTCGATGGCATTGCCAAGCAGACGCGGAGGCAGCAGTTCCATTACACCAACTACAATTAGCAAAATCAGGCCGATAGAATAGCGCCTTTTCTCCCGGCGGAAAAACCAGCCGAGATCGCGGAGTACGGAGAACAAGGGAAATCCCTTCCTTTCGTGTTTGGAATGTAATGTCATTGTCGGTGAATTGGTGAATGTCTCTCTGCATGTTCGAAATAGCGGAAGCCCATTAACAGCATACAAAAAGGCATACCCTCCGTTAACCGGATGATATGCCTGTAGAATACAGTGATAATCATGTCCACGGTGCTTTAGTGCAGCACAGAAGACATGGAAGAGACTTGCCTGATGAACTCAAGTACGGTGGATGTACTTGCTTCAGAAGGGTTCCACTATTCGGGCTGCTTCGGTATGAGGTTGTGTATAGCCGCCGACAAAAAAGTTAAAATCAACTGGTACAATAGTCAACACCGAGATCACCCTTTCGTTCATTTTTTGGTAATTACTTCAAGACGCTTCGTATGTTCAGAGTTTATCATCAGTATCTGAGCCATGTCAAATAGAAATTTTGAACAAATTGCGAAGAGGGAGTATCATAGAGAAGGAGCGGCTGGTTTGGAATATTGCCGGCTTTTAGTATGATAAAAGAAAAACGGAGGTGCAAACAGAAATGGATATGACCATTAGTCCGGAGGCTGCCGGCTGGTTCAAGAAGGAGCTCAATCTTCAGGCCGGGGATTCCATTCGTTTATTTCCGCGGTACAGCTCGGGCGGAGGGCTGCATCCCGGTTTTTCACTGGGAATTGCTACGGAGCCGCCCGCACGTCCTGCTGTTGAGACGGTGCAGGGAGGACTTGTATTTTATATGGAGGAGCAGGATCTCTGGTATATGGAGGGCTACAGCCTGTCTATTGTTTATATAGCGGGGGAAGATGATATCGAGTATGTATACCAGCCGCTGAGCGTGGCCGGTCAGGCCGAATAGGCAGACGCGGAATATAATCAGAACAAGGTGGCGTCCATTCAGGGTAAATAGAATGGACGCCATTTTTTTGCTGCGCGCGCCTGTTAGCCGGGAGTTTGTTATGAAGGTGGCTGTATGCTAAGGTGTCAATAGCCAAAGCACTTATATTAATTCTTAGGAGGCCGTGAAATGGATTACGCCAAGTCGAAAGCTGCTATTGCAGAGCAAGCTGCCTTATACATCCAGAAATATAAAAAGTACGCCTGGTTTCATGAACCTGCTTCCCTTTATGAACTGGACACCCTAAAGCTGCTCCAAGTCAGAAAGATCACAACCTTTGAGCCGTTAAAAGAATTTACCAGCCTCAAGAAGCTGGAATTCGGCACCACAGACTCCAGCATGACCATCCCTGATCTTGCCGGTCTTGAGGCCGCTGCAAGCCTGGAGCATCTGAGCTTCATAAGCAAATCGACGATTAAGAACAATATCGAAGCCCTGTCCAGGCTTGAGAATCTGCAGTCGCTCCAGCTCTTTTATGTCCGGCATACACTGCCTGACCAGCTGCTGGCCCCGCTCAAATCATTAAAGTCAGTCAGCTTTTCAAAAAATAATTATGACAGCCAGACAATTCTGCCGGACAGCCTGGAGACAGTCAGCATGAGCTTTGATGAGATCGCGAATCTGCCGGCCTTTGCACCCCATAAGGGCGTGAAGCAGGTGTCTCTGGGCGGACAAACCTGCCAGCTGGAGAATCTGGATTCCTTCCGTGTTTTCCCGGAGGTAGAGGAGATCAGGCTGATCGCCCCTAAAAAGCTGGCGGATCTTTCGTATGCCGCCGAGCTCCGGAAGCTGAGGGTGCTGGACGCCAATTTTGCTGCCGCGGCGGATGTAAGCCCTTTTTTCCAGCATGAGGGCATTGAGGAAATACGGCTTAGGGGCTCTTCTGTAGAACAGGTTCATGATATGGGGGTATGTCCTAATCTTAAGACACTGTATCTGGAAAAAAGCAGGCTGAAATCAATCGATGGCATCCGGGAGCAGTTTCCGCAGCTGGAGTTACTCTGGATATGGGAAACCTTAGTTAAGGATCTGGAGCCATTGACCGGAATGCACCGCTTAAAGAACCTCGATCTGACGAAGCTTAAGCCGAAATCCTGGGATTTCATCTCTACACTTACGGGGCTGGAGGTCCTGGATTTATGTAAGACCTCCTTTTCCGATCCGGGCCAGCTCCTTAAGCTTCCCCGGCTGAAGAAGCTGAGGCTGTCAGGCAGCAATGCTGACCCCCAGTCCGGCGTATACAAAGAACTGGAGGATGCTATCCTTAACCGGAACGGCGAGCTGATTCATTAGGCATATAAGCGGATATAAAAAAAGGCGCCCATTCTTAAGAATGGGCGCCGGCTGTGCGGGCAGCGGGGGATACAACATTGAAGCATCACTGCGAGCTGCGGAAGCTTTCTTCCTCCATCGCAAAGTCAAAATCGTCAATATCATACACCTGGACGGGAATACCGCCCTCAATAATGCGCTGAATCAGCTCGAACTGGTCGGTTAACACGGGTAATTTCTCGCGCACGGAAGTCAGCAGCAGCTCGGTCTCGATCGGGTCGAAGGCCTCACCATAGGCTGCGTTATCCACGCTGTTGATGATCGTAATCTGTGCATGCTCACCCAGCAGAATACCGGAGCTCTTCTGCCAGGGAACAGCCAGGCAGCGGTTGATTTTCTTGGAATTAAGCGGCTCCTCGAAATAAGCGATCAGCTCACGGATTTTGCTTTTGACATGCAGATCATCGTCGGCCCGGTTCATCAGCGGCTCATCGCTGTCCCGCAGCTCATACAGCTCCATAACCGTTGTGTAAGGCACAATATATTCCACAGGGCTTTGCGGTACGAGAAGCTGGCCGTATATGGCGATCATGACTGCTTCCGTCACAAATTGTCTAGACATCTTTATCCTCCTGAAGATCGGTACTGCAATCGTACTTATAGACCTAAAAATATAAAAACACTGTAGGCCGCAAATGTCAACACTACCCAAGCAGGTCATAGAAAAAGAAAGGGCGTAACGTTCTGTGAAGCAATGGAAAGCTTTTTACACCTTTGTCCGGCCGTATATGAAATGGATTGTGCTGACGCTCATTATCGGCATGATCAAATTCAGCATTCCGCTTACGCTGCCGATGATTATGAAATATGTGGTCGATGATCTGCTGACGCCATCAAGTCTGACTACGGCGGAACGGATCTCGAAGCTGTTCTATGTACTTGGCGGCGCGTTCGTGCTGTTTGTTATAATCAGAGGGCCGGTGGAGTACTACCGCCAATATTTTGCCCAGCTGATTACTAGCAGAGTGCTGTTCGATATGCGCAACAAGCTGTACAGCCATCTGCAGCGCCTGTCCCTGCGGTATTACCAGAATACGAAGGTGGGCGAAGCGATCTCCAGATTCATTAACGATGTGGAGCAGTCCAAGAACCTGGTAGAGGTCGGCATGATGAACGTCTGGCTCGATATGTTCACGCTGGTCTTCGCGCTCGGGTTCATGTTCTATCTCAATCCCGTGCTGGCGCTCGTCTCGATTGCGGTTTTGCCGCTGTACGGCATTGCCGTTAACACCTTGTACAAACGCCTGAAGGTGCTCACCAAGGACCGTTCCCAGGCGCTGGCGGTCATTCAGGGCTATCTGCATGAACGCATTCAGGGTATAGCTATCATCCGCACGTTTACGATGGAGAAGGCCGATCAGAAGCAGTTCGAGGGCATCAACGGCAGGTTTCTGGAAAAAGCGATGGCCCAGACCCGCTGGAATGCGGTCACCTTCGCCATTATCAATACCCTGACGGATCTCGCCCCGCTGCTTGTTATCGGGTACGGGGGCTACGAGGTGATCCGCGGCAATCTGACGATGGGTACCTTTGTCGCTTTTTTCGGCTACCTGGACCGGATGTATGCGCCGCTGCGGCGGCTAATCAACTCCTCCACCGTATTGACCCAGGCCTCGGCTTCGCTGGAGCGGGTGCTGGAGCTGCTGGATGAACCCTATGATATTGCAGACCGGCCCGGTGCGAAGCCGCTCAAGAATGCAGCCGGTGCAATTGAGTTTGAGCGGGTATGGTTCAAATACACGGAGGAGCACGAGTGGGTGCTGAAGGAGATTAATCTCAGCATCAGCCCGGGGCAGACGGTTGCGTTCGTCGGGATGAGCGGAGGCGGGAAGTCCTCCCTGATCAGCCTGATTCCGCGCTTCTATGACATCAGTGAAGGCCGGCTGCTGATGGACGGTGAGGATATCCGGGACCTGACCCAGGAGAGCCTGCGGCGGACGGTGGGTATGGTGCTGCAGGATAATTTCCTGTTCAGCGGTTCGGTACGAGACAATATTCTGTTCGGCAACCCGGAGGCAGGTGAGGCAGAGGTTATCGCCGCTGCGCAGGCTGCCAATGCCCATGATTTCATCATGCAGCTGCCAGAAGGTTATGATACCGAGGTCGGTGAGCGCGGGGTGAAGCTGTCCGGCGGACAGAAGCAGCGTGTCGCGATTGCAAGAGTCTTCCTCAAGGACCCGAAGGTGCTGATACTGGATGAGGCCACTTCGGCGCTTGATCTGGAATCTGAGCATCTGATCCAGCAGTCGCTGCAGTCCCTGGCTTCCGAGCGCACCACGCTGATCGTCGCCCACCGGCTGTCGACCATTACCCATGCGGACCAGATTATTGTACTGGAAAATGGCGGAATTACGGAGCGCGGGACACATGACGAGCTGATGCTGCTGGACGGCAGCTATGCCCGGCTGTTCAATGTGCAGCGGCTGGACGGGTAGGCGAATCTTATAGACGGCTTCCTTAACTTTAACAGGGAAGCCGTTTTTATTTGCATTATCATTATGGTTACAGTACACTGTAACTGAAACATTTAACTGTAACGAAATACTGTAACTTTATATGATCTGGAGGCTGAGTATGATGAACACCTATACCGGCAAACAGCTGGCTGAGCTGGTACAGCAGGAAGCTCCTGATATGAATCTGCGGACGGTGCGGTATTACACGCAGATTGGCTTGCTTCCGCCGCTTGCGCTCTCCGGTAATAAACGGGTCTACACCGACCGCCATTACAGGCAGCTGCTGGCGATTCTGACTTTGTCCAGAAGCGGGGAGAGTCTGGCGGATATCCAGTCCAAGCTGGCGGACATGCCGGATGAAGAGATAGCCAAAATAGGCGGACGCCTGAAGTTTCTGCAGCCGGAGCAGCTGCTGTCCGGTGATACGCTTGTAGTCAGCGAGGATGTAATGCTGACAGTCAGCCCGCGGATCTCAGCAGAGCTGAGGCTGGAGCTGCAAGAAACGATTACCCGTATGCTGAAGGAGGGGCAATAAGGATGATAACAGCGCGATTGGCCAAGTCAGTGCTAGAGCATGAGGAGGGGCTGAATCATGTGCTTATTCAAATCATTCCGCCTGAAGGGTCTGAGCATGCCGTAGTCCGGTTTTTGCTGCCGGAGGGGATTAGTACGGGGGAGGCATACGGGGTGTCTGAGACAGACGGCTCAGGCAATATGCTTCTGTATACGCTGGCCGGTATGAATGAGCTGCTGGTGGAGATTTATACTGGCGAAGCTATTTTGTGCGGTGAAGTAAGTTTAGGTATAGTTGTCATATTTACAGATCTGCATGGGAATGAGGAGACCGTGCAGCTTGCTCTGCCGCTTAGAATAGCGGAAGCTGAAAGCGCGGAAGCGGAGGAGCCTGAGCTTGACGAGGAAGTGGTTAATAAAGTTAAAGCAATCGCAGGGCTTAAGGGAGAAACAGCCCGTCATTACTCAGACGGCACGGGATTTATTGATTGTACACCGCCGCGTAAGCAGACAGCCTTTGATCCGCATTACCGTTCCGAACTGGAGAAGCAGTATCGTGTAGACGGAAGTGTTAACACTTAAGGAGAAGGAAGAGTGAACGGGCCTGGCGCGGCTTCCGGCAAAATATAAAGGCTGGCCTAACCGCCTGATTCATGCGGATTAGGCCAGCCTATTCATGCGGCGGAGTACGTCAAAGAGATTATCCTCTCCCGATAATCAGCGACAACAGGCCGGCGGCGATCAGCGGCCCGACCGGCACGCCCTTGAACAGGGCGACGCCCAGAACGGTCCCGATCAGGAGGCCGGCGACAACGGTCGGCTGGCTGCCCATCAGCACAGCGCCGCGGCCGCCGAGGTAAGCGACCAGCATGCCGATACCGATGGCCGCCAGTGATTTCCAGTGAAAAAAGGACTGCCAGATCGTTGTTAGCGTGATTTTGCCGCTGGCCAGCGGGGTCATTACTCCGATTGTCAGGATGATGATGCCGACCGTCAGGCCGTGCTTTTCCAGCCAGGGAAACGCCTGCTGCAAACCGAGCACCCTGAGGAGCAGTAATACAACCATAGCGATAGTAACCGGTGAATTGCTGCTGATAATGCCGAGCGCAGCCAGGCCGAGCAGCAGCAGGGAGGTGATATCCATGGGCAGAGGCACTCCTTGTTTTATTGTAGCCGGGATGAAGCGATGTGATCTGCAATCAGCTTGCCGTGCCCGCGTCCGGTCTCGATGAACACCTCATTGGCATTACGGCCGGAGGCAATAACTCCCGCAACATACAGCCCCGGGATGTTACTCTCCATGGTGGATGGATCAAACGACGGCTTGTCCAGTTCATCGTCCATGAGCACGCCTGCCGATGACAGCAAGGCTCTGCTTGGTCGGAAGCCGGTCATGGCCAGGACAAAGTCATTGTCGAGCTCGCTGGTATCTCCGCTGTGTTTCGTCACAATGACCGAGGACGGTGTGATTTCGGTGACCCTGGATTCAAGGTGCAGGGTTATTTTATCTTTTGCCACCATACTTTCAAATATAGGCCGTACCCAAGGCTTGATGTTGTCCGAAATGCTCGCACCCCGGTAGACCATATCTACGGAAGCGCCGACACGGGTCAGCTCCAGCGCCGCATCCACTGCGGAATTGCTGCCTCCGATGACCGTCACCTTCATTCCGGTATAAGGATGGGCCTCGCCAAAATAATGCGTGACCTTGGGCAGTTCCTCCCCGGGAATGCCGATCATATTCGGCTGGTCGAAATATCCGGTCGAGATAACCACATGGGCAGCCTGACGGCTATGCCGCTCTCCGCGCTTGTTGACAGTATGTACTGTAAAGCTGCCATCCCCGTTATTTTCTACACTAAGCGCTTCTTCATACGCGGCAATTGCAAGACCGTGCTGTTCAGCAGCCCGGCGGTAATAGACAAGTGCTTCATGGCGGAACGGCTTGTCATTAGGCGAGGTGAACGGAACCTCTCCGATTTCGAGCAGCGCGGTAGTGCTGAAGAACTGCATGCTGGTCGGGTAGAGATAGATGGAATGTACGATGAAATTTTTCTCAATAATTAAAGTGGACAGCCCCTGGCGCTGACATTCAATCGCTGCAGACAGACCGCAGGGACCGGCGCCGATAATAATAACGTCTTTCATGATACTTGCGCTCCTCCCGGTAAATAAGTTCTGTCTTTAAATGTACCTCAATTTTGAAATTAACGAAAGCCGTCCAGAAAGTTTGCTGCTCAGGTTGCCGGATCATCTAAAATTTGATATAATTAGATGTATATCTAACTATTAATCCTATTCATTCCGGTTTATAACTGTTACAGGAGTGTGACCCTCAGTGCAGCTTGATAAAATAGTTAATTACCATAAGGCACTATCCGATCCGACCAGACTGCGCATATTGCTGCTCCTGTGCAAAGGGGAAGAAATTCACGGCCAGGCGCTGGCGGAACGTCTGAACCTGTCTCAGCCTACAGTAACCCATCATGCCGCCAAGCTGCGGGAAGCCGCGATGATTACAGAGCGCCGGGATAAGAACACCATCTATTTCAGAATGAACCCGGAGTTTATCCGGGCAGGCTCTGAGGCGTCGCTTAATTTTATTTTCTCCAAAGGAACGCAGGAGATGGAGCAGGAGTCACCGGATGATAACCTTAAGGAGTCAGTGCTCCGCAACTTTTTTGCTAAAGACGGAAGGCTGCGCCAGATTCCCGCCCAATACAAGAAGAAGCTGATTGCGCTGCAATTCATGGCCGAGAAGCTTGCTCCGGGAACGGTCTACAGCGAGAAGGAATTGAATGAGTTCATCAGGCAGTATCATGAGGACTATGCCACGATCCGCCGTGAATTCATCATGCATCAGTTTATGTACCGCGAGCATGACAAATATGAGCTGAACCCGACAGAAATGTGGACGCGCTGGGAAAATGTAAGATAGACGGTTCTTGTCACTTAATGCTCTTATACTTGAGGAGATTCTGTGACAATTGATCCTTCTGCTGATTAAAAGGTTAGAAAAGTGAATAAACTGGAATTGTAAGCGTTATCTGACATATACTTCGAAAGGAGACTTTCAGTATGATATTCAAACGCGCTAAAAAAAATACAATCTCTGAGCCGATCACTGTTACCTTGCCGCAGATCAAGCAGGCTGTAAGGCAATTCGAAGAGGATATGCCTGCCCCGATCAACCGTACCGCACTGATACTGGAGGATAAAAGCATTGATGTGTCCCGGCTGAAACGCTACCTGGGCGGAATTCCCGAGCAGAAATTTTATATGTCGCGTGAAACGTATGAAATTTTTGAGGAAGCTGACAGGCTGGTGCCGTATTATCTCGATCTCGTTCAATCTGCGGTGGATCTGTATATCAGCGATACCGGCAAGCTGCCGTTAATCGAGGATGCCTGGCTGCCGGAGGTTCACTACCGGCTGCTTCATACGGAACGTTATTTGAAGGAGACACCGCCGTTTCCGCTGTATATAACCGAAGAAGAGATGATGCTGACCCACCGGGCGGAGCATTTTGAATGATCTGAGAACACCTTTATCTGGAACTGGAGACTGTTCAGCAGGATGTGAGTCTGTGACTCTATTCTGCGGGACAGTCTTTTCTTTGACCGGACATGCATAGTACAATAAATCTCTGGAATCCAAGCGGATAAGGAGAGTTATGGAATGAGGATAAAAGAGGCTTTGCTGTTTGATCTGGACAATACCCTGATGGACCGCGACCAAACCTTTCGCAGCTTCAGCACACAGTTCGTAAAGGATGCTCTCGGGCATCTCAGTGAGGAAGAGGCGCAGCAGGTAATCGAGGACATCATTGTACGGGATGCGGACGGGTACCGTGATAAAAACGGTTTTTTTGCCGAGCTGAGTGAGGTGCTTCCCTGGCAGACGCCGTTAAGCGCGGCGGAGATCCGGGCTTATTATGATAAAAATTATGCCGGCTATGGTGCAGCGATGCGGCATGCAGCGGAAATACTGCAATACAGCCGGGAGAAGGGCTACATCCTGGGCCTGCTAACGAACGGCTATAAGGATCTGCAGGACGGCAAAATTGATCTGCTTGGCCTGCGCGGTTACTTCAAGGCGATTGTGATTTCGGGGGAAGTCGGCATCCGCAAGCCGGACCCGGCCATTTATAAGCTTGCGCTGGAGCGGCTGGGTACTTCTGCAGAGCAGACGCTGTTCATCGGGGACCATCCGGTTAATGACATCTGGGGTGCGGGCAAGTCGGGTATGGACACCGTCTGGCTAAAGCGGAACCATCCGTGGGACGACGGCCTGGATGTGCAGCCGTGGAGAACCATTAACGAGCTGGATGAGCTGAAGGGCATTATATAAAGGTACAGGCAGCGTTTGATTATAAAAAATTCTTTACCGTGGCCCGGCGTTGACAATGCACAGCCGGGACGTTTATAGTTACAGCATATTAACCGGAAGGAGACGATGTAATATGACAGTTTATACAAGCATGTTCATTATCGGTAACAACTGTTGTAGATACGTGTCTTCCGGGAACAGCGGCTGCTCAGTAAGTGTGAAGCAGCTTAGCAGGTAAGCTCTTAGAGTGCCTTTTAGAGCCGTCCGGGACCGTATGTGTTCCGGCGGCTTTTTTGCGTGGCCAGGTGTAATTAAATGCGGATAATTCCGTATTTGCTGTGCCTGGAAACCGCCGCCGGAACGTTAGGTCCGGCGGTTTTTTGTGTTCCCGGATAACTTGTGTGGAGAAATGGAAATAAACAATATTCAGGAGGAAATAACACTACAATGAGGATTGAACAATACGGATGGAATTCAAAGTGGCAGGGGAAATGGGACGGCACTGCAAGCAATCAGGAGCAGGCCGGCAATATGCGTATTCCAGGGCGAATAACCGGTGACTTCGGCAGCAAATACCGGGTGATAACCGATGCGGGGGAAGCCTGGGGTGAGCTGGCAGGGAAGCTCCGGCATACCCTTACAGATTCAGGGGAGTATCCGGCCATAGGCGACTGGGTAATTCTCGCTATGCAGGACGGGGGAGAGCATGCCGTCATTCACGGGGTGCTTCCGCGCCACAGTGTCATTTCCCGCAAGGCAGCAGGCAATACGCAGGCTGAACAGATTGTTGCAGCAAATGTAGACACTCTGTTTCTGGTCAGCGCCCTGAACGACGATTACAATGTGCGGCGGATGGAGCGGTATCTGATTATGGCCTGGAACAGCGGGGCGAACCCGGTCATTCTGCTGACGAAGGCAGACTTGTGTCCTGATGCAGATAACAGAATCGCAGAGATGGAACGGGCTGCCCCCGGCGTACCTGTACATGCAGTCAGTGCCCTGCTGGGCGACGGCCGCGATGAGCTGCTGCCGTATATCCGCAGCGGGCAGACAGTGGCATTGACCGGTTCTTCAGGCTGCGGAAAGTCTACAATGGTTAACTGGCTCAGCGGCCGGAACCTGCAGCTTACCCAGGATATCAGAGAAGGGGACAGCCGCGGGCGGCACACAACTACACACCGGGAAATGTTCATACTGCCCGAAGGCGGAATAATTGTGGACACCCCCGGGATGCGTGAGCTGCAGCTGTGGGAGGATGAAGGCGGGCTTGATCTCGCCTTCGGCGATATCAGCAGCCTGGCAGCGAATTGCCGCTATAGCGACTGCAGCCATGAGCGGGAGGAAGGCTGTGCGGTGCTGGAGGCGGTTGCCGGCGGCCTGCTGGAAGAGAAGCGGCTGCTTAACTACCGCAAGACGCAGAAGGAACTGCGCTTCCAGAACAGCAAAGAGCAAAGGCAAAAGCGCAAGGCTGCTGCTACCGCCGGCAAAACAAGCGTCCCGAGAGAGCGTCATTCATCGTGGCAGCGGCAGCTTGAAGAGTATTGATTCTGTATAAACAATGAAGAAGGCCATCCATACCCTGCAGTTGGCTGCTCAGGTAAAGGATGGCCTTCTTATGCTGCATAGGCGCTGCTCTTAGGGCAGCGCCTATGCTATATATAAATAAAAGTCCGGATTGTGAGCATAACAGATGCCTGATAAATAATCCTGATGTCTAAACCGTGTACCGGACCTTTAACGCTGGTGCTGTATTAGAACGATGCAGCAGCGGACTTAGCTTCTTCCAGACCTTTTGCAATGATGTTGGCAGATTCCTGCGGGTTCTGGTTGTGGCCTTCGATGATAACCTTAGTGACGTCCTGGATACCCCAGAAGCCCAGCAGGCCGCTTACGAAGTTAACAGCCATTTCAGCACTTGCGGCAGGACCTTCGGAGTAAACTCCGCCTCTGGCGTTCAGCACAACTGCTTTTTTACCAGTCAAAAGACCAACAGGGCCTTCAGCGGTGTATTTAAATGTAGTACCTGCCTGGCTCAAGTAGTCGATATAGGTGTGCAGCACAGCCGGAACAGTCAGGTTCCAGAGCGGGAAGCCGAATACGACTTTATCAGCAGCTACGAATTGATCAAGATATTTCTTAACAAGTGCTGCACCGGCAGCTTCTTCAGGAGTTGCTTCATAGCCCTGTGCGGCTTTGTACATACCAGTGATCAGGGTGTTGTCGTAGTAAGGAAGATTTTCAGCGAACAAATCGAGTTCGGTAATTTGATCTTCAGGATGGGATTCTTTGTAGCTTGCGAGGAAGGCGTTGTAAAGTTGAACACTTACTGCTTGCTCTGCTGGACGGTTGTTTGCTTTGATGAAAAGTACATTAGACATTATGATTTCTCCTTAAATATATATTTAATACTTACTATAATTAATATAGCATTTAATATTTAGTTTGTAAATATCCGTCGAAAGAAAAAAATTTTCAGCGACAGCAAACAGCTATAATTTGCAAAACCACCATATCTCCGGCTGCACGGCGGCAGAACAGAACAGAATATCAATATGTAGTAAAAGCAATGCGACAAGCCGGATTTTACCAAATCCTAGTAAGTTTAAGGCTCGGGGGACCCGGTTATATAGGTGGTACAAGGCAATCAGGAAATCATTTCCTGCATTCTCTGCCGGTAAGCTATATTGAAAAAGGAGCGATTGACATGTCCATTGACCGTTTTATCATCAAAAAACTGGACAGCTGTCACGAAGAACAGACACGGAAAAATTTAGTGAAGTTGTTCAAGCTGCGTATTCAGAAAGCGGAAAAGGAAGAGAACAATAATCACCGGATCAGCTGAAGGACAGCCGCTGATGTACACGGACCCAGCCGACATATAGAGCGGAGCACCTTCTTTCCTGGCGGAGAAGCGTGCTTTTTTTTTTTGCAAAAAAAACTACCCCTCTGTTTAATAGAGGGATAGCGCGAGCGAATCATTTTCACTGTAACTGTGCAATATAGCTTCTGAGCCTTTAATTTCGATACTGATAAGTGAATTCAAACATTTTTGCAGAGCGCTTTTGCCCTTCTGGATCTTAAGCTCCAGTGTATTGTTCAGGATTCGAAGTACCTTTTGGGTAGGCTGTTTGTTTTCTGTAGTGAAGTATACCGGGACTGACTTGTTCTGAAATGTGATGAGCATTCTCATAATTGAAATCACCTCGCTAAAAGTATTTCATGGTATGATCATACCCGGCATTTCTTAATTTTACCTTAAAATTAGCTTATGATAACATAAAGATTGCTAGTTTAATAGATTGGCGCTTTTTTATTGCTGGGCGATTCCTGAATTCCTGGGAATCCGGGAAGGAAATAGGACTGTGAATAATAATGACAAGGTATATTTAGCGCGTTTTCTGTTCCCTGAAGCAACGACGCCAGGAAAGGAGATATCCGGCTTGCTGCAAATGGCGGTAGCCGCAGAACGAATATGCCGGCTGAAATACTGTGAAGGGGAGCATAAACAGGATCTTTGTCTGCAAGTACATAAGGAACGGACTATTATTTCCAGCATAGATGATGAGGACTCCTTTGGCTACGAGCTAACGGAGCCCGGAAAGGTGAAAAGGGCCTGCTACTATCTGTTTAATTGCATTGATCAGATGGAAACGGAGCCCGGCTGTAGAGAGGTGCCTGCAATTCAAATGTCTAAAAGCAGGTTCGATGAGCTTAAGGCCAAGGCGGCCACCACCAATCTGTACTTTTTGGCCGAATCCCTGACTGCCGAGACGGGCGATCTTGTCTATTCCGCCCAGCTGGCCAGAGTATTGAAATACCGGACAGCTGACGGCGAGCTGAGACTCTGTTCCCGCGGTACTGACAGCTGGACAAGCCAGCATGCGAGCTACATCGGGGATGCCTCCGGCGGCTGGCTGCTGCGGATGAGCAGCGAATCCGCCGAGGACTGGATCATTGCAGTCCCCGCAAGTAAAGCTGAGGTGTGTTATGCATTATATGAATGGATGCTGAATGCCCCGCAGGCGGCTAATCCAGAATAACCGCTGAATACGGAGGCAGTGCCAATTCTGCTCCGGTAAGACCGGCATCCTCCGGCATTGATCGGATTACACGGGTATAGGAATAGCCATTCGTTCCCTGCTTCAGGTTGACGGTTTGGCTGCTTCCTGTCAGGTTAAGTGCTACAAGCACCTGCTGTCCAGCAGTGACCCGTTCAAATGTCATCACCCCGTCATTCCCGGAAGCGTAATCCCGGATAGCGCCGTCCCTTAGCGCGGGCACTTCATTACGCAGAGCAATAAGCTGGCGGTACCAGTCAAGCAGCGAACCGCTGCTGCTAAGCTGGCTCTCCACATCTGCGCCGGAATTATCTTTATTGTTAGTGTCCGGTTCCCAGGCGGTCTGGCCGGCACTGCTTCTGTCTGCAGACCACGGTAACGGCTCCCGGATACCTTCATCCGGCTTGCGGCCGAGCATGCCGACTTCCTCCCCGTAATAAATAAAAGGATTGCCCGGCAGTGTAAGCAGCATTGCGGCTGCCGTTCTGGCATGGTCCGGGTTGTTATCAAGCTGGCTCATAACCCTGTTCTGGTCATGGTTAGTCAGGAATGTGGCATCAGTGAAGCTCCCCCCGGAGATCTGTGAATACAGCTTGTAGGTTCGCTCCAGCGTAAAGGCGGCTCCGCTGTCCTTTTCGCTTTTGGCGGCGTTCACCAGCGTTTCGGCCAGCCCGAAATTAAAGCCGGAATCAAAGGCTTTATCGAGATAAGCACCAACCGATACGGCTGAATTCTCCCAAACCTCCCCTACAATATAGGCCTGCGGGTTGACCTCGTTCATGGCCTGGCGGAATTCCTGCCACCAGGCTACATTTTTAGCGGTTGTTTCTTCGCTTTTATCGGTTACAAGATCCTCATAAATATGTTTGGCCGCATCCAGCCGGAAGCCGTCGACGCCCTGCTCCAGCCAGAATCTTCCGATGTCCTTCATCTCTTTGCGGACTTCCGGATTGTCGAAGTTGAGATCGGGCATACCATCCCAGAATATACCCATATAGTGGCTCCCCCGTGCAGAATGCCACGGGCTTCCGCTGCCCGCCGCGCTGCTTCCGCTGACAGGGCGGCTCTGGTCTTCCGCCCAGACATAATAATCCCGGTATCCGCTGTCCTGCTGTGCAGCGGCTTCCACAAACCACGGATGCTCCTTCGAAGTATGGTTGACGACAAGATCCATAATAACTTTGATTCCCCGCTTATGCGCCTCTCTGATCAGCTCCTGCATATCCTCAAGTGTACCGTATTCCGGATTAATGCTGCGGTAGTCAGTAACATCGTAGCCATGGTAGCTGGGGGAGGGGTTAACCGGCATAAGCCAGATGCCGCCGACACCCAGGTCACCGGAAGTATCCGGGTTTCCGTCATTTAAATAGTCCAGCTTCTCTGTCAGTCCGCGCAGATCACCGGTGCCGTCGCCGTCCGAGTCATAAAAGGACCGTACGAAAACTTCGTAAAATACGGTTGAAGGCTGTTCATCCGTTTCAGCGCCTTGCTGTTGTGATCCTTGAGGTGCAGGCATGTCAACAGGTGAAGATGATGGCTGTGCTGTGTTGGCAGGATGATTCCCTCCGTTATGAATGCCGGCAGTATCGCCGTTACCGGTGCAGCCGGCCAGCATGGCAGCAGCTAATCCGGTTATGGCCAGCGCGTTCAGCAGGCTGCGTCCTTTATGTAAGCCGGGTTCGTATTTCATCTGTGAATCTCCTTCCAATCAGGTTTCTACATTAATATGTATCCGGTAAGCGCTTCACTAAATATAGTAGAGGAATAAACGGATTTGGTAAAACGTTTGCACAACGCTATAAAGACCGTTAAAGGTTATTAATGATCAATTTTGACGAAAAATAATGTAATTACTCTTTAAAACACTTACTTTCTCGTTATTTCTTTCATTTACGATTTTTCTGACTTTAAGAAGAAAGGAAATTAAGGAAATCAGATGCTCTCTCCGGGAGTTGCGGGGGTGAAAGTTAGTGCAAACGCTGGTCATTTCCGCTTTTAACCAATCTGTAGGCATGTGCATATGCTTTAGGTAAGGGCCAGGGACCCGGGAAGAAAGGAGAATGAAGGATGACAATCAAAAAAAAGCTGATGCTGCCGCTAATGCTGCTCGTCTTGTGTTTCTCAGTGCTCGCCGGCTGCGGCGGAGAACAGGCGGGAGTTAAGGTAAAGATCGGCGAAGTAACCCGTTCCGTCTTTTATGCGCCTGAGTATGTGGCATTATCACAGGGGTTTTTCAAGGATGAGGGGCTTGATGTAGAGCTGCAGACCATTCCGGGCGGGGATAAGACGATGACGGCTTTGCTCTCAGGAGCGATAGATGTGGCGCTTGTGGGGTCAGAGACTTCAATTTATGTAGCCCAGCAGGGCGCGGATGATCCTGTCATTAATTTTGCCCAGCTTACCCAGCGGGACGGAACCTTCCTGTTTGCCCGCAAGGCAGAGGGTGAATTCAGCTGGGATCAGCTCAACGGCTCGACATTCCTCGGGCAGCGGGCCGGCGGGATGCCGCAAATGGCAGGTGCGTTTACCCTCCATAATAAAGGAATCGATGCCGGAAAGGATCTCACACTGATTCAGAATATTGATTTTGCCAATATTGCCGGAGCGTTCGCATCAGGGACAGGGGACTATGTACAGCTGTTTGAGCCGCAGGCTTCGATCTTTGAAAGCGAAGGCCGCGGTGCCGTTGTTGCCTCGTTCGGGGTGGAGAGCGGCTACCTGCCATACACTGTCTTCATGTCCAAGCAAAGCTATATCAGCAAGAACGGGGATACGGTGCAGAAATTCACCAATGCCGTCCAGCGGGCCCAGCTATGGGTGAATGAGCACAGCCCTGAGGAAATAGCTGAAGCAGTCATGCCGTACTTTGAGAACACGGATCAGGGGATTGTTCTCTCAGCGATCAAGCGTTATAAGGAGCAGGATACGTACGCGCTCAATCCTATTATTGAGGAAACAGAATGGAATAATCTGCTGGATGTTATTGACAATGCCGGTGAGCTGCAGAAACGGATTCCGCTGAAGGATATTGTGGATAACAGCTTCGCAGAAAAGGCGGAAGCCGGAGTTAAAACTTCATCCGGGAAATGAGGAGCTGAATTATGCTGCCAGTTGTGCAATTGAAGGGCGTGACGCATGCCTATCTGGGCGACCGCGAGGCTTCTCTTGCCATCGGGGACTTAAGCCTGGAGGTAGAGCAGGGGGAGTTCGTAAGTCTGGTTGGACCGAGCGGCTGCGGCAAAACAACGCTGCTCTCGATTATTGCCGGGCTGCTGCAGCCGTCGCTTGGAGAAGTGTCAGTCAACGGACGGATCATCAAGGGGCCGTCACCTGAGGTGGGATATATGCTCCAGCAGGATTATCTCTTCCCGTGGCGCACCATTCTGGACAATGCACTGCTCGGGCTGGAGCTGACCGGTAATCTGACTCCGGAATCGAGACAGAAGACACTGGACCTGCTGGCAGATATGGGCCTCGCCGGCAAAGAACAGGCTTATCCGTCCCAGCTGTCCGGCGGAATGCGCCAGCGTGTTGCCCTGGTGCGCACACTCGCGACGAATCCGAGCCTGCTGCTGCTGGATGAGCCGTTCTCCGCGCTGGATTATCAGATCAAGCTGCAGCTGGAGGATCTGGTGTCCGAGACGCTGCGCCGGCGCGGGACGACTGCGGTGCTGGTGACCCACGACTTATCCGAAGCGATTGCAGTCAGCAGCCGGGTCATTCTGCTGCAGCGCAACCCCGGACGGATCCGCAAAATTTTTGAGGTGCCGGAGGATATTCGCAGCACTCCGCCGCTCTATGCGCGGGACCTGCCGGGGTTTGCCGAGCTTTTTCATGAAGTGTGGAAGGAAATGGAACTGGCAGGGAGGGAAGAACAGTGAGTATAAACGGGCTGGGCGAAGAACCGGATTCCCGCGGAGCATGGCTGCAGCAAAAGCATCAGGATTACAAAAAACAAAAGCGCCGCTGGAGCAGCCGGGTCATGGCCGTAAGGGCAAGTCTGCTGGTGCTGTTTTTCTTCTTCTGGGAAGCCGGGGTCAGACTGGGCTGGATCGATGAGCTGCTGTTCAGCTATCCGACCAAAGTGTTCCGGCAGATCTGGAATGACATGGCCAGCGGAAGCCTGTGGCCTCATCTCGGAATGACGGTAGGGGAGACGGCAGTCGGCTTTGTACTCGGTACCCTGCTCGGCACGCTGCTTGCGGTCATCATCTGGTGGTCCCCCTTTTTATCAGCAGTGCTTGATCCCTATATGGTTGTGTTCAACAGTATGCCTAAAGTCGCACTCGGGCCGATATTTATCGTGATGTTCGGAGCGGGCTTTACAGCCATCGTTATTACAACTTTATCCATAACCGTCATTATCACGACACTGGTTGTCTATAACAGCTTCCGCAGTGTGGACCCCAATCTGGTCAAGGTGGTACGTTCGTTCGGGGCGTCGCGGGTCCAGGAGTTCAACAAGGTGATCCTGCCGGCCTCTTTTCCCGCTGTAGTCTCCACATTGAAGGTAAATGTCGGGATGTCGTGGGTCGGGGTCATCGTGGGTGAGTTCCTTGTTGCCAAATCCGGGCTCGGCTATCTGATCATATACGGTTTTCAGGTGTTCAACTTTACGCTGGTGATGTCCAGCCTGCTTATTATAGCAGCCGTAGCTACTGCCATGTATCAGCTGGTGGTCTACGTGGAGAAGCTGATCCTGTCGCGGCTTTGAAACTTATGTCATATTGTGTCCGCCTCAAAAATCCTGTACCATGTCTATATCTTTACAAGCAAGCTGATGCAGATCGTCAAGGAGAGGTATTTACATGGGATTCAGGGTTATCAAAACAGCGGCCGCCACACTGCTGTCCATTCTGCTGGCAGCTGCTGTGGGCATTCCCAATGCGCAAAGTGCCGGCCTGCTGGCTATTCTCGGGGTGGAAACAACGCGGAAAAGGAGTCTTCGTACAATCATCGCCCGTTTTTCCGCCTCGCTGGTAGGGCTGTTTATGGGGTGCATCTTATTTGCATTGCTTGGCTTTCATTACTGGGTACTCGGGCTGTACGTGCTGTTCGGCTTCCCGCTGATTGTGAAATCCGGCTTCAAGGAAGGAATTGTCACCAGCTCCGTCATTGTATTTCGTGTGTTTGGACAAGCTGAGCTGTCACTTCATGTGCTGCTGCAGCAGATTGAGCTGCTGATAATCGG
Organism: Paenibacillus camerounensis; assembly: GCF_000723885.1. Classification (GTDB taxonomy): domain Bacteria; phylum Bacillota; class Bacilli; order Paenibacillales; family Paenibacillaceae; genus Paenibacillus_AQ; species Paenibacillus_AQ camerounensis. The sequence goes on from NZ_CCDG010000075.1 coordinate 19,350, forward strand.
ACTCGGCTCGGCCGGTCTGGTCAATCTGATCTACATGCCGCAGACCGCCGGCGTGATCTCAGGCATCCGCAAGGAGGTTGACGGATACTTCTCGGTTATTTTCAAGCAGATGGCGACAACGCTCCGTGAGCCTTCCTATGTATGGGACGGCAAGGAGCTGATCGGGGCGAATGCTGCAGTCCAGCGCGGCCTTACGGCTGCAACCAGAGAACTGGAGAATCATGTGATTCATCCGGATGAAGCCTGGAATGTCTATTTTTATATGCGCAAGGAGCAGCTGGAATCGATCCAGAATATGCTGCAGCTTCTTTCCCAGGTCTACCGGCAGCTTCCGCACGGGGACATGGTGGCCGAGCTGTTCGACCAGCTTAGCGGTGATGTACTGGCCGAAGAATATACGGGGCGCACAGAAAGGCTGCTTGAAGGCGTCGAGCAGGAGTTTCAGCAGATGGAGCTTCCTTCGACACGTGAGGAATTTGAAGTGCGATCAGCAATTTTGCAGGTATGCCGGGAGCTGGCGCTCTATCTCAAAATTGCCAAGCAGCATAAGGTTCCGGTTGAAGTCAAACCGATCAGACGCGCGCTGAACAGCCGGGGCAACTGACATACATAACAGGAAAATGGACACAACTATTAACATTGCTGTGTAAAATTACGATAAGAAATGTAAGCACAAAAAGTGAGCCGGTAATCCTTTTGCCGTTCATGTAGAGACGAAGTTCAATTACTGCAGACCGTTCGCTTATGTGAATTTCTGCTCTGGCAGGTGAGGATAATGAACATTAATAATGAACAATTTCTCGGCAAGCAGCTTGCAGCCAATCTTTTTAATCGCACCGGCGTGTTCGTTCTGCCCGCAATGACACTGCTGAACAGTGAACACATCCGTCTGATCGGCCAGCATAAGATTATTCTGGAGCCTCAGGACGTAATTCAGGTAGACAGTGCGGCCTTTTACCAGATTGCGGTTGATGATTGTACGGCTGCAATGGAGAATATCTTTGAACAGCTGCGCTATAACAAAAGCAAACGGTTACCGATGATTGAGCTCAGAAATGAAGTTATTCCTTTTATCCAGCAGGTTAGTGAGAAGAACGATTTCTATGGAATACTGGCTGCACTCCAGCCGAAGGACGACTATACATACAGGCATAATGTCGCGGTCGGCATTTTATCCACGCTGCTGGGCATGTGGCTTAAGCTGAGGCCGGAGGAGCTTGGAATGCTGACGATCGCTGCAACACTGCACGATATCGGCAAAATCATGATCCCTTCGGAGATCCTGACCAAGGCCGGTCCGCTGAGTGAGGAAGAAACAGCCCTGATGCGCAAGCATACTACCTACGGCTATGAGATGATCAGGGACACTGTGGGTACGAATCATATGCAGGCGCTTGTGGCGCTGCAGCATCATGAGCGGATGGACGGCAGCGGTTATCCGTTCGGCGTACTGGGGCACCGCATCACGGATTTCAGCAAAATCGTTGCCGTGGCGGATATTTTCCATGCGATGACCTCGGAACGGTTTTACCGTCCCGCTGCGCCGCTGTATGAGGTTCTGCGGCAGATGGAGAGCGATGTGTTCGGCAAGCTGGACCCTTATATCTGCAGAGTCTTCATTAATAAGCTGATGCAGTCCATGCTGGGCAATGAAGTTGTGCTGTCCGACGAACGGACCGGTAAAATCATCCTCATTCTGGCCCATGATCCGCTGCGTCCGCTCGTCAATATCGGCGAGGAGTTCCTGGATCTCAGCAGACACCGGGATCTGGGCATTGTAAAGGTCATTCCGCAATAGCCCGGGCTGAGGAACGGAGATTCCATACAAAAAAACAGACAGCATCATATATAAGAGACATCAGCGCACTCCGCTCCGGAGGCGCTGATGTTTTTTTGTGCGGGGAAAAGCAGCTGGCTATGTATCATATCGGCGTGATTTCGGCAATAAAATGGACTATGAAGCTTATTAGAGGACGGGTGGAGGGCTTACCCAAATTTATTTCTACTCTAACAATCAACAAATGCCCAGAACGTGCATACACTTGATAGTGAATGATTGTATGGAGGAGGTTCAAAGATGTCATTAAGCCATAAACGTCAAACAAGGGAGATCATTACGAAGGCAATTTGCGGCAAAGGTCGTAAGTTCTCTACCGCAACCCATACCGTGACTCCGCCACATCATCCGACTAGTATTCTGGGGGCTTGGATCATTAACCACCAGTACGAAGCGGTTGCCGCCGGAAACGGAATTGAAGTAATCGGTACTTACGATGTGAACATCTGGTACTCGTATGACAAAAACAAGCAGACTGAGGTAGCCAAAGAAACGGTCTCCTATGTCGAGCTTATCCCGCTGTCATACCTGGACCCGAGACACCGCGCTTCCACGGTTGAGGTCTCTGCGGAGGCAACGCAGGAGCCGAACTGTGTGGAAGCAGGGGTATCGCCGGGCGGGGGAAGTGTAACGCTCCGTGTGGAGCGCGAGTTTGAGGCGGAGCTGGTGGCTGAAACCAAGGTCCGCGTGTATGTCAGCGATCAGGCCGACGATCTGGAAGACAAGGATTATGATTTCGAAGGTGAAAGCTTCGACTATGATGATCTCGACCCTGACGCCCTGGATGATGAGCTGTAAAGAAGGAGGGCGCCGCCGCTGATTTCCGGTGGGTTATAGTCCATTATATGTGGAGAGGGCGGCGGCGAAGAGGGCAAACGCCCTCCTTTTTTATTTTTATTTTACTGGCCGGGCTTTTTTTTGCATTATGTCAAGGCGCCGGGGCCTGAAAGCTGGCTGTTTCATTCATAGCATAATCGTACTATCAGGAATTAATTGCAATACTTAATAACGGGCAGTGTGTATGCAGGAAAGGTGGAGGAGGCAAGCCATGAATGAGGGACTGAATGTGTTTCTCCGGTTAACAGACCGGCAGCGTGAAGCCAGATTGCGGCGCTGCGGACTGAAGGCTGCTATGACTCCTGCCGGCAGGACACAGCTGGAACGGCCAGGGATTTCCTCACCGGGAGAACCTTCGGTGCAGCCGCATTACACAGAACGAAGCAGCATACATAGACAGCAGTATATCGTCAGGATTTTTAATCTGCAGGTCGTGGATCTTCAGGGTCTGGGAGCCGGACAGGCTATGGGCCGGCAGGGGGGTATCCGCGTTGAGGAGGGGGCGGCAGTTATTGGCGGAATCATTGCCGGGGAAGCCGTGCAGCCGGCGCAGCGGAGTGTTGCGGGAGCTACGGCAGCTGAACCGGCACCGGGCAGCGGGTACAATCGCCGCGGTGCGGCGGGACAGCTGCGGGAGACTGCAGTACGCGCGCTGTACAGCCTGGGGCTGGATAGCGGCGAGGTCCGTCTGACGGCGCTTGGCGGCAGGCAGTATGCGGTAGAAGAGGTTATCCCGTTCTCTGTTGCAACGGGTGAATTACCGGGGGCCTATCAGGCGGCTGTACAGGCGCTGAGCGCTGCTCTTGGCTCTGAGCAGCCCGGCCGTCCGGGGCTGCTCATGGGCATGGACCCGGAGTTCATTCTGCTCCGGGAATCCACCGGCCGCGTCGTGCCTGCGTCGCGGTACCTGCCCCTGGACGGCGCCGCGGGCTGCGACGCCGGACCTCCGGGAACGCGCGGCACGTTCCCGGTTGCCGAGCTGCGCCCTCAGCCGCGCGGGGAACCGCGCGCGCTGCTGGCGCAGCTGATGTCCGCCGTGCGCGCGGCGGACCGGCTCATCGCCGACCGCTCGCTGAGCTGGCGGGCGGGAGGCATGCCGCTGCCGGGCTGGGCCCTCGGCGGCCACCTGCACTTCAGCGGCGTGACGCTGACGGCGCCGCTCCTGCGGGCGCTCGACAACTACCTCGCGCTGCCGCTGATGCTGCTGGAGGACGCCGGGGCTGCCGCGCGGCGTCCGCGTTACGGCATGCTCGGCGATTTCCGGATTCAGCCGCATGGCGGCTTTGAATACCGGACCCTGCCGAGCTTCCTCGTCTCCCCGGTCATCGCCAGAGGCGCGGTCTTCCTGGCTCACCTGATCGTGAGCCGCTACGAAGACCTGGTGCTTCGCCCGCTCGACCGGGAGGAGCTGCACGCCGCTTATTACAGCGGCGTCAAACCTCCGCTGCGTGCAGCGTTCATCCCGCTGCAGGCGCAGCTGAGAGGGCTGCCCGGCTATACGCAGGCCGCCCGATATATCGAACCGCTCCTGGGCTACATAGCCGCGGAGCGGACCTGGGACGAGTCGCGCGATATCCGCGGACTGTGGCGCCCTACAGAAGCTGCTCCGGCAGCTTCTGTAGAGGTGTAAGCATACAGCCCTTTTGCACGGGCGATAGACAACGCGCGCGGATAATCAGGGAGCGCAGGCAGCGCGGACAATAGAGGGCAGAGGGCAGAGCGCGCGTCAAACCGCCGAGCAAAAGCCCCGTCCCTCCGGGCTTCTGGCCAAAGCGGCTTATAGCAGCCTGCTATTACATGATCCTTCCGCGCTGCTCCTTTCTCACCCCTGCTGCTTGTCAATATACAGCATGGTCCAGGAGCCGATTGTCTGGAAGCCGAGCCTTTCGTAGATCACACCGGCCTGGGATTGTCATAGAACAGGCACAGCAATTTGCCTTCAGCGAGCAGGTCTGCACACAGCTGTGCCACCCATATTGCCTGCCAGCCCCCGGCCCCGGTAATCCGGGTGGGTAGCGACCCCTACTCCCATGGCTGACAGGGAGTTCTCAGCGGTAGTCGATGCCACAGCGATCGCTTGACCGTGCTGCTCCGCAAAAAAAGTACGGCCGGTGCCGCTTTCCAGCGCTGTCCGCAGGCTTTTCCGCGAATTCTCAGTGCTGCCGGCAAATTCCTCTATCTGGTCAGTGAGTGTGCAGACGGCTTCGACATCATTCACGGTTGCTTTTTTGAACACAAGCGGTACAGCGGCTGAAGAACTAATTCTCTCATTTATCTCCTTCAGCTCAGCGAAATGCATCCGCTTTTCCTCCCGGACCGGAACCTTTCCTTTAAAAGCCTCAATAACCCCGGTATCGCCCGAAATCATCTCGGCACGACTGTTCCTGCGTATCAGCTCCGCCAGACCTTCTGCATCAAATGCACCGTCCGCATAAGGCAGGTAACTGTCATAAAAGCGCAGCAATACTGCTTGCAGCGGGCCGTCCGGTGAATCACATTCGCCGCACAGCTTGATCGACGGATTACGGCCTGCCAGCTCCATCACCCGTTCCCGGTCTGCCTCATACAGTCTGCGTATCATTCATATCCTCCGATGGTATATTTTAACGTCTGCACCGTAATCTTTCTATACCTGCGACCCTCTTTCTTCCTATTAGCTGCGGGAGTAACTTTGCCCGGTGACTTTCTGCTATAATAGAGAGTATTGAAGAAATGGCATGGAGGTTAACGATGGCTAAATATACGCCGATGATGGAGCAGTATTTGAAGGTAAAGGAAGGGGCAAAGGACGCGTTCCTTTTTTTCCGGCTGGGCGATTTCTATGAAATGTTCTTTGAGGATGCGATCCTTGCCTCGAAGGAGCTTGAGATAGCATTAACCGGCCGCCAGGGCGGTACCGATGAGAAAATTCCGATGTGCGGAGTGCCTTATCATGCGGCCGAAGGTTACATACAGCGTCTGATTGAAAAAGGCTACAAGGTCGCAATCTGCGAGCAGCTCGACGATCCTGCGGTAACGAAGGGGATGGTGCGGCGCGATATTGTCCGCGTGGTTACGCCCGGAACTGTCATGGACGGGAAGATTCTTACGGATAAAAGCAACAACTACCTTGTCTGCGTCACAGAGGACGACGGGATGATGGCGCTGGCAGCCTGCGATTTGACAACGGGTGAGCTGTATGTGACCTCTGTCCTGTCCGGATCAGAATGGCTGCGCGATGAGATCGGCATCTATGAGCCGGCAGAAATTATCGGGGATGCGGCATTGCTGGAACAGCTGCGCAGTGAAGCTTCACTTCTCGCTAAGCCGGTGGTGTACACGCCCTGGGATAAAAAAGAAGAAGAGCTGGCCCGCCGCCAGTTCGGTGAAGCCGCCTGGGTCCGGCTGGAGAAGGAGCGGGGCAGCTGCCTGGCGCTGCTGATCTCCTACCTGAGCGAAACCCAGCGCCGTTCGCTTGGACAGCTTAGCCAGATTTCCCCGTATGAGCCGGGCAACTATATGATTCTTGCCCCGTTCACCCGCCGCAATCTGGAGCTGACGGAAACGGTGCGCGAACGTTCGAAGAAGGGCTCGCTGCTCTGGCTGCTCGACCGTACCGAAACCTCAATGGGCGGACGCCTGCTGCGCCGCCGGATCGACAAGCCGCTGCTGCAGCGCGCACCGATTGAGCGGCGGCTGGAGGCCGTCGATTATCTGTATAACCAGTTTATTGAACGTGAGGACCTGCGCGGCGCCCTGAAGGAGATTTATGATCTGGAGCGGCTTGTCGGACGGATTGCCTTCGGCAGCGCCAACGGCCGTGACATGAATGCTCTTAAGCTGTCCCTGGACCAGATTCCGGCGTTGAAGGAGATGTGCCTGAGTTCCGGCTCGTCCACGCTGCGGGATATTGCGGCTTCAATGGATGTGTGTGCCGAGCTGCGTGACGATATTGATTCAGCTATCGTAGAGGACCCTCCGGTATCCGTGCGGGACGGCAACATTATCCGGACCGGCTACCATGAACGTCTGGACGAGCTGCGCGGTGCCAGCACCAGCGGCAAGCAGTGGCTCGCGGAGCTTGAAGCGAAGGAGCGCACCGCTACAGGCATTAAGTCGCTGAAGATCGGCTTCAACAAAGTATTCGGATACTATATAGAAGTTACCCGTTCCAATCTGTCCTCCTTGCCGGAAGGCCGCTATGAGCGCAAGCAGACATTGGCCAATGCCGAGCGTTTTGTTACGCCGGAGCTGAAGGAGAAGGAAGCGCTGATTCTCGAAGCCGAGGACAAAATGACGGACATCGAATACAGCCTCTTCACGGAGCTTCGCGACCGGATTGCCGCGCAGATTCCACGCCTGCAGGCGCTGGCCGAGAAGGTGGCGGAAATTGACGTGTACCAGTGCCTCGCCGCTGTCAGCGCCGAGCACCGGTTCGTTAAGCCGAAGCTGTCAGACGGTTACGACCTGCGGCTGGAGGGCGGACGCCATCCTGTCGTGGAGGCGGTGCTGAAGGATTCCAGCTTTATGGCTAACGGCAGCACGCTGACCAGGAATGACGGCAATATTCTGCTGATTACCGGACCGAACATGGCAGGTAAGAGCACCTACATGCGCCAGGTGGCCCTGATCTGCATTCTGGCGCAGGTCGGCTGCTTCGTTCCGGCATCCAGTGCGGAAGTGCCGCTGATTGACCGGATTTTTACCCGGATCGGAGCGGCGGATGACCTGATCGGCGGGCAGAGTACCTTTATGGTGGAGATGGCCGACATTCAGGTCATGACCGAAAAGGCTACCGCCCGCAGCCTGATTATCATTGATGAGCTTGGCCGGGGAACCTCCACGAGTGAAGGGATGGCTATTGCCCAGGCGGTCATCGAGTATGTGCATGATACTATTGCCTGCAAAGCGCTTGTATCCACCCATTTCCATGAGCTGGCTCATCTGGAGCAGAGCCTTGGAGGGCTGCGCAACTACTCCATGGCTGTGCAGGAGAGCGGCGACAAGGTCAACTTCCTGCGTAAGCTGGTGCCGGGAGCGGCTGACAGCAGCTACGGGATATACTGTGCCCGGCTGGCCGGCCTGCCGGAGGGCATCATCGACCGTGCGTACGGGCTGCTGCAAAGCATCGAGCAGGCAGCGCCTCCGGGGAGTGCAGCTTTGAAATACGGCGGCAGTGCGGGCAGCGGTCCGGGCAGTCTGGTGAAGGAAGCTTCACAGCCTTCCGGGGAGCAGCACAGCGCGCAGGCATCGGCTGCGCAGGATACGCAGTCGCCGGCATCATCAGAAGCTGAAGCCCGGTCTGCGGGCCAGGCGCATCCGGCTTCAGCGGCCTTCGGCGGCGGTTCTGCTTATGCGGAGGCTGCCGTATCTCTTGCTCCTTTGGAAGAGAGTGCGGATCAGGAAGTGATCCAGCTCTCTATCTTTGGAGAAGAAGAGCCGCGTAAAGGCCGTAAGGGCGGCGGTGCGGATGCTGCCGCCGCGCCGGCCAGGGAGAATCCTGTCCTGAAGGAACTGGTCGCCGCCGTACAGGGCGCGGACCTGATGAACATGACGCCGCTGCAGGCGATGGGCCTGCTGAACGAGCTGAAGCAGAAGGCTAAAGGGTTGTAATATAGCAGTGGCAGTGGCTAAGCGGCGGCTCCCATAGCAACGGCCCCTATAACAGCGGACTGTCTTTGCAGGGAGCTACCTTAGAATCAGCTATCTAGACGCTTCTGTGTTTGATATTACTACTGCTGCGGATGATGAATGAGGGATCACTGCCAAGTTAAGTGGAAATTTGTCATCTAATTCCTGGCTGGTATGTGCTTAGAGGATAATAGTTTGATAAACGTCACTTAATTCCGGGGTTTTAGGCTCCTAAGCGGGATATTGGCTAATTTAGATGACCATTTTCCACCTAATGCTGAAAATGGCTGAGGAATAGCGGAATTAGGTGGCGGAAATCCAACTAAATGGTGTGGAGCGTGGAGCCATCATTGAGGATGGCCATTGTGGATGGCCATTGAGGGTCGCAATACCAGTGGACCGCGATACGTTCTCCGGTCCCTGCCGTCCCGAAACTTTGCCTCCCTGAACCTGTCCTCCAGTGGCCCGCTATCTTAGCTCTACCGGTTATTTGTGGATAAGCAAACATAGCTTCTTATTAATTTATAAACCGCGAGGTGAATGAACCATGGCCAAAATTCATGTGCTGGACGAGCATATTGCCAACCAGATTGCTGCCGGTGAAGTGGTGGAGCGGCCGGCTTCTGTTGTAAAGGAGCTGGTGGAGAACGCAATTGACGCCGGCAGCACCCGTATTGAGGTCACCGTGGAAGAAGGCGGCCTGCAAAGCATCCGGGTCAAGGACAACGGCTCGGGCATCGAGCCGGATGATTGCGAGACGGCGTTCTACCGTCATGCGACAAGCAAGATTGCGACCGGCCGTGACCTGTTCCAGATCACAAGCCTCGGGTTCCGGGGCGAGGCGCTGCCCAGTATTGCGGCGGTGTCGAAGCTTACGCTGCTGACAGCCAGCGGCGATGACGGCAAAGGGCGGCAGGTTGATATTGAAGGCGGTAAGCTGATCCGGAATGAGGATCAGCCGTCCGGTAAGGGCAGCGATATGGCTGTGCGTGAATTATTCTATAATACGCCGGCAAGGCTGAAATATATGAAGAGCATCCAGACCGAGCTTGGTCATATTTCGGATGCAATGTACAGGATGGCCCTGGCCCATCCTGACATCTCTTTTACACTGCAGCATAACGGCAACCAGCTGCTGCGCACGCTCGGCAACGGCGACCTGCTGCAGGTCATAGCTGCTGTCTACGGCACCTCGGCCGCCAAGGCGATGCTGCCGGTCAGCGCGGAAGACCCGGATTACAAGATCTCAGGCTATATCAGCCGGCCGGAGTGGACCCGTTCCAACCGCAATGCGGTGACTACGATTGTCGGCGGGCGTTACATCCGCAGCAACGGGCTGAATGCCGCTATTATGCGCGCGTATCATACGCTCCTGCCGATCAACCGCTATCCGCTGCTCGTATTGGAGCTGGATATGCACCCTTCGCTCGTAGACGTCAACGTGCATCCGGCGAAGCTGGAGGTGCGCTTCAGCAAGGAGCCCGAGCTGTACGCCTTTGTGGAGCAGGAGCTCCGCAAGGTGCTGCTCGGGGAGGATCTGATTCCCCGTCCGGGCAGGGAATTGGTAGGCGGGAAGGGCAGCAGCTCCTTCATCCAGGAGCAGTTCGCCTTCACCAAAGGGAATGTCCCGGCTCCGCAGGAATCCGGCGCAGGCGCCCCGGCAGCAGTCCATGGAGATGCCTCAGCAGCACTCCCGGGCTTAAGTGCCTCAGCGGAAGCACCCGGTGCAGCTGCTTCATCAGCAGCAGCCGCTGATGCAAGGCTGCCTGGAAATGTCTCCGGCAGCAGCACTCAGCAGCCGATAACACCGTCCGGCGGCACCCAAAGTCCGCCAGGGGCCGCTGCCAGCGGCTACACACCGCCGGCAGTGTCCGCGGGCGGCGCAAACAGCGCGCCCCTGTTCAGCAGCGGCTCTTCCGGTGCGGCCCTGCGGCCCGGCCAGGCCCAGCCG
>NZ_CCDG010000076.1 GCF_000723885.1 Paenibacillus camerounensis
GATTGCGCAATTCAGAGGCATTTTTGCCTCTGATTCCGGCTCCGTCGGGCCTGCCTGCTCCCTGGTAGGCACGTTTGTGGAATCTGTCTGTCCGCCTCCCTTATCGGCAATAATAATAAGATGCGTCCGTTGCCCGCTGCTGAGGTAATAACGTTATAAGGCTGGATTGATTATGATGGCCAAAGGTACATAGTCTGCCGTTTACTTTAAGGTTATCAATGTTACTACTGTTAATCAGCAGCAGCAGTATAAAGGCCAGCCTACTCCCTAGAATGAGGTGACTACGTATGAATAATGTTAAAGCTCCTTACAGTCTTAATAGCAAGGCAGTTGCAGAAGCAACCACACACTGGATGCAGGAACGCGGCGTAAAGGTAGAAGAAATCGCTGAGCTTGTTATGTTTTTGCAGCAGAAATATTATCCGACACTGACCATGGAGGAATGCGTCCATAACGTCGAGATGGTCCTCAGTAAACGTGAAGTGCAGAACGCTGTGCTGACCGGAATTCAGCTGGACGTGCTGGCAGAGGAGGGCAAGCTTTTTACACCTTTGCAGGATATGATTGAAAATGATGAAGGATTGTACGGCGTGGATGAGATTCTCGCTTTTTCCATTGTGAATGTGTATGGCAGCATCGGGTTCACCAACTATGGTTACGTGGATAAGCTGAAGCCCGGGGTGTTGACGAGACTCAATGACAAAAGCACCGGACAGGTACATACTTACCTGGATGACATTGTCGGCGCCATTGCCGCAGCGGCCAGCAGCCGCATTGCCCACCGCAAGCAGGCAGAACGCGAACAGGAGCTAGGTCTCCCGCATGCACCTGAGGATGTAGAAGAAGCTGCCAGAAAGACGGCCGAGGATCAGCTGGAGTAACGGAGAGGTTAGCCCGAAATCAGATGAGGCAGCCGGCCATACAAGGTTGGCTGCCTTTTCTGCAGACGGACAGGAGGTTCCTTCAAATCTTTTATCGAACAACCAGGCAATACGGGAAATGGTGAAATATCAAACGACAAGGAGTGAATTTATGAAATTACTGCTGACATCAGCGGGCGTTCTTAACAAAAGCATACACGACGCACTGGTGGAAATGCTGGACAAACCCATCGGCGAATCGAACGCCCTGTGCATCCCCACCGCCATGTACGGACACCCCTGGGTGGGTCCCGGCGTCAATACCTGGGAGTTCATCAGCGGGAAATCCGGGAATCCCATGGTCGGGCTGGGCTGGAAGTCGGTGGGCATACTGGAGCTAACCGCGCTGCCAAGCATCAGCAGAGACCGCTGGGTGCCGCTGGTTCGGGAGACAGACGTCCTGCTGGTGGCCGGCGGCGATGCCCTCTATCTGCACCATTGGATGCTGCAATCCGGACTGGCTGAGCTTTTACCGTCGCTGCGGGCTGTTTATGTTGGCATGAGCGCCGGGAGTATGGTGATGACGCCCAGCATAGGGGAATTCTTCGTTGGCTGGACTCCGCCCGCCGGTGGTGATGAAGCGCTGAGTCTGGTTGATTTTGCAATATTCCCGCATCTGGATCACGAAATGCTGCCTGACAACACCATGGCTGCCGCCGAGAGATGGGCCGCCGGGATGAAGGGTCCGGCCTATGCGATTGATGATCAGACCGCGATTAAAGTAATCGACGGGGCCGCGGAGGTTATCTCCGAAGGGAATTGGAAGTTTTTTCACAAATCATAATTAATAGGAGAACACTACGTTGATATTACTCAGGACAAAAAAAGAGCAAAATAATCGGCTTGTCAAGCATTCTAATATTCGCGCTAGTTGTACTGTTCTTGTATTCGATCTACGCTAAGCAAACCCATGCTGTATTAATCAGCTACTCCAATATGAATGAAATTGTACATAATGTATAAAAACCGATTTCCTTTTTGATCACAAAGAATCGGCACCTGTCCTGATCTATGCAAGCTCTAAAGAGGCTCTAGAAAAATACGCCAATTCAAATATTGGACAAACCTATTATTATCCGTGGAATAACTATATTGTTATCGGCCCAAGGGGTTTTAACGAAAACGTGATTACCCATGAATGGACACATTCTGAATTAAGGAAGAGGCTCAACAACAGCAGCAGAGTGCCCATATGGTTTGATGAGGGATTAGCCGCTATGGCGGATGGCCGGTTTACCGATTATGACAGGACCTGGAACATCCAGACTAATGACGGCAAAGAACCCCTAGATTTTGATCTTTTGGACTCCCGGTCTACTGAAGCTGATTGATGCTTTAAACACAGGAGGTGAATTGTAGGATGTTTATAAAGGGATTGAGAGCGGCAGTATGGAATAAGCATCCGCATGAAAGCTTACTCCCAATGATGAGCTGGACTAAGCCAAGCAAGTTCAGCGGGTGAACGGAGAAAAATCCAGTATATTCTGAATTTGTTATATTCCTCATTGCAACTCTCCTTTATAATGAGAATAATAATCATTATCATATATTACAGAGGAGGCGGTTACACATGAGCTTAATTCAGAGTCAGGAGCCTCTTGCTGCATGGAAGCTGGATCTGGAGCTTACCATGTGGGAGCAGGCTCTTTTATCGATAGTGGATATTCGACATCAACGGCTTGCTCCGGGTACGGTCATTCACAATTATACAGCACCCTCAAGTCTCTTTTTATATGCCTTCGGAGGCAGTGGACAGGTACAACTGGACGACACATCTTATCAGCTCGACCGCTTCGGTCTGTTTCACGGCGGCAAAGGAACCCGGCTGTCGGTTTCTCCCGTTCAGGAAACGCTTGATTGTTATATGGTGCTGTACCGTGCGAGACTTCCCCTATTGGGCAGGCGCGGAATGGAAGGCCTGCCGGAGTCAGATCCCTTTAACCGCCAGTATGCGTTATGTCCGGATCAGCCGCTGTTCCTGGTCAGTCAATTAAAGGGAATGTATGACAATTGGCGGGCACCGTCGCCGCTGCGCAGATTGTCTGTAAAAGCCTCCTTCCTCCAGCTGGTCTACAGCATTTATGAAGAAATGGAGTCCGGCAGAAGCACAAGTCTGCGGCCCGATCTGGTTGCAATAGCCCAGGGCTATATCGCCTTGAAATACAATGAGGTATTCTCCATTCAGAAGCTGGCCAAGCTGCTGCACATCAGCTACAGCCATCTGCACCGCATGTTTAAACAGCAGACGGGCGGAAGTCCCCAGGACTATTTAATTCAAAAACGGCTGGAGGCGGTTCAGAACCATCTCAGGTTCGGCAATGCCTCCATGCGGGAAATCGCCTTAGCCTGCGGGTTCACAGATGAGCATAATTTGATCCGGACCTTTAAAAGCAGACTGGACATGACTCCCGGCGAATATAGAGAGAAAATGTCGATCATGAAGAGAGATGACGGCATTGGCTGCAAGGAATGCCCCCTTTATACTAATGGAGGAATCGTTCGTCCATTATATATTCAAGGAAAAGGGGAGTACAGAATGAAAAATATAACAAGGACAAATCTGGTCATGACTGCCATGCTGGGGATAACACTGCTGTTATCGGCATGCGGGGGAGCGGCGGCAACGAATACCGAAGCAGCCGCAGCCTCGTCTTCTCCGGCCGTTCAGTCAGAGCAGCCTGAAAGCACTCCACAAGCAGCAACAAGAATCGTAAAGACGGTCAAAGGTGATGTGGAGGTCCCTGCCAATCCTCAGAAAGTGGCTGTAAACTGGTATGTTGGCGATATTGTGTCGCTCGGTTTCACACCGGTAGCTTTCTCCGGTTGGAAGCAGCCTACCATGCCCTTCTATGACAAGCTTGAAGGAATAGAGTCACTTGATCCTTGGGAAGCAGAGAATATTATGGTCTACGAGCCGGAAGTAATTGTAACCTATGATGCGGCCGAATTCGACAAGCTATCCAAAGTCGCCCCCGTCCTGGTTGTTGAAGAAAGCCTGTCACCGGAGGAGCGGCTGTTGTTCCTCGGAGAGGCGCTGGGCCGGGAAGCAGAAGCCAAGGCGGTAATTGATGCTTTCAACACAAAGCTTAATGACGCCAAAGCCAAGCTGACCTCCGAGCAGTTTGCCGACAAAACCTTCAGCATTATGGAAGACTGGGGACCATCCGGCGACTGGAGCGGAATCGCCTACGAAACCAGTTCAAGAGGAGGTACCCTGTTATACAAATACCTTGGACTGAAAAAACCTGAAAAGCTGGAAGAGCTGATTGCGGAAACCGGAGAAGGACGGGCGACGTTGAGCTATGAGGTTGCGCATCAATACTTCGGCGATTACATCTTCTGGTTCCGGCAGGAAGGCAAGGAATCTGCATATGCCAAGACGGATATCTGGAAGAGCATCCCTGCTGTTGCAGAAGGACGTGTGCTTGAAATCCCCGGCAAATATCAAGGCCTGTTCTATTATGATAATTTAGGCAGTCTGCTGGAGCAGCTGGATTATATTGTAGAGAATGTTGATAAGCTTGTTAAATAATCAGGAAAGACAGATAAACATTGCAGCGAAGTATACTCTGTTCATGGTACTGGGAGCCGTACTTCTGTTACTCTCCCTGGCAGCGTCCATTTCATTGGGCGCTGCCGAAATGGATCTGAGCACAGCCTGGAGTGCAATTTTCGCCTTTGATCCCGGCGTGACGGAGCATCAGATCATTCACACCCTGCGTTTTCCACGGACGGTAGCCAATCTTATCGTCGGCACCAGTCTGGCCGTATGCGGTGCAATCATGCAGGGTACCACCCGGAATCCCCTGGCGGACTCAGGTCTTATGGGCATTAGCTCCGGTTCCGGCTTCGCCATTGCCTTGTGCCTTGTGTTCCTGCCGGACAAGACCTATCTGCAAACGATGCTGTTTGCCTGTCTGGGGGCTGCACTCGCAACGGGGCTGACTTATTTTATCGCTTCTTTGGGTAAAAGAGGAATGACACCTCAGCGGCTGGTGCTGGCAGGCATCTCTATCTCCATGATGTTCGGCGCCTTCAGCTCTTATCTGTCCATCCGCTATCGCCTGGGCCAGGCGATGACCTACTGGACAGCGGGAGGCACCGCCGGCGCAACATGGAACGAGCTTGCCCTTGTAGCTCCGTTGTTTGTGGCGGGAACGGTCGCCGCGATTGCGCTGGCGCCTTCCATCACCTTGCTGAGTCTGGGCGAGGATGTCGCACTCGGGCTCGGTCAGCGCACCCGTATGATCAGGGCGGTATCTATCCTTGTTGTACTGGTGCTTACCGGCCTGTCTGTGGTGGTGGTCGGACCGGTGGGCTTCGTGGGTCTGATCGTGCCTCATGTAGTCCGCTATATTACCGGAGTGGATTACCGGCGCATCATACCTGCCTGCGCCCTGTACGGAGCGCTATTTGTTGTAACCGCTGATTTGCTCGGACGGCTGATTAACCGGCCTTTTGAGACGCCGCTGGGCATTATTTTTTCGGCTGTCGGGGTGCCGTACTTCCTTTATCTCGCCCGGAAGCAACGGGGGGAATTCGCATGAAGCAAGCGGCTGCCAAGGGCTTCTCAAGGTCAAGGGGAATAAGCATAATGATACTGATGTTTGTGCTGGTTATTGTGCTGGGGATCATCAGTGTCAATTCCGGCAAAATGAATTTAACGCCTCTGGAAGTGCTGAATGTACTCCTGGGCAACGGAACAGACCGGCAAAAGGTCATTGTGTTCGACTTCCGCCTGCCCAGGATTGTGTTATCTATCCTGGTAGGCATCGGTATGGGGGCTTCAGGCTGTATTATGCAGAGTCTGCTTCGTAATGACATGGCCAGTCCGGGAACACTTGGAATCAGCTCAGGCTCCGGACTGTTCGTCATTCTGGTCATCGCCGGCTTTTCGCTGGACGGCCTGTCATCCGCCCTGCTTCTGCCGGTTCTCTCTTTTGCGGGCGGGCTTACAGCGGCGCTGCTGATTTTCCTGCTGTCCTACAGGAAGGGCCACGATATTTCGCCTACGCGTTTGATTCTGACCGGTGTAGCTGTAGGCAGCGGTTACAGTGCCTATACCCTGCTTATTACACTAAGACTGGATCAGGAGAAGATGGAATTTGCCCAGCGGTGGATGGCGGGCAGCTTATGGGGAGATGACTGGAAGTACCTGGCCGTTCTAGGACCGTGGGTGCTTGTATTGGTGGGATATACGCTCTACAAATCGAGAACGCTTAACACGCTCCGCCTGGGAAATGATACGGCTACAGGCCTTGGACTGGCGGTGAAGCCCGAATTTCTCGGATTGTCCATGGCCGCTGTAGCCCTATCCTCCGGCAGCGTGGCCTTGGGCGGCAATTTCTTCTTCGTGGGCATGATCAGCCCCCACCTTGCCCGCAGGCTGGTGGGCCCCAATCATAAAATGATGATGCCTGCAGCTTGCCTGGCAGGCGCGCTGATTGTGCTGCTGGCGGATACCATTACCCGTACCATCAGCATGGGCAGTGATATTCCTACCGGGATTATCATTACAGTGCTCAGTACGCCGTACTTCTTGTATTTGCTGTCTAAGTCCGATTAAGGCATATTAGCACATGAAACAGCCAGGCCACCAGATAGGGGGTACAACCCGCTTCCTGGTGGCCTGGCTGTTCTGCATGATGTGCATGATGTGCATGCTTCAGCTGCAGCATCTGCACTGGCAGTGCTGCGCACCTCGCCGCCGTGCAAGGCGCCGGGACCTGCTACAGGCCGGGCGCGGATCGTCCGCCCGCGCATGGCGTTGCCGCCGCGAACAGCAGCGGCCCGCCCGGCTCTGCCGCTAGCGTAGCCGCCCGGCCGCGGCGCACCAGCTCCGCCAGGTGCGCGAGCGCTTCGCTCATGGCGAAGCGCAGCTGATGCGCGCTGGTCACGCGGCCGCGGAACAGCGCTTCGCACACGGCGAACCCGCTCTGCGGTCCGCCGGCCAGCAGCTGAGCGGCGGTGTCCAGCCGCTCCTCATGGTGCCGGAGCAGGCTGTCCGCCCGCTCCGCCCACGCCGTGAACGGTTCCCGGTGCCCCGGGAACGCACGGCGCACAGGCAGGCTGCGCAGCACCCGCAGCCCCTCCAGGAACGTCTGCAGCGGCTGCGGATCGCTGCCGGGCTGCAGGCCGACATTGGGCGAAATCTGCGGCAGCACAGCATCGCCGCAGATCATCAGCCCGCTGCCGGCCTCATACAAAGACACATGACCCGGCGCGTGCCCGCCGGTCAGCACGGGCGTCCACTCCCGGCCGCCCAGCACAAAGGGCGCCGCAGCGTCGATATAGCTGACCTCCGCCTGCGGACTAACCTGGGCCAGGAAGCTCTCCAGATGCTCCCTGACCCCCTGGACCAGCTCCTCCGGCATGCCGTGCCGGAGGAACAGCAGCGGCAGCGACTCATTCAGCGTCGCTGCCGTCCCCCACGACATCATGACCTCGTCGTGGGCCCGCTCGGACATCCAGACCCGGCTGCCGCTGCGGGTCTGCATCCAGCCCGCCAGCCCGTAATGGTCGGGATGGTGATGGGTCACTACGATCTGCCGGACATGATCCCAGGAGAGATCCAGCTCATCCAGTGCCCCCTGCCAGGCCAGCTCTGCCTCCAGCGTATGCGGACCCGGATCGATGACCGTTATGCCGCTCTCCGGTTCTGTGACAATGTAGCTGTTCACCCAGCGCAGGGGCGGGTCCATCGGCACGCTCACCTGCAGGATGCCGCCCTCCCAATCCCTGATCTCCGCCTTGCGCATCATGCCGTCACCGCCTCTCGGAAGTCTTCTGCCTGATACCATCTACGGACGGATGCCGACAAAGATCATCCGCTTGGAATACTCCTCATCATATTCCTCTTCATCATAGCTGCCGTGGACGGCTTCAAGCTGCAGCCCGGCAGCGGCTAGCAGCTGTTTGAACGTATCCAGCGGGTAGAGCTTTACCCGCTCGTGGTATTTACGGGGGGTATCATCCCCTTTGGAGGTGAGGACGATATCTTTTTTGACATAGCCGTCTTCGATCCGCCGGGACTCATCAATCAGAATATCCCCGTCTTTACGGGTGGAATGCGGCACCAGATGGCGGATGACATAGGACGGATTAAGAAAATCTATAATAAACTGGCCGCCCGGCTTCAGCATCCTGCAGATTTCACGCAGCACCCTAACCTGCTCCTCATCCTCCTCAAAGTAGCCAAAGGAGGTAAACAGGTTAACGACCGCGTCAAAGCCGCCGTCAAGCGGCAGCTCCCGCATATCGGAACGCAGCCAGGTCACCCGCTCCGCGCCTTCCTGGGCACGGGCTTCACGCAACAGAACTTCGGACAGGTCAACGCCGGTCACCTCAAAGCCGGCTTCGGCCAGCGCCAGCGAATGGCGGCCCATGCCGCAGCACAGATCCAGCACCTTCGAACCCTCCGGCAGATTCAGCCAGCCGATCATCTTGTCCACCTCATGCCGGGCCCCGCAGAAATCCCTGTGCCGGTACACTACAAGATAGTCTTCACCAAAGCTTTTTTCATACCATTCACCCATTCTGCTTCTCCTCCCCGCGTCTCCTGCACACTCTCTATGTATAATATTGTAACGATTGTACCCCCTTTTCCCCGTAAACTCAAAGAAGAGTCGCCATTCCGCCATATTTCCCGCGTCCCGGCAACTCTGCTGGCCCAGCCTAAAGGTTCTGCAAATATACCCGCGCTTCATACGGCCGGAGCTTAAGCGAGGATAGATCATCCTCCTTGGCCGGCGGATAGTTGGAGATCAGCAGCTCCGCTGGTCCCGCCTCAAGCTCCGCTGGCAGCTCGAATACCGGCTCATGCTCAAAGAAATTCAGGATAATCAGCAGCCGCTGATCCTCAAGCGTACGGGTAAAAGCATAAATCTCTTCATGCTCCTCAAGCAGCAGGCCATATTCGCCGTAGACGATGACCGGATGCTTTTTACGCAGCTGAATCAGCTTCTTGTAGTAGTTGTAGATCGAATCCGGGTCCTTGACCGCTGCCGCCGCATTGATCTCCTTCGAATTAGAATTGACTCTGATCCAAGGCACGCCTGTCGTAAAACCGCCCTCGTCCGAATCATCCCACTGCATCGGGGTACGGGCGTTGTCCCGGCTTTTTTTGTGGATATTAGCCATAATCTGTTCTTCCGGCAGCCCCTGGTTGCGCTTATCCTCATAGTAATTCAGCGTCTCCACATCCCGGTAATCATCAATCGACTCGAACGCCGCATTCGTCATGCCGAGCTCTTCACCCTGATAAATGTAAGGTGTGCCCTCCTGCATATGGATGAAGGTAGCCAGCATTTTGGCCGACGGCACGCGGTAGAACAGGTCATTCCCGAATCGCGACACCGAGCGTGGCTGGTCATGATTACACAGGTAATTAGCGTTCCAGCCCCGGTTGTGCAGAACCGTCTGCCAGTTGCTGATGATTTTTTTGAGATCGGTGAGCTTCCACGGCACGGTATCCCACTTTCCGCCGCCCGGAGCCGCGCAATCCAGATTCATATGCTCGAACTGAAAGGTCATGTTCAGCTCGCGCCGCCCGTCCCCGACATAATCCAGCGCCTGCTCCGGCCCAAGACCCGAAGTCTCCCCGACCGTCATAATGTCGTAGAAATACAGCACCTTGTCATGCAGGTTCTGCAGCATTGTGTGCACATCCGCAAGATTGGAGAACATCTCATAGGCCCGCACCGTCGCCGTTCCGCCAGGGTTAGCCGCATCGGGGTAGCCTTCTGCCTTGATGATATGGGCAATCGCATCGAACCGGAAGCCGTCAACGCCTTTTTTGAGCCACCACTCCACCATCTCATGCAGCTTGTCGATCACCACCTGATTTTCCCAGTTGAGATCGGGCTGATATTTGGAGTAGAGATGCAGGTAGTACTCGTCTGTCTGGGGATCTAGCTCCCACACCGAGCCGCTGAAATACGATTCCCAGTTGTTCGGGGGGCCGCCGTTTTTGCCCTTGCGCCAGATGTAATAATCCCGTTTCGGATTATCCTTCGAGCTCCGCGATTCGATGAACCAGGGATGCTGGTGGGACGTGTGGTTCAGCACCAGATCCATCATCAGCTTCATTCCCCGCGCATGCATCTCGCGCAGCATCAGGTCAAAATCCGCCATCGTTCCGAATTCCTTCATAATGTCACAGTAATCACTGATATCGTAGCCGTTGTCATGGTTCGGCGATTTATAAATCGGACACACCCAGATGACGTCCACACCCAGGTCCTGCAGATAATCCAGCTTCGATATTATACCGCGCAGATCGCCGATCCCGTCACCGTTGCTGTCCATGAAGCTGATCGGATAAATCTGGTACGCTACGCTTTCTTTCCACCATTTTGGATTCACTTGGACTCTCCTCCGCTTCTCCGGTGCCTCAGGAAGTGATATTTAATATATCTTAACCATACTGGTGGAAGACAATCACAGATTATTGGGCAAAAGCGCACGGGAATGCATCCGGTTTAGCTCTCCCTTAGCTTGAGCAGTCCCGGAATAACTAGCCCGATCTGCCGGAACAGCGCCTGCCCGGTCATCCCCTCATCACGAATATAAAAAATCAGCAGCGACTGCTCCTGAAACACTTTATGCTGCACCAGATCCGCTGTAGCCGTCTGATTCTCAAAATCAGCCCAGCCATCTTCGCGCTCCCCTACTCCGGCAAACTGGTAGATAACCAGCTCCTCCTCATCCAGCAGAAAAACAAGCGGCTTCCGCCCGTTCAGCTCCCTGTGAAACACACTCTCCGCCCGCACTTCACTGCTGCTCAGCTCAAGCCCTTGTTCTGAAAAAGCTGCTGTAATCTCTTCCGCGCTAAGTTCTCTCAGTCCTGTGTCCGCCACATTACCGCCCTGGCTGCACCCGGTAACCAGTAGTCCGATTACGAGGAGCATCAGCAGCACCGCTATCCTTCTAAAAATGCCCGATATGAGCGCTAATGTACCGGCGTTTTTGCCTATGCCAAGCTTCCTGTACATCTGTTTACTTAAAGTCACATTCACGTTCATATTCGCGTCCGCGTTGAAATCCATCTTAAGCCGTCCCCTCTCCGCAATTCTTATAAGTAATTGACGGCTGCGTTGCTGATATTGTTGCGTCGGGTCAGAGCGGATGGCGGTGAGAGAAGCGGTGACGGTGACGGCAGGAGTGACGACAACGGTGATGGGAGTAGCGGCATTAAGAGCAAGAGTAAGAGTAAGAGTATGAGTAACAGTAAGAATAACAATAACAGTAGGAGTAACAATAACGGTGACGGCAACGGTGAGACTGCCCAGTTTCTTTTTAAAGCAGCTTCTGTTGTATTTTGTGCACTAGAAAACGCTGCTGGAGCGCATTTATCCGCTTTCCGGGAAGTGCTGCCGGCTGAAATACAATATTAACGCTTTTCCCGCGCAAAAAAGGCTTATCTATTGCACGTTCTGCAACAGAAAGCCCTCTGATCTCCATATAGCTGTACTTGGTACACTTAAAAGCTCCAAAAATCCGCTCCTGCACCACATAGCTGTATTCCGTACAACTAAATCTGCCCAAATCGGCTGAAACTGAGGTTTTACGGCCTTTTAATTGCACAGAATACAGCTAAAGGGATGACAGGAGAGGAGTCGGCGGTTTTAGCTGCACAAAGTGCAGTTAAGTACATGCGGCGCTGTTTTGGAACAACGATGAAGCCGGAGTTAGCCAAATACCATGCTACAACAGTCTCACATAGTCTCACACAATCTCACCGCTTAGACGCATCCGGCAGTCCGCTTCACTCCCCTCCTGCTCCCCCATCGCTCAGCTGAAACGCTGAAATCCTCTCCTGACCGGCGCCTCTCCTAGTCCAGGCCGGCACGAATGGTCTCTTGCCTTGCCTCCTACAGCAGCCCCACCATCTTGAGCCCCTCGTAAATGCCGTCCTCGCTGACATGCTTGGTGACATAGGTCGCAGCCGCCTTCACTTCCTCCTCGGCGTTGCCCATGGCAATGCCATGGCCGACATAGCTGAGCATCTCCACATCATTCAGGCCGTCGCCGAACGCATACACTTCCGCTTTATCTACGCCGAGGATTTCGAGCATCTTGGCAATGCCGCCCGCCTTGGAGCCGTTGCCCGGCAGTACGTCCATCCCCAGCGGGTGCCAGCGGACAAACTTGAGCTCCGGGTAGGCTTCTTCATAGGCCGCCTGGCTCTCCTGCGGGCAGAAGATGATCGCCTGGTAAATATCGTTCAGCAAAAAATACTCCGCATCATAGGTCGGAAAGGCCAGCTTCAACGAGCCGATGCTGGTCACGATATTCACATGCTCAGCAGTGTTAACCTTCATATCCGTAGCATCAATGTAAGCAACGGGATGGTCATTTTTCTCTGCGAACAGAGTGAGCTCCTTCAGCACATCCGTCTCCAGCCGGTTAGTATAGATTACCTCGCCTTTGTGGACCACATACTGGCCGTTGAGTGAGACAAAGGAGTCAATTCCCAGCTCTTCACGCAGCTGCTTGAACATATAAGCGCCCCGGCCTGTCGCGATTACGACATTATGGCCCCGCCGCTGCAGCTCGGCAATCGCCTCTCTGGCGGAAGCAGGCACCTTTTTATCTTCATCATAGATGGTTCCGTCAATATCAAAAAAAATCGTCTTCTTAACTATAGTCATCGCTCTCCAGTCTCCTTGCTGTTCTCTTTGTAAGTATCCTGCCCAAATTGTAGATGCTTACTGAAAGTGATGCAAGCTTTCCTTGTAATATAAAAGCGTAAGCAGATATTAACCTTGCGGAATTTGCGCCAGATTCCAGTATCTCTATTCTGATAATATTGGTTAAAAAAGAGGCAGTCCTTTAGCAAGGACTGCCCCCCTTCAAATAAACGTAACCTCCGGTTAATCCGGTCCTCTAGCTTCTTAACCCGCCCGTATCTGCTCACACCGCGTTCTGTGCCCGCTGCTGCTCTTCCATCAGCCACTGGAGCAGCATAACCTCCGGCACATTGCCCTTGCGGGCCTCCGCATATTCCCGGACCCGCTCCAGCAGACGGCTTGCCGTCTCGGGGCTGACCTCAAGGCCGCGCTGCTCCAGCACATGCGCTACCCCGCCGCTGCCGGAATGCTTGCCCAGCACGAAGCGGTGGGCCCGGCCGACCTCAGCCGGATCAAACGTCTGATACGTCGCCTTCTCCTTCATCAGCCCGTCCACGTGAATGCCGGACTCATGCGTGAACGCGAGCTGTCCCACAATCGGCTTGGCGTCACCGACATTACGCCCGGAAGCCGCAATGACCACATCCGCCAGCCCTTTGAGCAGGTCCAGCCGCACGCCGCATTCCCCGCCGTACAAATGCCGCCAGGCCATGGCGACTTCCTCCATGGCCGCATTGCCGGTCCGCTCACCGATACCGGCTACTGTAGTGCTGGCCCACACTGCCCCTGCGGCTATGCCGCTCAGTGTGTTGGCAGCGGCCAGACCAAAATCATTGTGGCAGTGCACCTCCAGCTCCACATCATCAGGAACGGCGCCCAGCAGACTTTGAACCCGCCCGGCCATTTGTCCCGGATGATGAGCCGACACCGTATCCGCATAACGGAATCGGCGTATACCTTCCTTGTACAACGTGTTCACCACTTGAATCAGAAATTGCATATCCGCCCTGGACGAGTCCTCCATACCGACCGATACCGTCATACCCGCTCTTAGCCCATACTCTGCCGTACGCAGCAGCTTGTTCAGCCCCTCAAGCGGCGTGAGCCCCAGCTTGCCCTGCAGCTGGATGTCAGAGACCGGAATGGACACATGGGCCCAGTCCACCCCGGTATTCCGCGCTTTGTCAATATCACCGGGTGTAGAACGGTTCCAGGTCATCAGCTTCATCGGTAAGCCCAGCTCAGCGATAGCCGCGATATCCTCCTGTTCCCGCCTGCCCATGGCAGGGATTCCCACCTCTGCCTGTTCTACTCCGCATTCCGACAGCAACTTTGCGATTTCCAGCTTTTCTGCCCGCGTGAAGGATACTCCAGCCGCCTGTTCACCATCCCTGAGTGTCGTGTCACATAAATTCAGACTTTTCACGGTCTACCTCCTTCTCCGCAGCAAACGCAATTCGGATTACGGGTAATAGTGACGCTATAACAGGCGAAGTCGAGTGAGCTGAAGCGATGCATTACGCCCGCATAAGTTGTCCCTACCCCTGTAATCCATTTTACGGCCTCCAGCGCAGCCAGACAACCGGCGATTCCGGAGGTAGCACCCAGAACTGGAAATCCGAACGGCTCCCAGTGGGGCTTCACGTCCGGGTACAGGCATTCCAGGCAGGGGGTCAGGCCGGGAATCATCGTGGTAAGTGAAATCTCAAAGCCGTACATCGCCGCCTCTACCATCGGGGTAGCCGTATCAACGCACAGCCGGTTCAAAGCATACCGCTCGGGAAAATCATACCGTGCATCAATTACAATATCAGCGCTCTCCACCCACGGTTTTGCCTGCTCATATTCAATTTTGGCATTGTAGCCCTCAATCTCCACATGCGGATTAAGACGTTTCAGCTGCGCTGCTGCCGTACTGATCCGCTCCATCCCTAAAGACTCGCTGTCCATCAGAATCTGCCGGTTGAGATCCGGAGGCAGAATAATACCTTCATGCGCCAGAATCAGCTTGCCGA
The DNA here is from genome assembly GCF_000723885.1 of Paenibacillus camerounensis. Classification (GTDB taxonomy): domain Bacteria; phylum Bacillota; class Bacilli; order Paenibacillales; family Paenibacillaceae; genus Paenibacillus_AQ; species Paenibacillus_AQ camerounensis. The sequence continues at coordinate 14,566 of NZ_CCDG010000076.1, forward strand.
CACCTGCAGCCGCCAGATACAGCGCAGCCGTTCCTCCTAACCCGCCAATTCCGGCCACCATGACCGTCGCTTCCTTCAATGCCCGCTGTCCGTCCTCACCCAGCAGCTTCAGCTGCCGGGCATACCGTTCAAGCTCTGCTTCTCCGGCTAGCTGCTCCATGCCTGTCGCCTCCTGTGACTGATGTTTATAGGTGCTCTAACCCTCCAGGCTCAGCAAGCCGTGCAGAGCAGTCACTTCCTTATATTTAGCCAGGAAAGCCAGCCCTTCCGTTACGCACTCCACTCCATACCGGATGACTTTCTCCTCTGACGTGAACGGGAACGGGAAGCCTGCACGCAGGCTTTTCAGCACCAGAATGACTCTGCCGCTATACAGCAGCCCCCGGCCGAAGCCCTCCCCGTTAATCTCCGCCGTGCTCTGGATCATCGTTCCGCTGCGCTCTTCAATGACTCCGGCTATAGCCTGAAACAGAAGCGGCACCTGCTGGCGCACCTTGGGCGAGACCGCACAATTGAATTCGGACTTACTCTGGTCCTTGGTGGAGGCCAGAAACTGCTGGGCAAGCTTCTCTCCGGGAGGCAGTGCTGCATAACGGCCGAAGAAGTCCTCCGCGTCAAGCAGACTGCACAGCCGCCGGACCAGAGCATCTGCCGTCTCCTGGTCAACGGCCTTACGGGCCGGCCGGCTGCGGCCTTTCAGTTGCGCAGCTTCCTGGAGCGCTCCTTCCGATATTGCCGGGCTTTCCTTAGCCATGGGTTCCATCTGCTTCCTCCCCTTCGGTCAGGCCTTCTTCTTCCGCCCGCAGCACCTTGGCCAGCCACATCGGCGGCTTGCCCTGCAGCATCTCGGCCAGCCGCTTAACCTGCTCCTCTATGGGACTGCCAAAAGGAACCTTAACCGGCATAATCTTGCGCCGCGTCACCCGCGCAGCTGCCGATGCGCCGATCTGCATTATGAAGATTAGCGTACAGTCACCTACCGCCTCAAGACGGCTTTCAATTTTGCCGGCTTCATCCTGATTCAGCACCACCGGCAGCCTGCGCAGCTCTACAAGCTCGCTGCCCTGCTTGGTTACATTGTATATTGCAAACATCGGACTTTGCCCGAAGTGGGCATTGACTCGGATTCCATCATCTGTGGCGAATGCTACTTTCACGGTGCCCAGCCTCCCTCTGCATTAACAAATTCCCTGCCTTATTGCTCCATTCCATAGCTCCCCTGTAGCCTACCGAAACGGACATATACGCCCCCAGCTCATTCCAGACAGGAAAGCCGGCGGGCATGAATGCGGCGCCGATGCGGGCAGCTCCGCTGATCCCGTGCGAATTGCTGATCCACAGGTCTGCACCTTTGCCGAGCACCTCGGCATCATCCAGATCCCCGATCCATATTTCACGCGCCATGCTGTCTACAAGCGGTGTTTCAAATGAAGAGATCAGCGCCTTCTGCTCCACGCCAAGCTCCTCCAGCCAGCCTGAGACAGAACACAGATGATCCGGCTCAAGCGCAGCAACGGCTGACATGCCTGCGAACTGGAAGTGCGCGTCCAGCATGCTGTCGAGCAGATTCTCCCTCTGCCAGCAATAGCGCAGCGGAACCGGCTCTCCGCTGATCTGATGCAGAAAATGCAGCAATTCATCAGAAGCCTTCAGACCCATCGCTCCGCTGAATACCTTATATGGTGTTCCCAGTGCATTATGCAGCCTTCTGGCCGGCCGCTCCATGCTGGCGCCGACAGCAATTGTTAAGCCGGACTGCAGGCTCTGCTGCATCGAATCCAGCGGTACCCCGCCCCGGGTCAGCGGGGAGAAGCCTGTCAGCAAGTGCCCGGACAGTGAAGTTGAGATGTCCGGCACGGCAATAACATCGAATCCAAAAGCCGAGATCATTTCTTTCAGCTCCATTACATCTGCAGGTGTCAAAAACGATCCCGGCAGCAGGGTAATCTGGCGGGTGTTCATGGTTCTCGATCCCCGGTGCCCGGCCTGCTGGATCATCTCGTCAATCATCGCTTCCACGGTTGTGCTATAGCCTGATTCAAGCGAGCCGCGGAAGTCAGGCAGGACTACGGAAAAGGCAAGCCCGCCGCGCAGGTTCCTTTCCCGCTTGTAGCTCTTGAGCATCGTTGCGTAGTCTACTCCGGCCACATCAGTCAGTTCAGTTCCGATGATGCCGATAATATCCGGACGATGCTTGCTGAGTACCATATTCAGCGCTTCCTCCAGATTGCGGTTGGCGTCAAAGATCACGTCCATCTCCTGCAGCGCCGAGGTCTGCACGGCAATCGGCTCGCGGAAATGGCGGGTCAGCAGCGCCTTCGGGAAGGCCGAGCAGCCCTGCGAGCCGTGAATCAGCGGCATCGCCCGGTAGCAACCCTGTAGGGCAAGCACGGCACCCAGCGACTGGCCGATCTTGATCGGATTGACCGAGGCAGGCTTCTTCAGGCGGTTAACGGTCATAAGGCACCTCCCTGTCCCATGGGGCGGGACTTGCCGCAAGCTTCCAGATCGGATTCGCCAGCGAATAGGTCAGCTCTTTGGCCAGCCGCAGCAGGCCTTCATAGCCGGCATATGCCTTATGCCGTTCCTGGTTAATATCGATGAAAGGAATCTGCTCCTTCATCGCCATATACATGTTGCGTCCGCCGGCAATCATGATGTCAGCCTTGCGCTCCCGCACCGTCTTAAGAATCCGGGTTGCACCGCCTTCGGGTATATATTCGGTATCATCCCCGACCCGGTCGGCAATCCGGCGTACATCATCCTCCGTGCTCTTGTTCGTTCCGACCCCGACTACCTGGACACCCAGCTCCTTAAGCGCTGAAATGACAGACCAGCTTTTGACGCCGCCGGTATACAGCACCGCTTTTTTCCCCTTTAGAATTTTGCGGTAAGGGCGCAGATCCTGGGCCAGACGGTTCTCCTCCCGTTCGGTCAGGCGGTCCACCCGCCGCTCCATTTCCCGGTCATTCATCAGATACGCCATCTGGCGCAGGGAATACGTAGTCTCCTTAGCCCCGTAAAAGGAGCCTTCAAAATAAGGAATGCCATATCCGGCCTCCATCTCCTTGGCAAGGCCCAGCAGTGCACGGCTGCAGACAACCATGTTGACCTTGGCCCGGTGTGCCCAGGTAATCTCGTTGTATCTGGCATCCCCTGTGATGCGTGAGGTAACCGGGATACCGGCACTGTTCATCAGCTTCTCAATATCCCACATTTCACCCGCAATATTGTATTCGCCGATCAGATTAACACCAAGCGGAGTTCCCGGCTGCGGCTCTCCTGTGCCGATAACATACTGCAGCAGGGCATCGCCGGCCAGCCGGTTGCCTAAGTTCTTGCTGCCCACAAACCCGGGGCTGTTAACGGGAACAACCGGTATGCCCAGCCGGTCCGCAGCCTCCTTGCATACGGCATCCATATCCTCGCCGATCAGCGCCGTCACGCAGGTTGAATATACAAAGATTGCCGGAGGCGCAAAACGCCCGGCAATATAGTCGATGCTCTCCTTCAATTTCTTTTCTCCGCCAAAAATAATGTCAGAATCATTCAGATCCGTGGCAAAGCCGTATTGCGACAGCGAAGGGCCGCTGGAAAGCGTGCCTCTGCTCTCCCAGCTGTTCCCGGCACAGGCAATCGGGCCATGAACAAGATGGGCAGCATCCATAATCGGCAGCAGTGTGATTTGGGCTCCGTCGAAGGAGCAGCCTCCGGCCGCTTCACCAGGCTTCGGCCGCGGACACGGCTTGGATTTGGGGGCCTGGCTCCCGCAAGCCTCGGAATCAAAATCGACTTTTCGTACTGGGTCCATCGGCTTTCATCTCCTTCGCAAAAGGTGGATGCTAACTCTGACAATACTGAACTGCACCTGTAACGGCTTTTAGATATGACTAGCAAGAATCCCGGCCTGCCCTGCCCCGCATTCCGCACATGATACCACAGGCGAAAACGGGATATAGGGAACGCCGGGCTTGATCAACCTTTTTTCCAATTATTGAAAATGATGTATATCATGGCTATCGAACATCAATTGCCGTTTACCGCACCAGGTCATAATTGAATCCCGAATTGTTGCGGTCCAGCTCATCCAGTACGGTATTGACAATCAGGCTGAGCAGATTAAGCGCGCCCTGATAGCCGAGAATCGGATAACGGTGCATATGATGGCGGTCAAAAATCGGGAATCCTACCCGGATCAGCGGTACATTCGCATCCTTTGCGGCAAATTTCAGATGCGAGCTTCCGATCGCCAGGTCAACCGGATCATTCAGCAGCAGCGAGCGCATATGCCACAGGTCGTTTCCAATGTACAGCGAAGCTTCGGAGCCATACGGGCTTGAGGCGAGCAGCGCTCCCGCTTCCTCCTTGAATTTCACTTCATTGAAATCCACGTCACCGTTCGAGCAGACAATGTGCACCGGCTCTATGCCGGCCTCCAGGCAGAAGCCGATCAAGCCGATCAGCAGGTCCGGATCGCCTACCAGCGCTACCCGCTTGCCGTGAATATAGGGATGGCTGTCCGTAAGGGCGTCCACCACACGGCCGCGTTCCTCCAGCAGCGAAGCCGGAAGCGGAAGTCCGGTCATCTCACTGATTGCTTCCAGCAGCTTATCTGTACCGGTAATTCCAAGCGGTGTAGACAGCGCAGTGACCTGCTGCTTCCAGGTTCCGCTGATGTAATCCTGCGTCTTCTTCAGCGTATATTTCTGGAGGGACAGCGTACCAAGCGCATTGGCTGCCAGCGGCACATCCGCCAGCTTCGTTCCGCCGTAGTAGTACTCGTATTCTCCAGTAGCCGGCGAATCATAATTGCCGCTGTGATCGCCGAGCAGCGTATATTTCGTATCAAATGCCTCAAGGATTTTGCGGATTTCCGCAAAATTTCCGGTGTAAGGCTCGAAGCCGAGCATGACATTCAGCTTCTCTCCGGTCTCCTCACCGCTGCCCGGAACCGCTTCAAGGCCGGAGCGTTCATACAGGTAGCTCAGAATGCCCTTCATCATGGCATCGTAGCCGGTAATATGCGACCCGACGAAGCTTGGCGTATTGCAGTACGCAACCGGGAAGTCCTCAGTGATTACACCTTTATTGCGGGCATTGCCGATAAAGGAGGACAGGTCATCCCCGATAACCTCAGCCATACAGGTCGTACAGATTGCCACCATCTCCGGCTTATACAGGGCGATACTGTTCTCCAGACCGTCAATCAGGTTGCTCATACCGCCGAATACTGCTGCATCCTCAGTCATCGATGAGGAGACCGCCGGTGTAGGCTCTTTAAAATGGCGGCTTAAGTGACTTCTGAAATAGGAGTTGCAGCCTTGTGAGCCGTGGACGAACGGCAGGGTCTTCTCAAATCCGAGGGCGGCCATAATGGAGCCTAGCGGCTGGCAGGCCTTGTGCGGGTTAATGACAACCGCTTTGCGGTTAAAGTTCTTCTCCATGTACTCAGCAGATTGTGAGTAAGCGAGTGCTTCAGCGGTCTCCTGCTCACTGCAGGGCGCTTCGAATTGCTGCTTGTTCAGCCGCTGCTCCACGAACCGGTGCTCCGAGAACAGAGTGTTGTAGTCCGGAATGTCCAGTCTGTCCTTGCTCATATGCTCGCCTCCTCTTTTTGGACTTTTTCCTTCTTCTTCATCAGGTTCCATACCGGGCTGTTCACCGTCATATCCATATCCTTGGCAAAGATCTTAAACCCGTCGAAGCCGTGATACGGGCCGCTGTAATCCCAGGAGTGCATCTGGCGGAACGGAACACCCATTTTGTGGTACACATATTTCTCTTTGATACCCGAACCTACCAGATCGATATTCATTTTCTGGGCGAGCTCTTCCAGCTCATAGGCGGTCGGATCATCCATAATGACCGCTCCTTCTTTGAGCATCGGGAACATCTTCTCGTAATCATCCTTATGGGCGAATTCATAACCGGAAGCTACAATTTCCATGCCCAGATCCTCATATGCGCCAATTGTGTGGCGGGAACGCAGGCCGCCGATCATCAGCAGCACCTTTTTATTTTCGAGACGCGGCTTGAATTTATCGATGATAATATCCATTTGCGGCTTATACTTTGCAATCAGCTTCTCACAATTCTCCTGGATGGTTTCGTCAAACAGGGCGGCGATGGCACGCAGGCTCTCGTACGTCTTGGAAGGTCCAAAGAAATTGTATTCCATCCAAGGGATACCGTAGGCCTTCTCCATATGCTCCACCATGTAGTTCATCGAACGGTGGCAGTGAATCAGGTTCAGCTTCGCCTTATGGGCGATTTCCAGCTCATTCAGGGTGCCGTCACCGGACCACTGGGCAATGACGCGGAGTCCCATCTCTTCAAGCAGAATACGGGAAGCCCAGGCATCGCCGCCGATATTGTAATCACCGATGATATTGACATCGTAAGGGCCGGTTTCAGCCAGATCGGCTTTGCCGAGCACAAAGTCACGGATGGCATCATTAGCGATGTGATGGCCAAGCGACTGGCTGACACCGCGGAAGCCTTCACAGCGTACCGGAACGATTGGCATCTCCAGCTCTTTGGACATCTTCTTGGACACAGCTTCAATATCATCACCGATCAGCCCGACCGGACACTCGGATTGGACTGAGATTCCTTTAGCAAGCGGGAACATCTCGGTAATCTCACGCATAATGACTTCCAGCTTCTTATCTCCGCCAAAGACGATATCCGTCTCCTGGAAATCACTTGTAACCTGCATAGCGGTAAAATTATCGATTCCAAGTGTACCGCTCGCATAGTTACGGCGGGTTCCCCAGCTGTATTGTCCGCAGCCGATGGGGCCGTGGCTGATATGGACCATATCCTTGATCGGTCCCCAGACCACACCTTTAGAGCCTGCATATGAGCATCCGCGCGGCGTCATAACACCGGGGCGGGATTTAATATTGGACTTCAGGGCACAAGTACCGCAGGTTTGCGCTTCCTCTGTATTGATCTGGTAATGCTTTTCCCGGTCTTTTTTCGCTTTCTTCGGGTAGGCCTCCAGCACTTCTTCAACAAGCTTTTTGTTCGCTTCAATATCAAGTCCCATTGTTGACCCTCCTTATCCTAAAGGGGACGCTGAGCGCCCGCTCTCGCTTATTGTCCGGAAGCCTGCAGCTTCTTGATTGCCGCCTCTTCATCTTCAATGATCCCGAATTCCATCAGCAGTTCTTCCAGCTCTTCCATCGTAATAGGCGTTGGAATAGTCAGCATTTTGTTATTCAGAATCTTCTCAGCAAGAATTTCATATTCCTTCGCCTGCTGGTGCTCAGGATTGTATTGTGCAACAGTCATGCGGCGCAGCTCGGCATGCTGCACGACATTATCGCGCGGTACAAAGTGAATCATCTGTGTATTCAACCGGCGGGCCAGCTCCATAATCAGCTCATCTTCACGGTCCGTATTACGGCTGTTGCAGATTAGGCCGCCTAGTCTGACACCGCCGCTGGTAGCATATTTCAGAATCCCGCGGGCGATATTGTTGGCAGCGTACATCGCCATCATTTCACCGGAACAGACAATATAGATTTCTTGTGCCTTATTCTCACGGATCGGCATGGCGAAGCCCCCGCATACAACGTCACCGAGTACGTCATAGGACACGAAATCCAGGTCCGTATATGCGCCTTCCTGCTCCAGGAAGTTGATGGCGGTAATAATACCGCGTCCTGCACAGCCTACACCCGGTTCAGGTCCGCCGCACTCTACGTTGATAATGTCGCCAAAGCCTTTTTGCAGCACATCTTCCAGTTCCAGATCCTCTACCGAGCCAAGCTCAGCGGCCAGATGAAGCACAGTTTGTTGAGCTTTGGTGTTCAGGATCAGACGGGTGGAGTCTGCCTTCGGGTCACAGCCGACGATCATAATGCGTTGTCCGAATTTTGTAGCCAGCTGAGCCAGGGTGTTTTGCGAAGTTGTCGATTTACCGATACCGCCTTTACCGTAGAAAGCTATTTGTCTCATAATTTCATCATCCCTTCGAAATGTTTATATTTTCAAAATATGAGCTGTATTTGACGCTTTCGAGAATGGCTTCCTGTATCCCGCCTTTGCGGACGAGCGGCAATACACCGATTTTGTTCAGGCTGGCCCGGGGGCCGTCTCCGATTCCGGAGCAGAGAAGAATGCGGCAGTCCCTTAGTATAGAAATGATTTCCTGCAGCGTTGCAGCTTTATCACCGTTGCAGTCTGCTTTACCATGACAGTAGGCTTGAATCTTGCGGACACCGATCAGCTTCACCTCAGCTCCGTCAGTATCATAGATCAGGAACTCTGTTGCATGGCCAAAATGCTGGTTGACCTTGTCCCCGCCTCTGGTTGCCACTGCGACTCTTGTTTTCTGCGAATCCTCCCAGCGCCCTTTGGCTCTGGCTTGTTTGGCGATGACGCGTTCACGGATCTTGGTATCCAGATCACTCTGGAACTGCGCCCTGGCATCCTGATTAATTACCGGATCAGCTTCCATTGCTTCCAGCGGAAAATCCTGGTTGCGGTCCTGGCCCAGCAGCCCGATCGCATCGGCCCGGCATTGCCGGCAGTGGCGCATGACTTTCATTCCGTCACGCCCCAGCAGTTCCTGCAGATTGTGTAATTCCTTCGGACGCGGCGCCTTGCGGCCGTCCGCTTCATACTGGCTTCCCGGCGCGATAATCAGCGGTGTTACGTTGTGCAGCGTAGCCCCGAGTTCTTTTACTCTTTTGGACACTGCAGGCAGATGATGATCGTTGACCCCCGGAATCATAATGGAGTTAACCTTGACGAGAATTCCCAGCTTCGCCAGCATTTCCAGCCCCTGCAGCTGACGGCTGATCAGCAGCCCCGCCGCTTCCCTTCCTTCGTACCGCACTCCCTCATCGAATACCCAGGGATAAATGTGCTGTCCGACATCAGCGTCAATGGCATTGATCGTGATGGTGACATGGCGGATGCCAAGCTCAAGAATCTCATCCACATGCCGGTAGAGCGTAAGTCCGTTTGTACTGAGGCAGAGACTGACATCAGGCACATACCGCTTCACTCTGGCAAAGGTATCAAACGTCTGCTCCGGATTCGCCAGCGGGTCACCCGGCCCGGCTATGCCGACTACGGACAGCTGCATCAGCTGTGATGCAACCCCCTTCACCTTGCGTTCGGCCTGCTCCGGCGTCAGCACTTCACTGACCACGCCCGGCCTGCTCTCGTTGACGCAGTCGAACTTACGGTTACAGTAGTTGCACTGGATGTTGCAGGCGGGAGCAACCGGAATGTGCATTCTGGCATAGAACCGGTGAGCTTCCTCGCTGTAGCAAGGGTGGCGGCTGATCTCCTCCTCTGCTTCATTTGATATACACGACGGCTGCATCATTTCCCACCTCCTAAAAGTTTTGCGAGCATTAGCACCTCTGAATTGGCTTCGAGCAAAACTCACTTCGGAAGCATACACTTTGTTTTACTAGCGTTACTTCCCTGAATCAGCTCCGGTAAAACTCACTTCGGAAGCATACGCTTTGTTTTGCGAGCGTTACTTCCCTGAATCAGCTTCGGTAAAACTCACTTCGGAAGCATACACTTTGTTTCCCTGAATCAGCTCCGGTAAAACTCACTTCGGAAGCATACGCTTTGTTGTGCAAGCGTTACTTCCCTGATTCAGCTCCGGTAAAACTTGCTTCGGAAGCATACACTTTGTTGTGCAAGCGTTACTTCCCTGGTGTTACCTCCATGACAGACTGTACGACAGTGGCAGCAGCGGCGATATGTTTTGTGTTATTTTTACTGACACAACAACTCGCTTGACCGCTTGAATTACTCTCATCATATTTTTCCAACCCCGTACCGTCAATTACATACAAGCTAAAAAAGCCTTCATTTTCCTTATGTTTGCAGTATCGACAAAAGACGTGTTAACTTTATTAACTCATACTTACCATGTTTCCGTTTCCATTTTGTCCGTTTTTCTAGTTGATATTTGTTCTCAGGACCATTGACAATCCTGCAGAGCTCATATATGATACTTTTAGGTTAATCACATGACTAAAAGTAATGTCCCAATTTCATATACATCCCGTAAAGGGGAGTAGCTGCGTAAACAGAAGCATCCTGCCGGTCTCACCGTGAAACCGTGCCGTTTCTGTGGATAATATAAGACAGTCTCCGGCCTTGTGCTGTAACTGCTTATATTTCAGATAAAGTCGTCAATACGAGAATATGAGGATATTCTCCGGCTTTATCGGCAATGAACTATTGCTAGCGAGACCTTTACCAATCAGGTTAGACCTTTATTCCAAAGGCTGATCTGTTTGGTAAAGGTCTTTTTTATATATATTTTGATCAAAATCAGGCAATGTGGGTATTCTTTAACAAAAGATATTTACATCCGATTGAGGAGGAAGCAGCTATGGATTGGGGATTATTATTAGAGTACGGCTGGGTATTGCTTGTACTGGTCGCACTGGAGGGACTACTGGCTGCAGACAACGCACTTGTACTGGCCATTATGGTCAAACACCTTCCTGATGAGGAGCGCAAAAAAGCGCTGTTTTACGGTTTGGCAGGAGCCTTCGTGTTCCGGTTCGGTTCCCTTTTTGTCATCTCGTATCTGGTGGATATCTGGCAGGTACAAGCTATCGGAGCACTTTACCTGCTATTCATAGCAGGGAATCATATCTTCCGAAAGCTGCTTATTAAAAAGCCGGTCACCGACGAAGCTGTGGAAAGCGGCAGCCCGAAAGCGGTCGACAAAAAGAAAGCCGGCTTCTGGTTCACCGTACTTAAGGTTGAGGTAGCTGACATCGCATTTGCAGTCGATTCCATTCTGGCTGCAGTTGCACTTGCTGTAGCCCTTCCGCCAAGCGGCATCGGCCACATCGGCGGCCTCGACGGCGGCCAGTTCCTCGTTATCTTCGCCGGCGGATTTATCGGACTGATTATCATGCGGTTTGCGGCTTCCTTCTTCGTTAAGCTGCTGCATACCCGTCCGGGTCTGGAAATCGCGGCCTTCTTCATCGTAGGCTGGGTAGGGGTTAAGCTTACTGTCATTACACTCGCCCACCCGTCTTTGGGAGTTCTGTCCGAAGACTTCGCACACAGCACATGGTGGAAAACACTCTTCTACGTTGTTCTGATTATCATCGCCGCTACCGGCTGGTTCCTGAGCAGCAAGGTTGAAGAAGTAAAGACCGACGAGAACCCGATCAAGGAAGTTGACCAACAGCTGGGCAAATAATGGAAATGATTGAATACCCGCTTTAGACGATAACCCGGAAGCTGTCCCCTCACAGGGGCAGCCTTCCGGGTTATTTGCTTACTGATTCTTCTGACCATGCTTAGGAGGCTAAATGCCGGCTATCACCTGACTTTTTCACACAAATTCGAACGTTGCACTATTTACCGCTGCTCCTATGAGATTATAAGCTAGGTTATAAGCAGGAACGGAGGCGCTTGCAAGACAGGCAGCCCCGTAATTCAAGAGGCAGGAGATTATATATGACTACTACTAATACCGCTCCCCTTAATCAAGAAAATTCCTTACTGCACGATTTCCGGCTGGACCAGGTTGCCGTGACCGATCCCTATCTGGTAAATGCCTTTTCCAAAGAAGTGCTGTATCTCAAAAGCTTTGACCTTGACCGGCTGGTTGCCGGCTTCCGTGAAAACCGCGGCCTGCCTGCCAGAGGCGAGAAATATCCCGGCTGGGAAAGCACCGAAATCCGCGGCCACACGCTGGGTCATTATCTGAGCGCACTCTCCCAGGCTTACGCGGCTACACGCAGCAGCCACCTGCTGCAGCGCCTGGAGTATCTGATTGCTGAGCTTGCATTATGCCAATTTGACAGCGGTTACCTCTCCGCATTTCCTGAACAGTTATTTGATAATGTCGAGAACCGTCAGCCCGCCTGGGTACCCTGGTATACGATGCATAAGATCATTGCGGGACTTAACGCAGCATACTGTGCTACCGGAAGCAATACTGCCTACACACTGGTAACCGGACTTGGCAACTGGGTGCACCGGCGCAGCACGGGCTGGTCAGCAGAAATTCAGGAGCGTGTATTATCTGTCGAGTACGGCGGAATGAATGACTGCCTCTATGAGCTGTATACTATCTCAGGCGATGAGCGCCATCTGCACGCAGCCCATATGTTCGACGAGCTGAGTCTGTTCACTCCCGTGCATGAAGGCAGGGATATTCTGAAGGGCAAGCACGCCAACACAACAATTCCGAAATTCCTTGGTGCACTGAGCCGGTACCGGGTACTGGGCGAAAGTGAGCGGTTCTACCTGGAGGCTGCGCAGCAGTTCTGGGATATGGTTGTTCTTCACCACAGCTATATTACCGGCGGCAACAGTGAATGGGAGCATTTCGGCGACCCGGACATTCTGGATGCAGAGCGCTCGAACTTCACAGCAGAGACTTGCAACACCTACAATATGCTGAAGCTTAGCAGGGAGCTGTTTAAGATTACCCGTGAAGCGAAATACATGGATTTTTATGAAAATACCTTTATCAACGCGATCCTGTCATCACAGAATCCGGACACCGGGATGACGATGTATTTTCAGCCGATGGCCACCGGCTATTTCAAGGTGTACAGCTCCGCGTTTGATCATTTCTGGTGCTGCACAGGAACCGGTATGGAGAGCTTCTCCAAGCTGAATGACAGCCTGTACTTCCATGGCGGCGGCAGCATCTATGTGAACCAGTATATTAGCTCCACCGTACTTGCAGAGGAATACGGAATTGAGCTGATTCAGACGGCCAATCTTCCTTATGAGGACACGGCCGAGTTCAGGATTCGTACGCTAAAAGAGCCGGCACGGCCTGTTGCCCTGCATCTGCGTCTGCCAGACTGGCTGGCTGGCGAGGCGGAACTGACGCTTAACGGGCAGCAGCAAGCCCTTAATCTGTCAGGCCGCTACGCTGTGCTGGAGCGGACCTGGTCCAGCGGGGATACGTTCAATCTGCGGCTGCCGATGAAGCCGTCCTGCCATACGCTGCCGGATGCCGCGAACGTCGCCGCTTTCCGGTATGGTCCGGTGGTTCTGAGCGCTGCACTAGGTACAGAAGATTTGGCGGAATCGGCAACCGGCGTGGATGTCAGTGTGCCGACCCGCAACATGCTGGTCAAGGATTTCATCACACCTGCGGGCCAGAGCGCGGAGAGCTGGCTGAAGGATTTCGATCAGCATTTCATCCAAAAGGACGGGGAATTGGCCTTCATGCTCCAGGGTACGGACGAAGACGGCCGGCTGGAGTTCACCCCCCACTACAAGCAGCATGAACAGCGCTACGGAATCTACTGGAAGCTTGTAGAAGCCGATTCTGCGGAGCTGCAGGAGCATATTCTGCAGGGCAAACAGCGACAGCGTGTAGAGGATGCCACTATTGACAGCCTGCCGGTGGGCAATGACCAGTACGAGCTTGAGCATCAGATCAAAGGCGAACACACAACGGTTGCCACCTGGGACGGCTACAACATCAGGCAGGCCGAGAATAACGGCTGGTTCAGCTACCGGCTCAAGGTTCTGCCGCAGCAGGACAACTATCTGTCGGTCACCTACTTCTCCGGCAACAACGGCAAGACCATTGACCTTTATGCAGACGGCAAGCTGCTCGCCAGCGACACGCTGATGACGGATAAACCGCGTTCCTTCTATTCAAAAAGCTATCTGCTTCCAGCTGCTGCTGTTCAGGAACGGACAGAGCTTGAGATCAAGTTCGTCGTCCCCGGTGCAATGAACGGAATCTTTGATCTGCTGCGGTTAATGAGCGGCTTCGATCAGACTGCAGCACTCGGGCGCCTGAGCTTTGATACCGGAGCCCTTGACCAGCCGTTCAACGCAGAACGCAGCAGCTATACGCTGACTGTTCCATACAAGACACAGGCGGTAGTGCTTACTGCAGGATTGTCGCATAAGAATGCCCTGCTCTACTGCGGCGGCATCCTGATTGATGATACACGGCCAAGAACCGTCTTCCTGCAGCAAGACAGCACCCTGCTGACGCTTACCGTTACAGCAGAGGATCATGTTACAACGAAGGATTACACCATCACTATCCTCAAAAATCCGGAACCGGTGTAAGGCCGGTTAACCGGAGCATCCAGGCTTCACTTACGCCAAAAAACCGTTCTGTACACGCTGGTTCTCCTGCGCTCAGAACGGTTTTTTGGGACCGGAATACAGGATCTTCAGCTTTCCCGAAAGAAAGTAGCCGTCCTGTATTCCGTTGCCGGGATAAGTGCCCCGGTTACCTTAATATTGCTGGCCGATGGACGTATCCGTCTTGCCCTGCAGCTCTACCAGCTTCATAATAACGGCTGCTGCCTGAGCTTTGGTTACCTGCTGCTGCGGATTGAATCTGCCGTTATCGCCCTGGAGAAGCCCCAGCCGCACAACGAGTGCTACAGCACCCTTATCCTTAATGGATGTACTGTCGCTGAAGCTGGTAACCGTTACGTCGTTGTCCAGGAAGGCGGCAAGCTTGCTGTATTTCAGGAAAGAAGCCAGCAGCACTGCAAGCTGCTCACGGGTAAGGCTGTCCTCCGGCTTCACCACAGCGTCCTTGTTCAGCCAGCTGCGGCTGACAGCATAGTTCACTGCACCGTAATATAAACTGTCAGGACTGACGCCCGCTACTGTATTGTTGTCCGCACTTGCGGTATATTGCGTATAATACGGCGTTGAGGCTTTGGCAATATAGTTAAGCCAGTCTCCTACCGAGATTACCTGATCCGGACTCACTTTCCCCTCCGCATCCGGTGCGATGACCCCGTATTTCAACAATTCAGCCAGCTGTTTTTCTGCAGCATGACCTTTAATATCAACTACACTGTCAGCCGGAACGCTCTGTCCGCCCAGATTATAGTCGTACATTGCGAACCATTTGCCTGTCTGTGCATTCAGTACGTCATACGGTCTGGACACATCAATAAGTGCAGGAGAATAGACCAGGCTTACTGTAGGATCGGTGTATCCGCCAGTGCTGAAATAACCTCCGCTTGTGCTGTACTGCAGCTTCAAAGAATACAGGCTCAAATATTTCTGCAAAGCCTCAGCCTTAGTGACTACCGGTGCCGGCTGCTTGGTAATTTTGCTTAAGACTGCATAATTATAATTCTGATAAGACTGCAGTTTGCCGTAGAGATCCAGTGCGATTGTAATTGAATTTTCGCTTACCGGGATATTGTCATAGTAGCGCTGGAATTCAAACCGGTACCCCTTATCATTCGGCAGGACGCTCCAGGTCCCCCCATGCTCAGCCAGCTTCAGGTTGCTGCTGGCCTGATCATACAAGCGGTTTATCAGCGACAGGGCCTGCTCCTTGGCTTCAGCCTGGCTCAGCTTCTTACTTCCGGCAGGAACAGCTTCAGCCTTCTGCGTACTGTCTAACGGGAAGGAGTACTGCTCCACCTGAAACTGCAGAACCTCACCAGTCGTGGCGTTCACTTCTGCATAAGTGCGTCCGGGCATTCCTGTCATGTTGACTTCAGAGGTATCACTCCAGACCAGCGACCATACTTTTTGCTTGCCGTTCTGGTAATTGGCGCTGAGCGTCTGCCCGGTTAGCTTGCGGTTCGCCGGGATGGCGGCTACCTTCTTCACCTGCTTGACCGCTTCATCGACGGTAAGCTCTTTACCGCCGGTTACCGGCTTGAAAATTTCTTTACCGGCTGGTACGGCTTCATAAACGACCGGAACAGCACCTACATCACTGCCTTCATAGTCAATCCGTTTGCCGGTCTGGGCATCAATCGGGTACAGCGCTTCATTCTGGGGTCTCCATCCGAGCACCCAGGTGTCCACCTCGCCCTTTTTGTAGACAGGGGTGTAATACAGCGTGACATCAAAGGTCTCTTTAAATATCTTCTCCGCCTGTTCCTTGGAAACCGCAGGCTTTGCAGACGGGTACTTCAGACCGGAGGTTGTTTTATTGAACTGCATCACATTTCCGCCGCCGTCTATTGTAACCCGAACGGAATCATTGGATGACGGGAGCCCGTTAACCAGAAGATTAAAGTAGAAAGAGTACTGTACCGGTCCGAAAAGGGCCGATTCATTCATGATAATATTCTCTTCCTGCTGCAGATCACTGCTTTTGAGTGTTGGAGCTGCCTGAGAGATGAAGCTCTTTGCTTTCTCCAATGCCTCAGCCCGCGATACCTTAGGGGGATAGAAATTGTCCGCCTGCCCTGTAAACGGAGAATACAGGTATGTAGAGATCAGATCGCCTGTCATGGCATCGACCTCACTGGAGAAGCCGAAGGTGGAGCTGCCGGTGCGGAATTCCCACTGGATATTCCAGGTCAGCTGATCCGGATTCATCGGATAAGAGTTGCCTGAACCAAGCTGAGTGTAGGAGACGGTGGCATCCTTCAACACAGGGAATAAGGACTTAACCTTAGCCACCGCCTGCTCCTGGGTAATCTTGGCTTCTGCCGGATCAGGTGTCTCAGCACCTGCCTGGGCAGCGTTTGCCGGTACTGCTTGTACAGTAACACTGGAACTGGAATCTGCTGCAGCGGCTAATCCGCCAGGCAGCATTAATGCAACCGCTACGGAAGTAATCAGGGCAGCTTTGGCGGTCTGCCTGATGAAGGGTTTCCTTTTGTTACTCAAAAATATCATCCTCCTAAAAGTTTTGTAAGCATTAGCTTCCTGAGTATTCTTCGTACAAAACTTACTTCGGAAGCATAAGCTTAAGTTTTGTTACCCTGAACCCAGCAATATAGCAAGCGCTTACTTTCTATTCGGCTAGAAAACGATCCTCTCCTAAATTATAAATACAAATACATAACTTTTCCATATTTTATTTGTGACAGGAAATTTCAGGAGTAACCATGAGCCGACCCTGTTCCTGTATATTTGCTAAAAATGAACAGGATGCCCCTCCATACCCTTCTAAAAAAATAGAGTGTCTACAGGCTTTGCACCCGAAGACACTCCATATACATTATGAATTGTACAGCTCCGCCCCGTTCGTGGCGATAACCTGCTTGTACCAGTAAAAGCTCTTTTTGCGCAGGCGGGCCAGTGTACCGCCCCCCTCATCATCCTGATCGACGTAGATATAGCCGTACCTCTTACGCATCTCTGAAGTGGAGGCGGAGATCAGATCGATACAGCCCCAGCTCGTGTAGCCCATCAGCTCCACACCGTCCTCAATCGCTTCGGCCATCTGGGCAATATGCTGTGCCAGATAATCGATCCGGTAGTCATCGCGGATGCTGCCGTCTTCAGCTACCTCATCCGCTGCGCCAAGCCCGTTCTCCACCACAAACAGCGGGATCTGGTAGCGGTCATGCATTTCCTTCAGCACCACCCGCAGTCCGATCGGATCAATCTGCCAGCCCCAGTCTGAGGTCTGGAGGTACGGGTTCGCCAGGCCGGTGGACAGATTGCCTGCGGTAGTAGCGGTAATGGAGTTATCCGTGCTTACCGCCGAGGACATGTAGTAGCTGAAGGAGAGGAAATCCACCAGATTCTCCTGTAGAATCTCCACGTCGCCGGGCAGCATTTCAATGCTCACCCCATGCTTTTTCAGGTGCCGCTGAATATAGGATGGATAATAGCCTCTGACCTGAACATCGGAGCAGAACTGGGCCATCTGGTTCTCCGCCTGGGCCTGGAGGACATCCTCCGGGCGGCAGGAATATGGATAGAGCAGCTTGCGGGCCAGCATGCAGCCGATGCTAAACTCAGGGTTAATCTCCCGGCCCCGCTTCACAGCCAGCGCACTTGCAACAAACTGGTGATGAAGCGCCTGGAAGGCCACCTGCTTCTCATTCTCCACGCCGTCCATGATGATGCCTGCACCAAGAAACGGAGCTTTTAGTGTACAGTTAATCTCGTTAAAGGTCAGCCAGTATTTCACTTTGTCTTTGTAACGGGTGAACACAGTGTCAGCATATCGGAGGAACAGCTCCACCAGCTCACGGGAAGCCCAGCCATTGTACTTGGTGACGAGATGCACAGGCATCTCGTAATGGGAGATGGTGACGAGCGGCTCCATATTATATTTGCGCAGCTCGTCGAATACTTCATCGTAAAAGCGCAGTCCTTCTTCATTCGGCTCCGTCTCCTCCCCGGTCGGGAAGATACGCGGCCAGGAGATCGACAGGCGGAATACCTTGAAGCCCATCTCGGCGAACAAGGCGATATCCTCCTTGTACCGGTGGTAGAAGCCGATCCCGCGGCGTTTAGGGTAGTTGCCGTCACCGTTGTCGGCAATCGCCTCATACAGCTCAGCCCGGCTCATCGACAGCAGCTGTTCCAGACTGTTACGTTCTCCGGGCGGGCAATATTTCACTACATCGGCGGTGGACAGCCCTTTGCCGCCCTCATTAAAAGCACCTTCGACCTGGTTGGCCGCTACTGCGCCGCCCCACAGGAAATCTTTAGGAAACAGGCTGGGCATTAGGGATGCCTCCTTTTTCCTTGCCTGCTGCTGCAGCTTCAGCCTGCTGCTCCTGCTCCAGCGCTTCGGCATCCGCTTTTTTGAAGAACGGATAGTAGATCAGGAAGCTTGCGGCAATCATGACCAGCTGGAATGCGCTGACACGCCAGCCGCCGTTCATCCAGCCGTTGACGAGTACCGGAATGCCGAGCGGCACCTGAATACCATGGAGCACAGGCAGAACACCGATTGTAGTCAAAAGAATCGCCAGACCGCTGCTCACGAGCGGCGTTACAATGAACGGAATCATGAACCGCACGTTCAGCACCAGCGGCATTCCGAAGATTACAGGCTCGTTGACCCCGATTAAGCTTGGCACGATAGCCAGCTTGCCGAGCGTCTTATAGCGTGTGGATTTGGCGAACAGCATCGCGATAATCAGGCCAAGCGTAGCGCCCGCTCCGCCAATCAGCACATACACCGGGAAGAACGGTGAGCCGATGATATGCGTACCCTCTACACCTCTTTGGTAAGCGTCGAGATTTTCCAGACCCAGGGCAACCCAGATTGGTCCGACTACCGAGTAGACAACGAGCGTACCGTGAACCCCGAAGAACCACAGCAGGTGGATTACGAAGATACAGATCAGCATGGCCCACCACGTTCCGCCGAGACTGGTCAGCGGCAGCTGGATGATTGAGAAGACAAACTCATGCATATTGCCGTATTTGGTAGCTGCAAAAATGGCGCTGAAGATCAGCATCAGAATCGCAACGATGAAGCCCGGGGTCAGCGCTGCAAAAGATTTTTCAACCGTTGGCGGAACGCCCTTCGGCATTTTGATATAGAATTTTTTCTCCAGGACAAAGGTATAAATCTTGCCGACAACCAGCGCCAGTATAATGGCGACGAACAGTCCCTTAGCTCCCAGCCAGGAATAGCCGAACGCTTTGGTTGCGCCGTCGTCAAGCAGTCCCTTCGGTGTAACAAGCAGGAAGCTCATCAGGGCCAGTATCCCTGCCGAGAAGCCCTGCTGCTTATGCTGGGTGGCAAAGTTATAGGCAATTGAGAACACGGCATACAGCGCAATTACGTCTGTCGTTACCGTGGCCGGAATTGAAGTGTAATCCTTCAGTCCGGTGCTCTCCAGGAAGTTCTGGTACGGCTCCAGCTTAAGCGCATTGATCAGGGAGAAAATCGCCCCCAGAATCAGGATCGGCATCAAAGCCATGAGGCCGTTGGAAATCGCGCTGATATACGTATTTTTCTGAATCTTGGTACTGGCCTTCTGAATCTTGGATCTCCATTCTGCGGAGCCTGCCATGACTTACGCCCCCTTCTCCATCAGTTCAATCGCGGTATCCAGTACTTTGTCGCCGTTCATCATACCGTAGTCCATCATATCAATGGTCGTTACAGGAATATCGGGATATTCCGCAGCCAGATCGCCTTCGGCATGGCCCATTTGCGGTCCGAGCATAATAATGTCAAAAGGCGTCTGGTCCGCAATATCACTCTCAGCCACCGCATCGATCATGACTTCAATCCCTTTGGCACGGGCGGACTCCTTCATCCGTTCAACCAGCATGCTTGTTGAGAAACCGCCTGCACAGGCGAGCAGAATTTTTTTCATCTTAATTCACCGATCCCTTCAATTGTTGTTCCACTTGTTGTTCCAGCGCCTTGCGTTCCTTCACTTCTTCAATCAGTTCAACAGCCAGTTCTCTGACGGTTAAGGCATTCATCAAATGATCCTGCGCATGAATCATCAGCAGCGTGATTTCGGTTTTCTCGCCGCGGCCTTCGGCCTGGATCAGTCCGGTTTGTACTTTATGCGCTTTGGTCAGGCTTTCTTTGGCGCTTTTGATCAGGGTTCCCGCTTCTTCCAGGTTGCCTGCACGTGCGGTGCGGACGGCTTTCAGGCTGAGGCTGCGGGCTTCCCCGCTGCTGGCGATAATCTGCATAATCGTTTGTTCGTAATCCATGGTTTCTCTCCACTCCTGTTATCTATAGTAGGTTCTCTATCTCATGTATAAATTGCTCGTAGCTGTTCACGGACAGCAGCCGGCTGCGGCTGTCTTCCTTCTCCATCAGGACAAGCAGCAGCTTACTGATCTCCTTATGAAGGAACAACTGGCCCGGACCCAGATTGATCAGAAAAATCAGCTGGACCGGCTTGCCCTCGTAGACCAGCGGTTTCTTAAGTACCGTTACGCTGATGCAGTCACGGATCGCGCTCATCCGCATCGGATGGGGCCCGGCTACACCATTTTTATAGATGGTCGTAAATTTCTGTTCGCGGAACAGCACCTGCTCGGGAAAATCGTCTGCCGCATAATGATGCTCCACCATTTCCCGGCAGCGCAGCTTCAGCAATTCGGTGTAATCGTCAGGGCCATCCAGATGGAAGAGCTCACGGCGGAACAGCTCCTTGAAATCCATCAGCTTGTAGGACGGCTTGGTCCAGTTGATCTGCAGCGACAGGATCTCCTTAATCCGCTGAATCTCCTGATCATCAAGCAGCTGCTTGATATGGATAACCGGCTTTTCCTTAATCTCAGTAGCCAGCGGCACTGTTGACAGGATCAGATCCACCGGCTTGCTGCTGATTTCGTCGATCTCTGTAATCGAGGCTGTAATGACCGAGGCTTTTGGAAAAACAGACTCCAGCTTCAGCCGGATCAGCTGCGCGCTGCCCGCTCCGGTTGAGCAGATAACGGCAATCCGCTTGAACTTCTCCAGATTCCGCTGCTGCATCCGCTCCAGATGGGTTGCAAAATGCAGCGCCACATAACCCGCTTCATCCCGTGACATCCGGAAGCCGTACTGCTCCTCGATAATCTCCGCGAAGCGGAAGGAGATCACGAACACATTGGCATACTGGCTGTAGACGTCCTCCACCAGCGGGTTGCCCAGCTGCAGATTGTAGTAGAGCCGGTTGAGCAGCGGGAACATATGCAGAAGCAGCGCTTCCCGCAGGTCATGATCCTGATTGAAGCCGGTCAGGAATTCACGGTCCAGCCGCTCCAGAATACCGCTGATCCCTTCGCGCAGATGCGATTTGGTCTCCTCTGACATCCGCTCCATAATCGTTTTGCCGGAGATGTGCAGCGCCAGATAATCGACTTCATCCGCAGGCAGCGTGATCTGGTAATGGGCTTCGATCCAGCCGGATATGGTGCCGGCGAGTTCACGGTACAGCGGCTCCGGATTCGATTGGGCTGCTTGTCCGGCAACGATAAAATTATGTTTAGACACGCGGTACAGCAGGATGAACAGATGAGTGACGATGTTATCGAGAAACACATCGGAAATCTTCAGCTCCCGCTCCTTGAGAATTTGCAGCAGATAGGCTTTGAGGCGTGCTGTATCGAACTCACGCTCATAGGCACGGAAGTCCTCCGTATGCTGCAGCGTATGCCCCGGCTGGAGAATGAAATAGGAGAAGGCTTTGCGGAAATCCTTCTCGTCGCCTTCAACCCGCATGCCGTAATGGGCACGGCGGGCCAGCTTCAGGCGGAACGCGGCCAGCCGCTGCTCGACCTCCTTCAGATCGGAGATGATGGTGGACCTGCTGACGCCCATCTCCTCCGCCATATGGTCCATGGACTGATGGCTGTCGCTCTGCAGGAGATAGAACAGCAGGTACTGCTGGCGCGACTGCTTGTTGTCCAGATCAACCTGATTACTCTGCAGCATTGCTTTATCAAGGTAAAGGTTGAACTGCTGCGCGTTGTGGATCTGCAGCAGGTAGCCCTGACCGCGGAGCATCCGGATTCCGAAGCCATGCTGCTCGCCCGTCTTCTCCAGACCGCGCAGCACATCACGGACCGTCCGCTCGGACAATCCCAGCTCCGCTGTGAGCTCATTCATCTTTACCGGAACCTTGCGGGTATATAAAATATTAACGATTGTGTATTCTCTCACCTTACATCCCTCATTTGTGATACTAGTATCGGGTCAAGCAACTCAGCTGGTTATGGGTTAATCATACGTGGAAGCGTTATCTTCTGAACAGTTTGGATTCTGCAGTTTGGAACGGCAGAAGTTGACGGGTGCGTGGCGGCCTGTGACTTGAGGACCGGTATACTGCCTGGGCTGCCTGCGAGACAGAGCGAGCAAGGCCGCCGGGCTGGGTGCTGCCCGAGGTGCGTGATCTGCGGACCGGACCGGGCCGGACTGCCGACAGGCAGGGAACCTCGGGCCGAGCGGGCTGCTCACCGGGGCAGACCACTTTCGGGCCAGGTTGGGCTGCTCGCCGGGGCAGACCACTTTCGGGCCAGGTTGGGCTGCTCGCCGGGGCAGACCACTTTCGGGCCAGGTTGGGCTGCTCGCCGGGGCAGACCATCTGCAAGCCGGATAGGACTGCGGGCCGGGCCGCTGGCGGAGATCGGGTCGAGCAGAGCTGCAGATCGGGCTGCGTTCCACCCAACACCCATGGGAGTTAAGCCAGCCTGCGGCAGCCCGGCACATTGCCCTTAAACACACATTATATATTGTTCTATTATGCCCGGAATGAACGTCGCAGTGACTCCTATAACAGTAGTGACCAACTTAACCAATAGCAACAAGTAACAAGCAACAAGCAACAAGCAACAAGCAACAAGTAATAGTGATAATAAACAAAGTAAAAAAAAGACTGCCATAATGTTACTCGTTAACACAGTATCTAGTGAGGCTCGTAGTGTGCAGGCAGGGGAAGCAGCACTCCCGGTGGAATCAAGGGCATTTTTGCCCTTTATTTCGCCCATCCGGCCACTTCTGGCGGAATCAAGGGCATTTTTGCCTCTCCTTTCGTCCATTCCGCCATTCCAGGCGGAATCAGAGGCACTTTTGCCTCTCCTTTCGTCCATTCCGCCATTCCAGGCGGAATCAGAGGCACTTTTGCCTCTCCTTTCGCCCATTCCGCCACTCTAGGCAGAATCAGAGGCACTTTTGCCTTTCCATTCGCCCATCCCGCCACTCCAGGCGGAATCAGTAGGATTTTC
>NZ_CCDG010000077.1 GCF_000723885.1 Paenibacillus camerounensis
TACTTCTCTTTGATGGCCTGGATACGATCCTCTTGCGTTTCCATTTCTGGAGCCTCTGATGGATCAATCTCCTGGCCTTTCAAAATATAATCCGGGTACTCCTGTACAATGCCTGGAGTTGAATCTACCGCAGGGGCATCATAGGTTCCGGTTGACACGGTCTCTTCGCTCAAGGGTTCAGCAGTAATACTATCAGAATCTCTAGCAATACTGCCTTCCGCCGCCGCATAAGATGACCACATTTGCCCACCCAAATCAGGCAATACAATAGAAATAACCAATAAAATAATTAAAAGCTTACGTCCTAGATTCTTCATATCCTACTCCTCTTATAAATAAATATGTATCTTCATTATTAATGCATATAAGTACATGATTACTGAGCAATGACATTAGCAGTCCAAGCTCCTACATACTTTCCATCCGCATAGATGTGAGTAATATAGCTTCCTGTCTCGGAATTATGTTTGGAATAATACACAGTCGCTTTCCATACGCCATTGGCTACTTTCACTCCATCAATCCATTCAATATCATCCTGATCCTTGTATGCTGTCCAGGTTGGGAACTGAACCTTTGATGCTGCCGGATCTACACCGTAAATATAGACTTCGTAAGAACCATTTGAACGTTTGGGTTCCTTCGGTCCTGTCGTTCCACCGCTAACAGTAACTGTGGTTCCACCAATACCCAGTATCTTCCCATATTTGTCCAAATAATAGAAATGAGTAAAATAGTTCCCCGTCTCAAAGTTATGTTTGCTGAACGGAACACGTATTTTCCAAGTTGTATCATTTATCTTCTCGCCGGTAATCCAAGGATTCACAAGATCATCCTGCCCATTGTATTCAGTCCATGTAGGGAAACGAACCTCCGATACAGTTCGGGCAACTCCTTCTACATAAATCTCATAGAATCCATCTACTAATGATGCTGTTTGTGGACTTGTTATTTTCCTGGTGTCTTTAACTTGTGCGCTTACACCAACTATACCTTTCTGATCAATGTATACGTGTGTAATATATGTTCCTAGCCCGCCGTGATTTGAGAAAACTACAGTACCTTTCCATACACCTGCAGCTACTTTTTCTCCAACAATCCATTCAATATCGTCTTGTCCATCTTGTTCAGTCCATGTTGGAAAGCGCACCAAGGACACGGTATCCGGAACTCCCTTTATGTATATATCATATGAAACTGCCGTTAAGCTAAAAACATATGGTTCAGAAGAGTAGCCTTTCTGTCGTCCCTTTAGGTTTCCGTTTGAATCATATGTATATTGAATAATTGAATTATCCTGCTGAATCAGCGTCTCTAGTCTACCTTGGTTGTAAACAAATATCTGTTGTTTTGGCACTGATCCTCCCATATCTAAAATAATATAGCTGGACGTTGGAGCTTCAGCCGCTTCGGCAATTGATACTTACCCGAATAATAAACACATAAAGATAAACATACTTAGTTTAAGTCGATTCATTTTCAGCTCCCTCGAATTGATATTTAACATTTAAAACTAAGATAATAATCAGTAATACAAGATTTTTCTTTTATTTAAATACCGAATAAACTCCTGATGCAAGCTTAAGGAATACAGTTAGTCATCACTTGTAACTTCCTAAAGTTAGTTGCCATTAGAATTATAGTGAGAATAAATATATTTTCTGACGTCAGTGTGATATACTCCAATCTTTTGTATATCTCAGGGAGCTAATAATCTGAACATAATACCTCCCATATATTAAATTTTTAGAAAGAGCTTAGTAGTTAAAGTCCGGCCTATAATTTGACTCCATATGCACGAAAATCGGTAATATGTACTCCCGAGTTAGCAGAATTAGAATTCATATTTACCCGCATATAGCGAGCGCTAATGTTTTGCAACGTATAACTATCCCCTTGATCTGTAGCTACACTTGAATTTGTTTTCTTAGCAACCTCTATCCAATTCACCCCATCTACACTCGCTTCAATGTTATATGTATAGTAACGAGTTCCATCCACGTAGTTTCGTAGAACCACTCTATTTAGTTTATATATGTCTCCTAAATCAACCTTCCACCATTTAGATGTTCCGTTTAAGTCAACTCCCCAGAAACTATCATTTGTTCGATCTGTGTCATTCGCTCTAGAAGGTTGGTTTAAACCACTATATGATACTGCTGTTGCAGGTTTATATAGCGCTATTGACGCCTTCTCTCCATATGCACGAAAATCGGTAATATGTACTCCCGAGTTAGCAGAATTGGAATTCATATTTACCCGCATATAACGAGCGTTAATATTTTGCAACGTATAACTATCCCCTTGATCTGTAGCTACACTTGAATTTGTTTTCTTAGCAACCTCAATCCAATTCACTCCATCTACACTCGCTTCAATGTTATATGTGTAGTAACGGGTTCCATCCACGTAATTTCGTAGAACCACTCTATTTAGTTCATATATGTCTCCTAAATCAACCTTCCACCATTTAGATGTTCCGTTTAAGTCAACTCCCCAAAAACTATTATTTGTTCGATCTGTATCGTTGGCTCTAGAGGGTTGGTTTGAACCACTATATGCAATTGCAGTTGCTGGCTTACCCAAAGCAATGTCATTATTATATGTTTTCTTGATAACGTTTCCGTTCTTATCGTATTGATATGAATAGCTGGCACCGTTAACCATGTCTTGATTTACTAATCTCCCTTCCGAATTATATTCATAATACTCGGCATAAATATAATTGCTAAACAAAAACAGGAAAAGTACACTTGCTAGAACAAAGCTTATAGTTCTCCGAATGTTAATTCCACTCCTTAGTTTTCAATGTTAGCCCATATCTTATCTTTCCACTCATTTTATAATCCGGAACTCATTAAGCTGAAAGTAATATCCTCCATTATCGTCAGTGCCCAGTTTAGTAGCATATACCCGTATATACCGGGCAACTACAGGAGTTTTAAAAGTGAAAGTTTTTACGGAACCGTTGTTTATATAGCCTGAGTATGACTGCCCCTCTATATCTGTCCAGAATTTAGCATCATTGCTGCTCTGTATTGTGAAATCAACAGGAAATCCAAGATTACCTCTTGGAGTCAATTCAATACCTCTAATTGTTTGTGTAGCTCCTGAATCAACAGCTACCCACTCTATACTAGTCGATGGATGACGCGCTATACTCGTCCAGGTGGTTGAAGGGTTCTGATCAACCAGCCGGGATGCCGGCCAACCGCTTGTTGTAGACGATGTGGCTACAGTAGATGCCTGAAGCTTCACTTCAGCAAGCTGAAAGTAATATCCTCCATTATCGTCAGTACCCAGTTTGGTAGCATAAACCCGTATATACCGGGCAATTACAGGTGCATCAAAGGTAAAGGTTTTAACGGAACCGTTGTTTATATAACCTGTGTAGGACTGCCCTTGTATATCAGCCCAAGATTTGGCGTCGTTACTGCTCTGTATTCTAAAATCAACAGGAAATCCAAGATTGCCTCTTGGGGTTAATTGAATGCCACCGATCATTTGAGTTGTCCCCGCATCCACGACCACCCATTCTGTACTCGCCGCCGGATAACGGGCTATACTTGACCAGACTGTTGAAGGATTTTGATCAACCAGCCGGGATGCCGGCCAACCATTCGTTGTAGAGGAGGCCGCTACAGTGGATTCCTGAACCTTAATATCAGCAAGCTGAAAGTAATACCCTCCATTATCATCAGTACCAAGCTTGGTAGCATAAACTCTTATGTATCTCCCTATGACCCTGGAAACAAATTCAAAAGTATGAACAGAACCATCGTTAATATAATTGCTGTAAGACTGTCCCGGAATATCTATCCATGTTTCCGCATCATCACTGGATTGTATTTTGAAATTCACCGGAAATGCCAGCTTGCCCCTTGGGGTTAGCTGAACCCCGCTTACAATACTATTTTTCCCGATATCCACGGTCACCCACTCCGCTTCACTATCAGTTCCCTTATTCTTACTTGACCATAATGTACCGGGATTATTATCACTTAATTTATACGCCTCCCAGCCCTCTATACTTGAGGATGTAAAAACAGGATAGCCTGGTGTGGGAACCTTACGTTTAAGATTTCCGTTTCGGTCATACAGATAATAAGTAACGTTGTTCGATGAATTAATCGTATACTCCAAGCGGTTGCCTGAATCATAATGGTAGACTATATTAGACTCAGCAAACGCGAAAGGCGGAGCCAAGACTATAAACACTAATAAAAAACCAATAATCTTATAATATTTCACTAATATCCCCCACAGATCTTCAAACAAAATTTGAATACGATTCTGCTTATCCCCCCGTTTTTGATTCAAAATAAAAAACCCATGTAGAATATCGCACAATGGGTTCCCGCCATTCAGTACATTTGCACTAATGTATGAAATGAAATTTCCCTCATATGTATTTTCCTTCACAATCATAAGGGATTACATAGAATTTGAAAATGGTTGTATTTTGTCGAAAAATAGGGAATTGAGTAGAAATAAATGAATATTCTGCACTATTTATGACAATATAAAGAAATGCATAATAAACTACTCCTTCTTATCAGACAGATGTTCATTTACGCAAAAACCTCAGACGGAAAATTCGTCTGAGGTTTTGCTGATGATTGACTTCATTATTCAATAACTCTTTATCTTCATTTTCAAATTACCGTTAGAGTCATAATAATAGCGGACAATATCAGAATTAGGATATCTTATATAGTCTAATCGTCCATTAGAATCATAATGATACTCTAGTGGAGCATATGAAACTGGTGGTAAGTATAACTGAGATTGAGGTACTGTCTCTTTTACCTGGTTATTACTGGACCAAGACAATCGAAAAGACGCTCCGCCCCCATTTTCAAAATATTCAACCCGAATGCGGTATTTAAACCCAGCGGTCAAATATATAGGAAGACTAGTTATTTCACTGGCTTGAGTAATCCATTTATCTATTATTAGCTGATCATTAACCCAAACACGAACACCATCATCCGAATCAGCATAGAATGTATATGTTTCGCTCAATTTTGGTTTTATGTATCCAGTCCATCTTACAGAAAAAGTATCTTCACCGATGCCCGGATCTGGAGAACCATTTCCCCAACTAAAATCAACTTTACCATCAGTGCGTATCGTTTTCAGTTCTGTTAAATCCATATTATTATAGTACTCCCCCATAAGACCAACACCTTGCAATTCGACAGGCGGGTAAAGATACATCTGAGGTACAACCTCTTTCATTTGTGAGAGACTTCCCCATAGAAGGCTAATTGCTGCGCCACCTGAATTTTCATAATACTCCAGTTGAATATCATAGTGATTACCAGCTATTAAATTTATCTTGCTACTTGCAAATTGTGCAGATTGATCTCCCCATTGATTAAGGATTAACTGGCCATCTATCCATAAACGTACTCCATCATCTACATTCACATAAAACGTATAGCTCTCGCTATACTTGGCCTCTAATGTTCCTCTCCATCGCACTGAAAAAGAGTCCGATTTCATATTAGGGTCGGGAGAATTGGCTCCCCAATTAAAATTTATGCTAGGATCTGTACGACACATTTTTAGGTTACTAAGATCCATGGAGTTATAATATTCCCCTGCGAGTCCTACCCCTTGAACTCCTTGAGGTGGATACAATACATTTTGGGGTATTACTTGTTTGACTTGACTTGCACTCGACCATTTGAGTATTGCAGCAGCTCCTACTGTATTCTCGAAGTATTCAATTCGAATATCATAATTTTGTCCTGAGCTTAGACTAATAGGTAAACTAGTCAGTTCACTAGCCTGTACCTTCCATTTATCAATTATTAACTTCCCGTCAACCCAAAGCCTGACACCATCATCTGAATTTATGTAAAAAGTATAACTTTCACTATATTGAGGTTTGACCGTACCTGTCCATCTTACAGAAAAATTATCCGCTCCTATTGAATCGTGTGGAGCATTCTCACCCCAATTAAAATTAACATTGGCATCTATTCGTGTTAATTTTAGTCCAGTAAGGTCAGAGTTGTTGTAATATTCTCCTTTTAATCCCGTTCCCGGACTATCTTGAGGTGGATACAATTGGCTTTGGGGAACAACTTGTTTGGTTTGGCTTGTACTTGCCCATTGTAATATTGCAGCGGCACCACCGTAATCCTCATAATACTCGATACGGATTTTATAGCTCTGTCCAGCTTTCAAATTAATAGGGAGGCTTATTAACTCACTTGCCTGTGCTGCCCATTTATCAATAATCAATTGACCATCAATCCAGATTCTAACCCCATCATCCGAATTCATATAAAATGTATAAACCTCATTGTATTTAGGTTTAATCATTCCTGTCCATCTTACAGAGAAAGTATTTTCTCCTATTAAAGAACCTGGTGATCCAGAACCCCAATTAAAATTCACAGTTGAATCTATACGCGTGAACTTTAACCCAGTAAGGTCATTATTGTCGTAATATTCACCCTTTAATCCGTTAAGATTATCAGCAGCTAACGCATGCGGAATCTCCCCAACTATAGGAAAATTAGTAGTAATCGGGATTTTAATAGAAACATTATTAGTAAAGACAATAATAATAATGAGAACAAGAGCTATCCTATATATAAATTTCATTTTCTTCAATCCCCTAATATAAAAGTTCCTTTTCTTAAAATCTTTCACTAACATCCCTCCATGAACAAATCAATATAAAGATAAAGATTTTTCCTCGTGTCTCCTTTCTCCTCCTTACATTCTTACCAATCCATACTAACCATGTGGAATTTCACACGATGCCATCCGTCATTCAGTCAATTGCACCACTGTATGAATTAAGTTTCCTTCATATGTATTTTCCTTCCCCATCATAAAGGATCGACTTCATTATGGAAATAGTTGAAATTTGTAGGATAACATAAATATAGTAGAGATTCAGCGAATAATCCGTATATAATTTCATCCTAATCCTCAATTATATCTAAATTGCACAAAAAGAGCGTAATGAGAGTCTCAGACGATTTTGTTTGAGCTTACTTAATCAATTTCCACTGTTGCGAGGTAGTTCCATTCGCTGTATAGATTTGTAATTGAGTGCCGTCTATACTGCTTCCACCCGGTGTATCCAGCATCTTATTACTGTTTACGTTCATTAATGTATATACGCCGTTAGTAATTTCTGTTAAAGTCCACTGTTGTGAAGCCGTTCCATTATCGTCCCAAATCTGCACACCCGATCCATTCGTAACACCACCACCTGCCACTTCTAAAGCTTTACCACTATGAACATTTATTAATTTATATCGATTACTTCCCGTATCAAATATCTTCCATCTTTGAGCCGTCGTATTATTGGATGTCCAAACTTGTACAGGTGTTCCATCAGCTGTTTGCCCCCCTGAGACATCTATAGCTTTTCCATTACCGGCATTTATTATTTTGAGTTCTGTACCATTTGAAAGTGCCCTTACCATTTTCCATTGTTGAGCTGTTGTTCCATTCCCAGTCCATATTTGTACAGTTGTACCGCTACTCACACTTCCGCCTGCTACATCAAGCACTTTATTACTATTAACATTAACAAATGTGTAGATATCATTTCCATTACTAACCAAGCGCCAATTTTGAGCATCTGTTCCATTATCATTCCATAATTGCCCTCGGGTTCCATCCGTTATTTTACCATCTGCTACATCAAGAGCCTTGCCGCTGTTTACATTAATTAACTTATAGGTATTGTTTGGCGCATTACATAGCAACCACCGCTGTGCATCCGTTCCGTTATCTGACTCAATCTGTACTTTTGATCCATTGTTTGTGTCCCCCGCGTATACATCTAATGCTTTACCACTATTGATATTAATAAATTTATATTCCGAATCCTGGCATGTTAAACTCTTCCTTCCGATCATATTTCCGTTATTATCATATTGAAAGCTTATGTACTTCCCTTCTGAAACACTAACCAAGCCTAACTGTCCTGATTTCGTATAAGTATATTTCATAGCAGTAGCTGAAGGAGCAGTACCAAGGGCAAATATACAGATAAATATAAATAGGATGTACTTTTTCATTTAGAGTTTCTCCGTTTCATAAGCCTCATCATTCTGCAGCTTTTATTAAATTTCCGTTTAGGTCATATGTATATTTGACGACTCTATTATCCGGATATCGAATTTCTAGTAGTCTTCCATTGGAATCATATTGATAAGTAGTTAATTGTTCAATTACAATATCATCCAGTGAAAGGGCGCCCCCATTTCTAATTCCCCACAATAAATAATAATTATCTTGATTCCCTGTAGTGAACGTTACGGTCTTTGTTCCTTTCGTTCCTGAGATTTCATTCCAACTTGTCCAGCCTATGACTTCTACATTATCGATACCTCTCGCAAAAAAATAAAAGTGCCGATTAATATCCTCAGGTTGCATATCAACGGACTTATACGAGAAGCTAACCGAGTAGGTTGTGTTCTTTAGAAACTTCACTCTACTTGTATCAGTAACTGCAATATTAGCCCATTCTGTTGTCTTAGCGGAATTCAGATAAGCTGAATACATTCCACTGACAACTTTCAAAGGATCTTTTGTTATGATTCCGGAATCGGATAATAATCCCGTGCTACTATATGAACCTCGTTCAAAAGATTCACTACCTTTTCTGATAACTATATCATCTAAAGAAATAGCGCCCCCTTTATGAATGCCCCAGATCAAATAATAATTTTCTTTATTTCCGGTTGTGAATGTTACTGTCTTCTTACCTTTATTTCCAGTTGCCTCATTCCATGTCGTCCAACCTTTATCTTCTTGATTATCAGTACTCCTAGCTAAAAAGTAAAAATAACGATTACTATCCGTTGAATCCATATTCAATGATTTAAAAGAAAAAGTGACACTGTAAGTTGTGTTTCCTTCGAATATATATTTATCAGGGTTGCTATAAGCAAACTCTTTCCAATCTTCGCTCATTGTCGAAGTAAGATAGGCAGAGTATTGTCCGCTGATCACTTTATCCGGTTCCTTTGTGAGAACACCTGAACCTGCTCTAAAGGATGTCTCTGCAAATGAACCCTTTTCAAAGGATTCACTCATCTTTACAATATCTATATCATCAATAGAAAGTGCACCACCATTGTAAATACCCCAAATCAGGTAATAATTCTCCTTAGCCCCGGTAGTAACAGTTATGACCTTAGTGCCACTGCTTCCGCTGGCGTCAGACCAAGTTGTCCATCCTTTATCTTCAGCTTTATCCTGGCTTCTTGCCAGAAAATAAAAATACTGATTGCTATCATTTGATGCCATGTTGATGGATTTGTATTTGAACGTAACCTGGTATGTAGTATTCTGTTCAAACTTCACTTTATTAGTATCAGTGTATGCAAACTCTTTCCATGTCTCAGACTGTACCGAGTTAAGAAAAGCAGAAAATTGCCCACTGATTACTTTTGCCGGATCGTTTGTTATACTACCGGAGCCTGCAAGAAAATTAGTCTGATTAAAGGCACCCTTTTCAAACGACTCACTGCCAGCTGAAGTTTGCTTTATAATCTGGATGTCATCAATGGATATGCTTCCCCCGGCGTGAATACCCCAGATTAAATAATAGTTATCCTTACTTCCAGTCGTAACTGTCATTGTTCTTGTACCTGTGCTTCCACTTACATCGTTCCAGGTAAAATAACCTTTATCCTCTTTACCATCCGTACTACGTGCTAGAAAATAAAAAAAGCGGTTTGGATCTTGAGGTTGCATATCTATCGATTTATAAGAAAATGTTACATTGTAAGTCGTATTTTTCTCGAATTTCACTTTTGCCGGATCGGAATGATTGAATTCCTTCCATACTTCCGATGTCTGAGCGCTTAAGAAAGCAGAGTATTTTCCATTTACAATTTTTTGCGGATCATTGGTAATGGCCCCGCTAACCGGGATGTAATTAGTTCCCGTATAAGTTCCTTTTTCAAAGTCTTCTTTGACAGTCAGTGTGTTCTCTGCAGCAAAGGTTTTAAATTGAGGAAGGCAAAACGCTAATACAATACAAACGACAATAATGTTGATAAATTCCATACTTTTTTCCAAAAAAATGTACACCTCTTTTGGTATAGTCTCTTGTACTTAAAATTCTTCAAAAAAAATTAATTATATTTAAAATTGACTGAGTCCAAATGGAACATTCCTGCACCCTGATCACCAGTTGATCTCAGCAGAAAATATACAGTAGCAGTTACCGCAGTACTTGGTACAGTTCCGTTATTGGCTAACACTACGTATTTCCCATTCACTTCTGCCGTTTCTTTAATGTTACTCGAAATAACAGATCCATTTTGCGCGTAGAAGTCAATATACATCTGGATCTTAGATCGGTACAACATATTTACATCGAAATAGCTTTCGACACTGAAAGATTTATTTGGAAACACACGGATATTCTGCGATATACCTACATAATTATTATTTTGCAAGTCCGCAGCGTAAACTTTTAGCGACTTATGCCCCTGACGAATCCTTGAACCATCATCTTTAGTGGCAGCCATTATTCTATTCGTGAGATTTCCATTACGATCATATTTGAACAAAATGCTAAATGATTTATCACCATCCAATAAACTCTGCATTGCTAAACGGCCATTGGATGAATAACTATTGTTTACAGCTCTATCTACTGGATTATCCTTGACTAAAAAAACTCCCCCAGCAAGCTCTAGCTGTTTATGAATAGTCCAATTATGTGGAATCTCTGTTCCAAAATTATTAATTTCAAAATCTCCGTTACTTAATAAATTGGTGTCATAGCTAAAATTCATATCGTCAATATAGATGCTTGCAGAACCGTTATTTTGGGTAGCTCGAATTAGAGCATATACACGGGTATAAACAGCATTTGAAGGTACTTTCCCTGTATTTGAGATTGTTATGTATCCCCCATACGTAGTATTGGAGTGTTCAACTACATTCGCATCAAGATATGCTCCTTGGGCTGAGAAGAAGTCAGCGTACAGTTGGATCTTCGCATTATTAATACTTTCAACTTTAAGCCTGCCGCCGATTGTATAGCTTTCGTTTGGAGATACCTTTAATATTTGACTTACTCCCACATATTCATTTGCCCTAATGTTCGAGGCATTTATATATTGAACGCTATTTCCATATTCCTCTGTTTTTATTTGAAAGCTATGCGTGTCCAAACCGTAACTGGGAAGCCAGCCGTTTCCTATGGTAGAGGAGCCTTGACTTTCAAAATTACCATTAGAAAATTGATTAGAATCATCGGTATATTGGAAGTTCAGAGAATCTGCATAAATTGTTCCAGAGCCACCTGCCTTAGTCCCTCTAAGAAGTACATATATTACAGCGTAAGTTGCATTGTCCGGTATTCGCCCAATGTTAGACAAGGTGATATAACCACCGTTTGATAGTTGATCATATTCAATAATGCTAGCATCTATATAATTAGTAGAATTCATAAAATCTATGTAGATTTGAGCCTTCGCATTGGAAATTGCCTCAATAAATAAAGACCCGCTTATATGAAATCTCTTCCCTCCGTCAATTTTCAGTTTCTGAAGTACGCCTACCGAGCCGTTTACAGATAACGAAGAAGCTGATATTTTCTGAGCTTTAGTTCCACTCATTACTGGGTATGCTACAGTATTTATTGATGAATTAGATGATAAACTAACATAATCCCAATCATTAGAAGTACTTTGATCATTTTTAACATTCTCAAAATCTGCATTTCCAATTAAATTGGAATCATTCGTATACTTAAATACTAGATTATCTATTATAACGTCACCTGATCCACCGTTAGAGGTTGACCGAATTAATGCATAGATGACCACTGAGGATGTATCCGGAACGATACCATTACCGCCTAATGTTAGATACTGAATACTAGCTTCACTTGGCAGATCAAATACTTTACTATCCACAATCGTATTTCCTTGATAAAAATCAGCATATAACTGAACTTTTGCATTGGATATCTTTTCTATAAAGAATCTACCACTAAAGGTATATGACCTACCCGGTTCCACCCTCACAGTTTGTTTGACAGCCGAAATTTCGTTATAGGGTTGGTTATTAACTGATATCTTTTGTGCCTTACTCCCCCCTGAAATCGGATAACCAACAATATTAAAAACACCCGTCCCATGCTTTCCCCAACCATCCGCTACACCCGTATTACTGGTTGTATTCTCAAAACCCGGATTAACTATTAAGTTTTCGGAGCTGACAGAATCAGCAAGTACGTGTTTCAGGTCAGACAGCCCTGTTGAAATGAAAAGCATTAGTACAATAAGCGTTATTGAAAGCGTCTTTTTAAATAATAGTTTCATTTACAATTCCCCTTAATTCATAATTAAATTTAAGTGATAGCTAAATTGATAACAGTAGCTTTGCTTCAAATAACCTCCTATACACTTTCAAAATATCAGTACGCACAAAAAGCCCACGCAAACAGACCAACGTGGGCATAATTCATATTTGTGAAATTAACCACTTCCCGCCTAACACAATCATATGACAGAAAATCACATTTTAAAACGGTGTTATTTTGTCGAACTTTGAATTATTATGTAGATGCGATAAAGAAATTAGGTATTTTGTCTTACTATGGACTATCGTTCCAGACCAAGTTGTAAACCCCATATCTCCCGATAAATGAGCCAGTTCAGCTCCTTAGCTTGATAGGTTTATTCTACAAACCTTTTTTATGTCCGACTAAATGTTAACGCCCCAGTTGGAGATAGTCCACTAGCCGAGAGAATTAAAGTTATTTTAAATGAAAAAGAAGGGTTATTATACTAACTTTTCATCACCATCTGCAAATATGTGAATTAAACAGAGATATCCATCAATTTCACTTGATCTTTCAATAGAAAGCGGTTTAAATCATTTTGGTTAGTAGACGACAAGGAATGGATAAAACGATTCCAGTCACTGGCATAGTTTTGATTCACCCAAGCGCTAGTGTATGCGTTATAGCGAGCTAATTGACCACTCTGCATGTCATTCATTTTGTTTTTATATAAAGCGACAAACGTGTTCAGATCGGATCGAAACGCTGCATTGACGTCATCGGCCCGAACGTTGTCCACCATTTGCTTAATCAGGCTCAAAACAGCTTTTTTGTCATAATCCGCTGCATACGCTTCTTTATTCCGC
This sequence comes from Paenibacillus camerounensis, assembly GCF_000723885.1. Classification (GTDB taxonomy): domain Bacteria; phylum Bacillota; class Bacilli; order Paenibacillales; family Paenibacillaceae; genus Paenibacillus_AQ; species Paenibacillus_AQ camerounensis. The sequence goes on from NZ_CCDG010000077.1 coordinate 13,159, forward strand.
ACAAATGGATCTTTCCGCTGCTGCTCAATATAGGCAACTGCCCGATCAATCTCTCCCTGAATAAATCCGCCGAACGCTTGATCAAGCTTAGATTTTATGCGATCGCTTACTTGAAAATGACCGGAGATCATTTCATACTTCATGGCAGCAAGACCCAGTTTGAAGCCCAGTTCTTCTTCAGAGCGGTTAGATGTTTGAGAACGATCTTGCAATTGTGTTAGAGCTTTGACCATCGTGCCGGCTGCTTGCAAATCGTCGATACTATATCCATTCTCACTCTTAATTGACATTTCCGATTGCTGCGAATTTAGTGCATACCGAAGCTGTTCTCCCATGAAATCGCCTGCTGTCAATAGCCATTCGTCCCGTGTCCCCTCAACGCTGGCGTAGTCGGGATTCTCCTGGATAAATTGCATATAAGTTGTTTTCCGCTGTTCGTAAATATCGAGGAAGCTGCTCCGTATAGCTTCTTGCTCGCCTGGCACGCCGCTTGCTTCCAAGAATCCACCGACCGATTCGGCAAAGTGATTGGCAGATTCGCCTACCCGTTGAGCAAACATATCATCCAGCTTTGCCAATTCGGTTGCTTGCTCTTCTCCGGTAAATTGGCGTTCAATCCGACTCTTGTATTGGGCATATTCCGAAGCAAAGTAATCAATCTGTTGTCCAACCTCATCCAACGTTGTTTCTCCGATCATCATCCCATGCGTTTGCAAGTTGAAGTCTACATGCTTCCAGGAAATGACCGAATCTCCGCCTGTTGCTCTTTTATTGGCCAGCGCTGCTTCTGGATCGGATATGCTTTCCGTCCAGATCGAGCCATCTTCATTTCTTCCGATGCGAATCGTAGATGTTGCGGCCCGGAGAATTGCCTGTTCCCGCATGCTATTCGCATTCGCCCGATAATCTTCGATCCCGATCGCATTCATTTGATTTGTTAGAATAATGGCTGGCTTCCACGGCTGCAATAAAGAATTCGTGGAAAACGAACCAGCGATCGGGGACGTGACGGATGGAAGACGTTCAGGTTTTTGTTCAATGATGTATGAGTCATTACGTAGTGCAAAGCCATAAGCAAACATGTTTAGCTGCATAATGCCACCTCATTTTTTATGTATCGGTTGAACGAGTTCAAGAGTTCTCATTATTAGTGTCGGCATAACAGATTGAAGAATTTAGAAAAAATGAGATCTATTCACACAGATTGTTTCCCCGCAATTGTAATTTGAGGGAAAATCCGTGGTGTAGTGTGTAAAGTTGTGTCTACAAATGATTACTTATAGTTCGTCGGCGGTTGCCTAAAGCATAATTTTCAGTCTATTGCGAAATCCCCCCGATCAATTGTACATTCATTTATAAATCTCAATAATTCCCTTCTTATCTACACCATTCTCTACATTGATGACGATAGCGTAGGGACCGTTCATTTCTCCCAAAAAGTCAAAGCTTGGCGCAAGCCGTTGCTCTCCATGTAATCCCATTAAGCCATATTTGCGAACCTTCATACTTTCATCTGTAAAAATATAGCCAGGGATCACATTCAAATACTTATCATAATAAAATGCACTAATAAAAAATGCGGAGTCGCCCAAGAAAACATTATTTCCTTCGCTATCGATAATGCAGTATAAGTCTTTTGAGACGAAGGCAAGCCCATCCTTAAATTCTCCAACCTCAATCATCCGGCCTTCCGTAGCGTTGTACGGGTAAAAATCAATTGCTATATTTCCACCATAATCTATATACGCCCAGGCATCCCCATCCTCCGTGTAATCCGACACTTTGACAGCGGCTTTGCCTTCACTAAAATTCCCGGCGTCATCATACTTTAATTCAACACTTAACACTTACCTGTCTGCTTTTTCCTTTTTTATCAATGTATGAAGTCTTCCCGTCCATGCTTACCACAGCAACACCGTCATAGAAACGGCCAATACTATCGTATTCAACCGGCAAAACCGTTTCTCCATTTGTGTCTATCACCTTATATTTTCCGTTACTGCCCTTAACCGCAATCCAATCCTCATCTACAAAAAACAAATCGGCATAGGCACCGGCCTCCACAACCCATTTCCACTTTAACTCATCGTTGTATGTTGGCAATTGGGTTGTTACCTGATCCGAAGCATACTTGCTGCCGTACTCTACAGTAGAGCAGCCGGATAATAGAACAATAGATATAGCAATTACTCCAATTATTCTAAATACAGTTATCATCTTCATCCCCCAGACATCCAAAAAAACCACATGGAGTTCAATCACAGGCGGCTGTATCTTATTTCCTATTTTTCTATCTCGAAGTAAAGTACGTCACTATTTAGATCAAGATAAATTTCACCTGTAACATACTTTGAACCCATCATAAAAGAATTTAATTCCTCGCTGTAACTCCATTTTTGAGTCTTTCCATTAAAATCATAGTCTAGTTTAGGCTTTAGATTCACTGTTTCCCAAGTATAGGTAGCTTTAAGATTCATTATCGAAGCATGATCCAAAAACACGTATCCCCTCATCCAATAGGCAGTGGGTCCAAAATCGTCGTTAAATTTTTTTGCGCTCCAATAAACCTTTTGAATGTTTTTTAAATTTGGAATCCGATCACTGACAGGTTTAATATCTGTTCTGTACTGAACCTCATTTTTAGTCGGTGAATACATAGTAAAGCCTAATGCAGCAATAAATAAAAGGAGAATGGCACCAACAACAATCAGCTTTTTTCTTTTTGAAAATTTCAGTTTTCACGCCTCCATCTAAATACCTTAAGCCCTATAACTATCCAAATCCTTAAATTATATCTTCGGGCAGAAAAGTTTTTATGACATCGTAAAAAATATCATTCCCCTTAACCTCAACGCCATTGACAAAAGCAGATAATATATTGGCAAATATCAGTAAAATAAGACATCCTGAAATAGATTTATTTTTTCCATTCCTGCAACAAAGCATGATTCACCAGCCTCCCACAAATCACGCTACTACAATCCAGAAAATCGCAGTATATGTCCTCGAACATTTTTGAAACTGCAGCCTTCTCCATATATACAAAAGTGGGATCAGGTACCCAATCTGTGCGGCTACTGCAAGTAATCTTAACAAGGTTATCCTCTTCTTCGAATAGAAGCAGTCTTTCTGTTCCCTGTTCGAAAAAATCTAATTCAAAGGCGTATATGCCCGCTCTGGTTTTGTCTAAAATATCAGGAACCTGTTCAATAACAGTGCACAAGTCTGTTCTGCAATCAACAAGCCAATTATCTTGCCCAAAACCGCCGGCATCGAACGATACTGCTTTTGAAATTTTAAACGCATCGCACATACACGTTAGAATTCCCACCACAGCATTGTTTTCCAAATCGGATGGCATATATTCTGTTTCGGGTATACTTTCCAACGACTTTAACCGTACTAACTTCATCCTAAAAATATGAGCTCCGCCCTTCCTTATAGGGTTCGGCACCATCCCCCCCTACAATATCTCCACAAAAAAACAGCCCACAACCGTGGGCAGCATTCACACAAATCAATCATATGTTAAAAATCCAGCTGGCGAAACAGTGGTATTTTGTCGAATGTGTCGATAATATACACCTCAGCTAACCTGCGTATGCACCAGCAATCTTTTAATCGAACGGTTGGCTTCATGCAGCACAGTGTCTTTATCTACGGTCTTCAGCAGGCCTTTATCCATCAAAATCTCGCCGTCGACAATCGTCGTCTCGACATCGGCGCGGGTGGCGGAGTAGACAATCCGGGAGATTGGATCGACATCATAGGACGGGAAGGTGTGGAAGTTGTAGAGGTTCAGGATCGCCAGGTCGGCTTTTTTGCCTACCTCAATGCTGCCGATCTGGTCTTCCATGCCGACTGCCTTGGCGCCGCCGATGGTCGCCATGCGGAAGACGCTGCGCGCGTCCATGGTGGTCGGGCCGTGGTGGGGCTTCTGGATGACTGCGGCCAGACGCATTTCGTTGAACATGTCGAGGTTGTTGTTGCACGGCGCGCCGTCGGCACCCAGACTGAGGTGGATATGATCGTGCAGCATCCCCGGCGTATCGGCGATCCCTGAAGCCAGCTTCAGGTTGGAGCCCGGGCAGTGGCTGACATGCACCCCGCGGTCGCGCAGAATCCGCTTCTCCTCAGCATCCAGCCAGACGCAGTGGGCCAGAATCAAGCGTTCATTCGCCAGCCCCAGGTGATCGAGGTATACAACATTGCGCATGCCGGTCATGGCCTGAACGATCTCAATCTCACCCTGATTCTCTGAAGCGTGGGTGTGCACCTTGACATTATAACGGGCAGACAAGTCACGCACTTCCTTGAGCAGCGGCTCTGTACAGGAGATCACGAATCGAGGTGAAAAAGCGTACTGAATCCGCCCGTTGCCGTAGCCGTTCCATTTTTCCAGCAGATCTACACTCTCCTGCAGCGAAGCCGCCGTGTCCTCCTGCAGCGCTGCCGGGACGTCGCCGCCCTTCTGATCCATCATCACCTTGCCCGAGAGGGCACGGATGCCGCTTTTGGCAATGGCCTGGAATGCAAAATCTGTATGGTTGACCGTCTCCATATCAACAATCGTCGTTGTGCCGCTGGAGATCAGCTCCCCGATCCCGAGCATGGCAGAGTAATACAGCGATTCCTCATCATGGGCGGCTTCCAGCGGCCAGATCCGTTTTCGCAGCCAGTCCATCAGCTCAAGGTCATCGCCTTTGCCGCGGAACAGCGTCTGGCAGAGATGAATATGCGTCTGCACAAAGCCCGGAATTACCGTCCGGTTCGTTGCATCAATAACCCGCTCATCCCCCTGGGCCGTAAGCCCGCTGCCGATTTCTGTAATCAGATCATCTTTGATCCGGATATCCCCGTGAACGATTTCTTCCTGTTTGTTCATTGTAATAATCTCCGCGTTTTTGATCAGTATGTTCGCCATGTCCGTTTCCCCCTCGTTCAATTCACAGATCGCTTTCCGCACAGCCAAATCCAGATAACATAAAAAGGCCACAAAAATATGCCGCAGCATATTTTCGTAGCCAGAAATTTACGGTTCCCGGTAGAGACCCTTAAACCAATTATTAAGGATATACGAAAAAAAGGATTATTCAATTGGTTCTGAATAACCCCATAATAAACGAAGGACAAAACCCATGTCAACATATTTAACATTTAAATCAGAATCGATACTATATTTCACCTTTTATTATGAAATTCCTCAATTCAGCGTAACTTTATATAACATAACATTAAATTGCATTAGCAACGGCCATACGTCTGAGAAGACTATTCCTGGTCTTGCACCAGCACCTTCTCAAATACCGGAAAGCTCGCCGTACGCTGCGGGAAAAAGATCTCGCCTCTGCGTTCATATCCGAGCTTCGGATACAAGGCCAGAGCGGGCGTGTTTTTGGAATAGGTGTCCAGCCGAATGCTGCTGTAGCCTGCTTCAAGGGCATATTGCTCAGCGTATATAGTCAGCTTCCGTGCAATGCCCTTACCCTGGGCTTCGGGATGAACAGCCAGCCGGTGCATAATCAGCGCCTTCCCCTGCTCCTGTCTCCACTGAATCTCCCGGTACAGCTCATTCGGATGCTCGTCCAGCACAAGAATGCCGGCAACCGCACCGTCGTCTATATATGTGTATAAGGTCCCTTGCTCAATATCCTGTCCAATGATTTCACGGTTAGGATAGCTGTCATCCCACTGGTCGCTGCCGCCCGCCTGCATAACCTGTACGCATCTGGCGATCAGCTTCATAATCTCTTCCATATCCTCTGTCCGCGCTTTACGGATGTCATTACTGCTCATGGTACCCCTGCTTTCCGTGCCTGAAAATTTGAATCTCTCAATGATTCACTAGTGAAGTTTATCACATCAGAGGCCAAATTCAATAGCCCGGCACCAAACCGCAGCACCGCAGCAGGGCCTGCCCTTACTATACAGGCAAGCCCGTGGCGGATGATCCGGATTATCCCCGTCAGGCAGCGCAGAAAGGTCCAGCTGCTGAAAGGAGCCTGCCGGAAAGAGCCTCAGTTGCTGTTAACGGCAGCGCTCTCCTGACAGACTCCATTACCATCCTCAGCCATTACACCCGTGCCGTTAATCAGCCCAGCTCCAGCTTATGCCCGTCCTCGAAGCCCTTGGCGAAACCGGCGTCGAACCCCACGTTGTATGCTTCGGTGTAGCCCTGCTGATAGGCGTCTCCCGCCGGCGTTTCCGGAGAGACGCCCAGATCCGGGGGGAGCGGAACGACCAGCGGAGCAGCCGGCGTTACCTGGACCGGCGGCTGGACAACCACCTGCACTCTCCGGGCCGCAATCCGGCGGCGGAGTCTTCTTTTTTTACGCAGCAGCAGGCCTCTCTTCGTCTTGCCTGAACGCAGCTTGCGGACTTTACGCCCCGCCCCTCTGCGGATTTTGGCCTTCCGTGTTACCAGCAGCGTCCGTCTCTTGACTGCTCTGCCTGCGCGCTTGGTCACTTTCTTTCTCTTCATCCGTTTACTCCTCCTGTACTCCATTTGCTCGTCGCGGCGCCCTTTGCGCATGCTTATTAAGCCATGGTGCCGCAGGCTTTCCCTGCTTAGGCTGATGCAGCGAAATACCGGACATCATCCGGCACATGGCGCTTTGATATTGGCTTAGGATTCTGATATTGTCACTCAGCTTGCGGGCCGTCAGCTCCGATTGCCCCGTAATTTCGGCGATACTCTCCAGTATCGCAGCCAGTGCGGCCTGGCTGCGGGCAATGGAGCGGATCATCTCCAGCTTGACGGCGTGTTCGGAGAGAAGCCCGCCGCTCATTTGCTGTCGTCCCCGAAGTCGAAGCCGTCACCGGACATGCCGCCGAAGCCTTCGCCGCCTTCTTCCTCGCCGCTGCCCAGCACCGCCTTCAGGTTACTGTACAGCCCGTTTTCCAGCTTGGTCAGCCCCTCTACCATCTCCACAATTACCTCATGGATGGAGAGAGTCTCTTTCAGCTGCTCTTCATGGTTGTCGAAGGATCTGGCGTGGATGTGATGATGCGTCCACTGCTTGACCTTTTCCGCCTCCACCGCTTTGGCCTCGAGAATCATCGCGATGTTCCACTGGATAGTAGCGGTCGACTCCAGCATTTGCAGATAAGCCTTTTCCCTGCTCATATTCCGCCTCCTGCTCTTTAAGCGCTACTCTTCATCCTGGCCGCCTAATTCCTTGATTACCCGGCCTACCCCCTCAGCCATTGCCTCCTCCAGATCAGCAAGTGCATTCAAATAAGCGATGATATTCTTGTTGATCTGGCCGTGGCTTTCGACCAGCCCGCTGAATCCGCCGAAATCAGGCTCCGCATCCGGCAGATCGTGGACTATTTGCGACATACGGACGGCAACGTGGCGTTCGGCGTCAAGAATCCGCGCCATCTGTTCGTGCGTATGGGCCATGTGCTGCAGCACTTTGGTTATTTTATTCTGCACCTTCATGTCTCCTTTGCTCAAACGCCCTGCTACAGCATATGCGGCAGAAGCCCTGTCGGTGCGGAGGAACAGGGCTTGCTGCGGCACAGATGCTATGGGTATCAGGAATATATTGACAGGTGGTTAGGGAGGCGCACTTGAGCAGGAACTGGGGCTGAAGCTGGCGCCGGCTGTCCTGGATGATGAGATGCTGTATGCAATCCAGGTGCGTTATTCCAAAGTGCTGCAGAATGCAGAGCACTATCTCTGGTATACATGCTGGGCTGTAATTCACAGGGAAGAGCAGCAACTGATCGGCTTCCTCATTCTAAAGGGACGTCCGAACGGGCAGGGCGAGGTCATTATCGGATACGTGATCGATGAGGGCCACTGGGGAAAGGGCTATGGGACAGAAGCGGTGCGGTGCTTGAGCGATTGGATCTTCAGTCATCCTGAGGCACAGTGGATTATCGCTGATACCGAGCCGGACAACACGGGCTCCCACAAGCTGCTGCAGCATCTGGGCGCAGAACGATACCGTGAGACTGATGAGCTGATCTGGTGGAGAATCGGCCGGCCGCAGACGCAACAGCCCGCTTTTACCGGATCAAATCCTGCATAAAGCCCGTACATGAGATACTGCCCCTATGTACAGAAAAACACGCCGCCCTAAGGCAGCGTGTTCTTCAGCTTTTCTCCGGCCTCCTGCAGGGACTGGAACGTTCCGGCGTCACTCCACCATTCCTCGAGCACATCATAGCTGAGCTTACCTTCTCCGGCATAAATATTGTTCACATCGGTAATCTCCAACTCTCCGCGGTTCGAAGGCGCAATACGCCTGATAATGCCAAAAACAGCCTCGTCATACATATAGATACCAGTCACGCAAAAATTAGTTTTCGGCTGCGCCGGTTTTTCTTCAATATAAGCAATCAGGGAAGCATCCGTAGCATCGAACACCGGAACCCCGTACCTGCGGGCATCCTCAACCGGCTTCAGCAGCACTTTTGCCGTCCCTTGCGGCTGTTGCATATACTTCTCAATATAAGGCGTCAGATCATCCATAAAAAGATTGTCACCCAGCAGCACGACAAACCGTTCACCCGGGAGAATGAATCCTTCCGCCAGCTCCAGCGCCTCTGCGATGCCTCCTGCAGCCTCCTGGATTTTGTAGGTTAAGTTTACGCCGAATTCCGCACCGCTGCCTAAAAAATCCGTATACTGCCCCGCAGACTGCTTGCTGATGATCAGGAGAATATCGGTTATCCCGCCCCGGCGCAGCCGGTCTATGCCGTAACACACCATAGGATATTTGCCGACCGGAAGCAAATGTTTGTTCATCAGCCGGGTCAGCGGATGAAGCCTTGTTCCTTTTCCGCCCGCCAGTATGACTCCTTTCACTTACTTTCCTCCTTTATTATCTGTGTCTTTAGCCTTCGGGCCGGCAGGTTAGATGAACTGTGCCGGATCTAAATGCCATTTATCTATAAAAAGCTTACGGTTACGCTCCACCAGCTCCTGAAGCTCTGCTGAATAAACCTGCTTGAAGCTTGCGCTTCCTTCATGATGCACCAGGCAGTCGCCGCCAATCAGCAGCCGGAAGCCCTTCAGCCTTGCACGGTAGCAATAATCATCGTCCTCGTAATGCCCCGGCGAATACCGCTCATCCAGCAGGCCGACACGGTCGAGCACGGTTCTTTTGAATAAAAAACACAGACCTACAATCCGCACGGTTTCCTGCCATTTCACACGATCAGGAACGTTAGCCGCCAGCGCCTCAGCATGAAACCCGGGCATATCGCTGTAAGACGTCCTTACCTGCTGCCGCCCGCTGGCATAATTCGTCACCGGTCCGACAATGCCGACTTCAGGCGCGCTGTACAAGGCTCCCTTCAGATTCGACAGCCAGTTATGCGAGACAATGACGTCATTGTTCAGCAGCAGCAGATCGTCACCCGAAGCCAGCTGCAGACCCATGTTGCAGGCAGCCGGAAAACCGCGGTTCTCAGGAAGCGATATGAAGGTCAGCCGGTTTTTGCGGCAATAGGCTGCCGTACCGTCGTCGGAAGCGTTATCGACCACAATGATTTCATAGGGCGAAGCTGTGTGCTGCCTGATTGATTCGACACAGGCCTCCAGCAGCTTACGCCCGTTATAGGTTGGGATAATGATGCTGGTCAAGGTCATAACGCATTCCTCCAGGCTGCCAGCCTGCTGCGCTGCTCCTGCAGGCTTGGGGCAGAATGCGCTTCGTCCTGTTCCGGCACGATATGAACGGCTTCAGCATGGCCAGATCGTTGCATATGACTGATATGCTGGCCGATTATGATATTCAGTGCTTCGGCATGATCTCCGGCTATCAGCTGCTCCATCTTGTTGCCGGCTCCGGTATTGTCCCGGCGCAGCCGGTTTTGCTTGAATACGTTGACTGTGCCTGCTTTTTGCACCTGCAGCTGCTTCAGCAGCGCGAGCGCCTGCGCTTTGGGCGGCACCATCAGCTCACGGTACCCGATCATTTCCAGCGCCCGCCGGGACAGTGCATGGGGCACGGCAGTCATCGAGCTTGCTCCGAGATCACTCCGGCCAAGCACTATATTGAGGTACAGCTTGCAGCGTGTGACAGAATCGCTGAGCTTGAAAGGCGGCAGCAGATGATCCAGATCATTCAGCGCTACATCTACTCCACCGTCTACCGCTGCTGTAAAGCCGGCCAGCTGCGGAGCAGGAATAACCATATCACCATCAAGAAACAACAGGATATCGCCCTTGCTGAGCTTGGCTCCAAGCGCACGGCCTACATCATGGCCTGCCGATTCCGGGATATGCACAATTATTGCCTGCCTGCATGTACGGGTACGCTGAAGGCTGTTGTCCGTGCACCCGTTGAGCACTACGATAATCTCATCAGGCGCCAGCCGCTGCACCTGCTTCAGCAGCAGCGGCAAGGTCTGCGCCTCGTTCCTTGCCGAGATAATGACTGACAGCGTGCCGCGCCGTTTGCCGGAAGGCTGCTGTGCCTGCTTCGCGCGGGCCGCATTCGGCTGCCGGCGGGCTACGGGCTTGGGGCCGGCAGCCCGCTTTTTGCCGGAGGCCGGGCGGCCGCCGGATTTGCGGACTCTGCCGGACACAGGACGCTTGCCGGAGCCGAGTGCGGACACAGATACAGCACCGGCAGCAGTGTCAGGCGGCGTCACAGCCGCTAATCGGGTGAAACCGCTATGCCCGGCAGCGGATGCCGCGCTGATGACGGAATTACGTGCTGCGGCGACTGCCGGGCCGATGCTGGAGTTATGTGCTGCGGCGATTGCCGGGCCGACGCTGGAGGTACGTGCTGGCGCGATTGCCGGGCCGACGCTGGAGTTACTTGCTGCGGCGACTGCCGGGCCGATGCTGGAGGTACGCGCTGCGGCGGCCGGCCGTTTTCTCTGCTGCTGATGCTTTCTGTACTTTACGCCTGCCGCCTTCATCGCACCATCTCCCTTCGCCGTCCTGCATCATCATAACCTGCCCGTTCTCCCCTGCGTTCAAGCAGCATCGCGACCGCCGCCAGGTGATCGCTGAGAATGACCTCCTGGAGAGGGTCTCTGCCGCCGTCCTTTCGGCGGACCGCATTCATCTTGCCGACCTGCACCTTATGCACCGCCCTCACCTTCAGTCCGTCCAGCACTGCGCGGGCATACGCCAGCGGCGGTCTGGAGAGGATTGCGCTTCCCAGCAATGACAATGCCTTACGGCTGATTGCATGGGGCACCGCAGTAAGGGAATAGCCCTGCAGGTCAGGCCGGCCAAGCATAAGGTTGAGCGTATGCTTGGAGAGCACCACCGGATGCGGAATCCGGCTGCGGACCGGGCCGGAGTAATCATTCAGCGCCACGTCTGCCCCACCGCTGACCGCCTCCACGAAAGGGCGCAGCTCCGCTGCCGGGATGACCATATCCCCGTCAGTAAACAGCAGAATTTCTCCGCTCGCCGCCTCCGCTCCTACGCTCCGCCCCACATCATGCCCAAGCGGCTGCGGAAATGTAATAACCTTTGCACCCATCCTCTGGGCAATTTCTGCTGTATTGTCGGCGGAACCGTTGACTATCACAATAACCTCACAGCGCGGATGAACGCCTCTGGCTCCGGCAATAACAGCAGCAATCGTTCCCGCCTCATTCATAGCCGGAATGATTACCGACACATAAGGCTCCGGGTGATTCACTACAGGGATTGCTTCCGCAGGCCGCTGCTGCCGGGAGTTCCTCCGCACTGCTTGAGAAGCCCGCCGCCCCGAGCGGCGGGCAGATGTTCGTCTATGCTGTTTCAAGCTCATCCACCTTCCTTCGGAGGGCACACTCCGGGCTGAGGGTTACACCACAGTCTATGTAATCTGCCGTCCTCCGTAACGGCAAATGTCTCTCTTTGTACAGATAATTGGACAAATGCCGCCTGACGGATATTTGTCCATAAGCCTGTCTGCAGCAGCTGGCACCTTACGTATATGAATTAGCAGGCACCAAATCCTGCTGCATTCTGTCAACAGAAACGGCGCAGCCCCGGGGCTGCGCCGTTTCCTAAATCTATTCAGGCCTTGCAGTGACCGGGCAAAGCAATACACCCGCCGGCCAGCCCCTTAATCAAATGCCCGGTGCTCGGCCACCGGTTTCACCAGCGGAGAACCAAGCGCAATCCATGATAACACACCGTAGAAATGCGGGGTTTCCCGCAGGCGGTTGATAACGACCACCGCTTCTCCGCTGCCTCTGCTCTTCAGCGAAGAGTGGAAGTACGGCTGGTTGGTCATGGCAACCAGCACGTAACCGGTATGGCCAAAAGCTTCGTCGAATGTTACAGTGACCTCCACGCTCTCCGCATTGCCGTTGAACATAAATGCCGTCATGCCAAACTGCTGCAGAACCTGCTTGTTTCCGGAGCTTTGAACGGGACTAAAGGACAGATGCTCTGCCGAGACTGCACCTTGGGCCAGATGATCCCCGGTAACAGCGCCGGCTGCAATATGATAGCTCTGCACGCTTTCTTCCTCAAGATGCTTGGATTGTACAGCGAAGGCAGCCAATTTAGCGGAATCCACAGCTTCGTCAGCAATTGCAGATGTGCTAACGGCATGCTCAGCCAGCTGCTCCTCCCCGATGCTGCCTGAAGCCAGCTTGATTCCGGTGATACTGCCGTCAGGCAGCAGATCGGCTGTGCGGACCTCTTCTGCAAGATGCGCCAGTTTAATCGTTTCCGGAAGCAGATGCCGCTCTTCCAGAATACCGTCAGCCAGATGCTCACCGTATATACTTTCCTGCTGCACATGGCGGGAATGCACGGCTCCGGCAGCCAGCTTTTCCGCGTCAATACTGCCTTCAGACAGCAGATCAGCACTCAATGCTCCTTCAGCCAGATGGCCGGAGGTGATGCTGCCGCTGCGGATATGGCGGCTATCGACTGACTCCGCAGCCAGATGGGCGCCATGCACGCTGTCCGGGGCCAGCTGGCTGGAACCGACCGAGCTCTCAGCGAGCTTCACAGCTCCAATGCTGCCGTCCGGGAGCAGATCCGAGATCTCCACTTCCTCAGCCAGATGCTTCAACGTAATGCTGCCGCTGCGGATGTGGCGGCTGTCTACCGACTCTGATGCCAGATGCCCTCCGTAGATGCTGCCGGGCGCCAGCTGGAAGGAGCCGATCGAACCCTCGGCCAGCTTCGCAGCACTGATACTGCCGTCAGGCAGCAGGTCAGAGGTCAGCGTCCCTTCAGCCAGATGCTTCAGCGTAATGCTGCCGCTGCGGATATGGCGGCCATCCACTGCCTCAGGAGCCAAGTGGCCTCCGTACACACTGCCCGCGGCAAGCTTCCGGGAACCGATGATACCATCAGCCAGCTTATCAGCTCCAATACTGCCGTCAGCAAGCAGCTTCGCACCTCTAGCCTCATCTGCCAGATGCGCCAGCGTGATTTCGCCTTCCGCGATGTGGCGGCCTGCCACTGCATGCTCTGCCAGATGAGCACTGTCAATGCTGCCGGGAGCCAGCTGCTGCGGACCGACTGTCCCGTCGGCCAGCTTTCCGCCGCTGATCCCGCCTTCAGGCAGCCACTGCGCACTGCGGATTTCCGCCGCCAGATGGTCCAGCGTGATTTCGCCTTCGCCGATATGACGGCCTGTTACTGCATCGTTCACCAGATGGCTGCCGTACACACTGTCCGCTGACAGATGACGGAAGCTTACAGAATCCTCAGCCAGCTTGGAGCTGCTGACACTGCCGTCCGGCAGCAGCTCAGAGGTGAACGCCTCATCAGCCAGATGCTTCAGGGTAATGCTGCCGTTCCTGATATGACGGCTGTCTACCGCATCTTTAATCAGATGGTCTCCATACACACTGCCGGGTGCTAGCTTCAGCGGACCGATCGTACCGTCTGCCAGTTTACCGGCGCTGATGCTGCCGTCGGGCAGCCACTGGGCGCTGCGGATCTCCTCAGCCAGATGGTCAAGTGTAATCTCACCCTCGCCGATATGGCGGCTCTGTACCGCATCATCCGTCAGATGGCTGCTGTACACACTGTCCGCCGACAAGTGCTGTGCCACGATAGACCCTTCAGCCAGCTTGGAGCCTTCAACACTTCCGTCCGGCAGAAGCTCTGAGGTGAACACTTCTCCGGACAGGTGCTTCAGCAGGATGCTGCCGCTCTTGATATGGCAGCTGTCTACCGCTTCTTGAACCAGGTGCCCTTCATCCACACTGCCGGAAGCCAGATGTGAAGCCTGAATGGCGCCCTCAGCCAGCTTACCGCTGCCGATACTGCCATCGGGCAGCCACTGCGCATCAAGCACCTCATCGGCCAGATGTGCAAGCGTAATTTCGCCTCCGCTGATATGACGGCTCTCTACCGCATGATCCGCCAGATGGCTACCCCGCACACTATCCGGCGACAGGTGGCGGGAAACCACTGCCGCATCAGCCAGCTTGGAGCTGTTGATACTGCCTTCCTGCACTTGTATGGAGGAAATCGAACCAGGAAGAATATGCCCGTTGCCGACTGACATCGGCCGGATATGGGCTCCGCCGATGCTGCCCGGCGCCAGATGTCTGCCTTGTACAGCGGTATCGCTGAGTGAGGCCGGAACGACTGCCCCCGGAGCCAGATGCTCGGCAGTTACAGCAGCAGGTGCCAGCTTGGGAGAAGTCACACTGCTGTCCGCAAGTTTAATGGAGGTAACAGATAAATCGCTGAGCTTATCCGTCGAGATGCTTTCCGGTGATAGCTTTAATGAAGTAACCGCATGATCAGCCAGATGATGCGGCTGTACTGCACCGGCAGCCAGATGTATCTCCTTTACTGTACCGGAAGCCAGCTTATCGCTTGTTACCGCCCCGGCCTGGAGTGCTGAGCTGTTAACACTGTTCTCAGCCAGGTGCCTGCGTTCTACAGCCCCGGTAGCCAGGTGTTCCGTATCTACTGCGGCGCCCTGCAGCACACGGCCGCTGATACTGGCATCCGCCAGATGCTTTTCCTCCACCGCACAAAAGGCTATATGCTCACCGCTCACCGCTTCTCGGGCAAGCGCATTTGCGTTCACTGCACTGTGGGCCAGCTTGGCGCCTGTCACAGCACCGTCTGCCAGTTTGGCTGCGGTCACGCTGTGAGGAAGAAGATGCTCTGTACTGACAGAGTCATTCGCCAGCACTTTACCGCTAACGGAGCCGGAGGCCAGATGACTGCCCAGCACGGCACCAGCCTGCAGCTGGTCTGAACCGACCGACTCTGCCGACAGATGGGACTGGTCCACCGCTTCAAGCTGCAGATGGCCGGAGGAGATGGACTGCATGGCAATCTGAGGGCCGCGGACGGCTGACTTCGCCAGATGCCGGGTTGCTACCGCTTCGTCTGCCAGCTTATGTGCCAGAATGCTCTGGTCGGCAATTTTGGAGGAGGTGACTGCCTGCTCCACGATCTGGGCTGTCCCTACCGCTCCCTCTGCCAGCTTCACAAAAGAGATGCTCCGGTCAGCCAGATGATTCCCGCTGATCTCCCCGTCGCCGATATGCGACCCGGTGATGCTCTCCGGACTAAGATGCTGGCTGCGCACCGACTTCTCTGCAAGCTGCCGCGCACCGACTGACCCGTCGGCCAGATGCCCGCTCTCAATGACAGCAGAACCCAGCTGCTCCTTGCCGATCAGCCGGCTGGCCAGCTGTTCACGCCCGATCGCTCCTGGTGCCAGGTGCCTCGCAGACACCGTTCCTTCCTTCAGATGGCGGCTGTCGATGGCGCCTTCGGCGATTTTGTCGCCGCTGATTTCACCGTCGGCGATTTTGTCTGCTGATACCGCATCATCTGCCAGCTTAGAGCGGTCAATACTACCGTTCGCCAGGTGGCGGCTGACAACGCTGCTGCTGAGGATTTTTTCACCGCTTACGGCACCGTCCTCCAGCAGCTCTGAGGTGATCAGCAGCTCGCTCAGATGGCGGCCGGAAATGGACCTGTCTGCAATCTGCTCACCGCCGATGGTCCGGTCAGCCAGCTTTTCGGGGCCGATGCTGCCGTTCTTCAGCTTTTCACCGCCGATAGAATGATCCAGCAGCTTGCCGCCGCTGATACTGGCTTCCGCCAAATGCTCGCCTGAAATGGATTCATGGGCGATTTTTGACGAGGTAACGGCTTTTTCCGCAATGTTGATGCTCTGTACCGCGTAATCCTGCAGCCACGGTGTACCGATAATGCCGAACTTCAGCTTGGACCCGTCAATGGTGCGGGGGGCGATTTTGGGGCCGGTAACAGCAGCTTCCGAGATATCGTCAGTGTACACCTTCTGCAGGCGTTCCTTCTCTGTCAGCAGCGGTGCGGCCGGGAGGCTTACCTGTACTTCCGCTTCACTTCCGGGCGGAGCCTCTGCCGCCGGCTGTTGCAGCACCTGCGGCTTCAGAGCCGGTTCAGCTGTAACCGCCTCTGCCAGAGCCGGGAGCTCCGCCGTGCCTACCCCGCTGACCTGCAAAGACTGATCCGGCGTGTCGGCTATCCTCTCCGTCTCCCCTGTTGCTGTATCCCCCTGTGCCCTTGGACCGCTACGCAGCATGCCCAGTTCCTTTTTATTGGGATTATCCACGTAATAAAGACGCCGTTTGGATTGGTTATTCCGGTTCTTTCTGGAGCCCTTCACAAGCAGTCTCCTCCTTCCATCGAATGTTTCTTCTAGGCATCATATGCAGTGGAATAGGCGGGTGACACCCTTTTGCAGCAGCGGATCACTCATTTAATGAAGCTGGGCCTTTACATCGACGCGGACTCAGGTGCTTTGCGGGGACCCCGAAAGCTTATACATCCTTTCTTACTAAAAAAGGGCATCTGCCGCCGCGCATTCGTCCATCCTGGACGCCCCGTACAAACATACAATGCTAGAGAAGCGGAACCGCCGTCACTACAGAAGCTAACAGGAGGAACGAACATGGGGCAAAAGCTCGTGGGAATACTGCTAAATGCCGCTATGCACCGGGGCGTTCCCCGGTTAAAAACGGGACAGGAGTCGCTGGAGCTCTATGAGGAGGCCGCTGCCGCATACGGAATGGTCCCCTGCTTCCTGCAGCTGTCCGATATTAACCTTGAATCCGGCTACAGTCTAGCCTATGTAAAGGGAAGCCAGGGGTACCAGCGGATGGCCGTCCCGACACCGTCTGTTATTCATAACCGGGCGATCTATAGCCAGAACAGTACCGGAACCGACCGTCTGCTGGAGCAAGGCCTCCTAGTTTTTAATACATGCAACCGCTATGGCAAGGATCAGATTCACAGGCTGCTTGCGCAGAATGATGCTTTGCGGGGGTTTTTGCCCGACTCTGCGGCGGGTCTGTCCGGGCTGAAGACCATGATGCGCCGCTATCCCGACCTTATATTGAAGCCGTGCCGCGGCAGTGTCGGGAAGGGGGTTATGCGCCTGTCACGGAGGGATGAACGGCGCTGGATCTGGAGCTATCTTCCTCCGGGAACGCGCCGCTGGATGCATAGAGCAGTGAATCCGGGGGCTCTGCCCCGGACGCTGCGGGCACGCCTGTCTGCTATGCCTTATCTGGTGCAGGAGCGCATTCCGCTGGCTGAGCTGAACGGCCGCCCCTTTGACCTGCGTGTTACCGTACAGCGCGGCTGGGGGGGAGACTGGCAGATTACCGGCATGTTCGCCAAGCTGGCGGCGCCGGGCGGCTTCGTCTCCAACATCGCAAGGGGCGGCGAAGCGTACAGCAGCTCTTCGGTGCTGGAGCAGGTATTCGGCGGTGAGACGGCTGCCAGCATCCGTATGTCTGTCGAAGCGCTTAGTGTTATGATTGCACGCCAGCTGGAACGAAGCCTGCCCGGCCTTGCCGATATCGGCCTGGATATCGGGGTTACCCGGGACGGCCGGCTCTATTTCATCGAATGCAACGGCCGCGACCAGCGCTACGGCTTTCAGAAGGCCGGTCTTGGCAACCTCTGGAAAGACAGCTACCGCAAGCCGATGGGCTATGCCCGTTTTCTGCTTGATGATCCCTCCAGGTATATCCGTTATTGATTTGTCTCCCATTCTATGTCAATATAATGCAGAGCAGTAACGGTCCCGCGCTGCGGGACCGTTACTCTGCAAGACGGAAGGAGATAATCATGGTTAAACAATTGCTGCGGCTGATGACCGAGCTGTCCTCGTACCGGTGGCTTTCGCGGTTAATGGGTGCTTTTGCCCATAGCAGACTCAGCCGTCTTTTGATCCCGACATTTATCCGGGCTTATCATATTCCTGCCGCTGAAGCGGAGAAGCCGTCCGGAGAATATCGTACACTGAATGAATTTTTCAGCCGCCGGCTGAAGCCGGGCATGCGTCCCGTCGCTGAAGGGGCTAACGCTGTAGCCAGTCCCGTAGACGCCCTGATTACCGCGATGGGCGAGATTCATTCCGGAACACTAATGAATGTTAAAGGGCAGAATTATCTGCTGGAGGAGCTGCTTAACCACTCACCGCACCAGGAGCTGTACAAGAAAGGCTATTATCTCGTCCTTTATCTGAGCCCGACCGATTACCACCGTATTCACTCACCGCTTACCGGACGCAAGGTTGAGAGCGATTATATCCGCGGCCGGGCATATCCAGTCAACGAATTCGGCATGAGACATATGACAAGCGTGCTGAGCCGCAACGAACGGCTCATTACTTATATTGCCGGAACGAACGGTGAAGCTGCCGTTGTAAAGGTGGGGGCAATGAATGTCAGCAGCATCCGCTATGCGGATGAGCAGGCTGAGAATTGGCAGATCGGTGATGACCTAGCTTATTTTGAATTCGGCTCCACCGTAGTGCTGTTGCTTGAGAACGGCACCTTCACCCCGCGCCCGGGGCTTCAGGAAGGAACCAAGGTCAGGATGGGCGAGCTGCTGGGCACACAGGGCAGACCGCAATAGAACTGCACACAGATAAGGGTACTCCGCCTGCCTGCCAGGTCTGGGAGTACCCTTTTTGTATACGTATTATTCCGTTACCTTACTTGGATTAGCCACTTCCCGCGCCTTCTCCTGGACCTCCTCGGGAATACCGAGATAAAACCGGCTCAACGGCTTCACATTATCATCCAGCTTGTAGACAAGCGGGACTCCTGTAGGGACATTCAGCTTCAGCAGGGTCGGCTCATCCAGATCCTCCATGAATTTAATTAACGCCCGCAGCGTATTGCCGTGTGCTGAGATCAGTACCCGTTCCTTCTTGCGGATCAGGGGAACAATGCGGTTGTTCCAGAAATCACCGACACGGCCCACCGTATCCTGCAGGCTCTCGCCGCGCGGGATATCACCGGCACGGACTTCCTTGTAACGGACATCATTTCGGGCATAGCGCGGATCATCCGGTGTAAGCAGCGGCGGGCGGACCGAGAGGCTTCGCCGCCAGATCTGCAGCTGCTCCTCACCGTATTTAACGGCCGTTTCACTTTTGCTCAGCCCCTGCAGCGCCCCGTAATGCCGTTCATTCAGCTTCCATGATTTCTGTACCGGAATCCACAGCAGGTCCATTTCCTCCAGCACATAGTTCAGCGTCTTGATTGAACGCTTCAGCACCGAGGCAAATGCAAGATCAAAGGAGTAGCCTGCTTCCTTCAGCAGCTTGCCGGCGGCCTTAGCCTCCTGAACCCCTTTTTCCGTCAGATCCGGATCACTCCAGCCCGTAAACAGATTCTGGCGGTTGTATTCACTCTCTCCGTGCCGGATTAATACGATTTCGTACATACTCACACTCTCCTTCACCCGATGGCTCATTTGCTGTTTAGCCTACGCATAATTATCAATCTGCATTCCAGTTGCTGATAGCGTGAACTTCTTTTTTTATATAAAACAAAATTAAAAAACCGGCAGCCTGCCGGCCCCGGTTCCCTGTCTGTCCTGCTCTATACGTGCACGTATGGGCTGATAGCTTTAGAACCACTGGTCAATGCCTGTGCTGTTCGTCTGCTTCAAGCGTTTCCAGCGGCTCCGGCAAAATCCGGCGCTTCCGCACTTGAGGGCATTATTGGATATTCTCCGTCCTCTAAACATACCTGTGTTCTCCCCTTCCAAGCTGCATCTAGATCATCTGTTAAACCAGGTTGCAACGTATTTACCCCCGGATGTAAAAGCTGAAACATGGCAGCCGGAAGCGGATCGGTCCAGGCAGTCAGCGGATCTCGGACGGGCTTTTGCCGGTGTGCTGCTTAAATTGGCGGCTGAAAAAGAAAATATCGCGGTAGCCCAGCGCATCCGCCACCTCCGTCACATTCATTCCCGCATACAGCAGGAGATGCTGCGCCCGCTCGATCCGGGCTCTGATGACATAGGACTGCACCGACGACCCGGTGATCTCCTTGAATTTGATCGAGAAGTAGCGGGGGGACAGCCCCGCCCGGGCAGCCAGATCCTCTACCCGGTGCGATGCCCCCGGATGCTGGCTTACGTAATTGGCAACCTCATGGATTATTTCACTCAGTTGGTTGCTGACATGGCGTTCCACCGGCATCATCCGGTCCTCGCGCAGCAGATGAATCATCAGCTGTTTGAGAATCAGGCACCCCTCTTCCTCTGCGGCAAAGGTCTTCACCAGGAACAGCCGTACATAACGGGCCAGCAGATGCTCGAACTCCACGGTTTCGCCCAGCTCACGGTACGGCTCGGGAACTTCCGTCACCGGTTCGGTGATATCAAAATGAATATATGTAAGGACCAGCGGCTTTTGCGGATTATGTGTCGCATACGTATGATCGCCCGGCCGGAACAGGAAGCAGCTTCCCTTGCCCACCTTAAAAGGAGTACCGTTGCGTACAACCGTCCCCTCCCCGCTCCAGACATAGAACAAATCATAATTTTGCAGCGGCTTCTCTCTTTTCTGCCATCTCCAGCCCGGTTCGCAAACAATCTTCGCCAGGGCCGGCAGGATCACAAAAGAGGACGGCGATGCATGAAGCATAATATTCCCCTCCTAAAGATTACTCATTAAATGTGTATGGCGCTGTTAGCCGACATAGGGCAGGTGGCATAATACCCGGTTCCCGCCAAGCTATATCGACTCCCGGAACTTCAAAGTGCCTGTCCGAAAGGCGGAACCCTTGCCTGTGCCAGGCCGATTCAAGGGCATTTATGCTCTTCATTTCGCTTATTAGGCCACATTCATCGGATTCAATGGCAATTATGCTCTTCATTTCGCTCATTAGCCTGCATTCGGCGGATTCAAGGGCATTTATGCTCTTTATTTCGCTTTTTTCCTCGGCCAGAAGAAGGCGGACCGGTCTTCTAGGCCCATGACCCACTCTGAAAATCCAACCGGTGGCATGTTGCGAAGGCTGGTGTGCATTCTCCGGTTGTTATAGAAATCCATGTACCGGTCCACAGCTTCATAGGCCTCGTCGAACGTTTCGAATGCCTCTTTGCGGAACAAATCCCGATCGATATTACTATGGAACGATTCAATAAAAGCATTTAAATCCGGCGTTCGAGGCGGAATGCGTTCATGAGTCATTCCCCAACTTTCACACATGTCTCCAAACAGGCGGCTGACGAACTGTGGGCCGTTGTCCGTTCGAATGACAGGGCGTTCACTGTCAGGGGCACAGTGACGGTCCATGGCGCGCCCCAGCGTCTGGCAGGCGTGCTTGGCCTCACACGACGATCCTCGGTGGTAGCCCACAATGACACGGGTAAACACATCGATAATGCTCAGGACGAAGAAATGCCGGTCCCGGCCCGCCACGTATCCGTACTTAATGTCCATCTGCCAGAGCTGGCCCGCTCCGGTAATAACCCGGTTCTCCGGCAGCTTCCGGGGATGCTTAAAGCGCTTGTGACGCTGGGGCTGCAGGATCTCCAGCGCCTGACACAGCCGGTAGCTTTTCTTGTGATTGAGCTTAAGCCTGTGCTGGTTCCACAAGCACTTGGCCAGGAGCTTGTACCCGTACACGTGCTCTTCTCCAGCGACCAGTTCCAGAAGCATTTCCTGGATCTGCCCGTCGCTAATCTTCTCTCCAGACTCGGTCAGGGAATAGCCGGGTACGGGTCTTCCGCACCCCTGAGGTACGGCCTGTTCATCCTGTGACTTGCGTTTCTTACGGTCGTAATACGTAGACTCTGCTAGCCCCACGAGACGTAGTACCAACGCTGCTTTATTCCCCTGCTTAATGAACATATCGGCTACCTCGATTTTTTCGGATAAGCAGGGGTTGGCTTTTTTAGCAGTTCACGCAGAATTTCAATCTCTAGCTCCTTTTCACCAAGGATCTTCACAGCCTTCTCGTATTTCTGCTCGACATCCAGCAGGCGTTTCCGTTCCTCTACCTGATCTTGGGGATACGGATGATCTTGTTCCCCATGGGCTTCCCGGTAATCTCTCACCCACTGATTCACCGTCGATGGGGTCACTCCATACTTTCGGGCAACCGCCGCTGACTTAATGCCGGACAACACCTCTTGCGCGGCCTTCTCTCTTGTTCCTGTTAAGTGTCCCATACCGTTCATCCTCCTCCTGTATCTAGTCTACATTTTTGTGGGGGAGGACTCCAACTTCTTTAGGGGGCTGTGGAGTTATGCTCTTCATTTCGCTCATTAGCCTACATTCGGCGGATTCAAGGGTATATATACTCTTCATTTCGCTTATTAGCCTACATTTAGCGGATTCAGAGGCATTTGTGCTCTTCATTACTTAGGCGTCCGCTTTAGGCGAAAACTTACCATATGAATTATTCACTTTAGTCAGGTACCTCCAAAGCAGCACTAGCATTAACAAGGGGATTTTTCCCTTTAAACAGAGCCGTTTAGCCTACTAATAGTGTCATGAAAGGGATTTTTCCCTTTGAGCAGAGCATTTCGGCACGCACTGGTGCTATTAAAGGGATTTACCGCTCCGCCTATTCAAGCAGCTCGCCACTTGCCACTGGTTCTTTAAAGTATTTCCCCCTTTACTCACCAGCCCCGCCTTAAACGCACCCGGGCATTAAGGTGCCATCTACGATCTTGATCGTTTGTTACTTTATGGATGTATGTCAGGGCCGAGCTTTGGACGCGGTTCAGACGGATTAGTGTTACCAGCACCGTAAAGCACAACTAATATGGCTGACACTTTATTTCTTATCTTTAATAATACCTTGTCACGGCAGGTTTTGCACATC
Source organism: Paenibacillus camerounensis (assembly GCF_000723885.1). Classification (GTDB taxonomy): domain Bacteria; phylum Bacillota; class Bacilli; order Paenibacillales; family Paenibacillaceae; genus Paenibacillus_AQ; species Paenibacillus_AQ camerounensis. The sequence goes on from NZ_CCDG010000077.1 coordinate 36,199, forward strand.
ATTCCAGGCCTGCAGCAGCCGGCTTACTCCCTCCTCCAGCGCTGCGGCATCGAGGTGGGCGAATGAGAAGCAGGCCGCTGCGCTGCCCGCCCTGATCCTGTACAGCACAGCGTCGCGGAAGTCTGTGCCGCGCCGGAGCGCCGCTGCCCGAAAGGCGGCGAACTCCGCATCGCTGCGCAGCCAGCGTGCATACAGATGCAGGCCGGCGTCACCCGGCAGCACCTCAAGAACACCTCCAAGCCGCACTGTGAGCAGCGTCCGGAGAAGCCGCGCGCGTTCACCGTAGATGCGCGTCATGCGCCGCAGGTGCCGGCCGTAACCGCCGGTACTCATGAACCGCGCCAAAGCCCGCTGCTCCAGCTGGCCTGCGGGCAGCGGCTCATACAGCGCCTTGGCTGCAATCACGGGCGCAGCCAGCGAAGCAGGCAGCACGGCGAAGCCCACGCGCAGCCCGAAGAACATACTGTTAGAGAACGAGCCGACATATACGACCCGTTCCTCCCGGTCCAGCGCCTTAAGCGGCTCAATAGGCCGGCCGCCCCAACGGAACTCGCTGTCATAATCATCCTCGATAATGACAGCTTCATGACGCCGGGCCCATTCCAGCAGCCAGCGCCGGCGCTCCAGCGGAAGTACAGCCCCGGTAGGAAACTGGCGGCTCGGCGTTACGAACAGCAGCCGGGCCGCCCAGTCCTCGGGGACCAGCCCTTCTGCATCCACCCTGCCCGGCAGCAGCCTGCCGCCGCTGATCTCCACCGCACGGCGGATACCGTGATAGCCCGGGTCTTCAACCACCGCGCTGCTGCCCTGCTCCAGCAGAAGCTGGGTCAGGATCATGATGCCCTGCATTGAGCCGCTGAACAGCACAATCTGTCCTGCCTCGGCACGGATACCCCGGGTAATCCGCAGATGAGCAGCGATCGACCGCCGCAGCCCTTCGTCTCCTTGGGGCGGACAGTAGCTGTCCAGCAGGCCGCCCTGCTTGCCTCCGGCATAGTTCAGCGCGCTCCGCCACTCCGCATACGGGAACTGTCCTGCCTGCATTCCGCTGCTGCGGAAGCTGATGAAGCCATCCCCGGTCCTCTCATACACAGTGAGCTGACGCTCCATAAGGCGCTCTCCCCAGGCACTAAGCTTAACCGGCCCGGCAGCAGCCGGCCCGCTCCCGTAACCAGATACGCCCTCCGCAGTCAATCCCACGCTGACAAGAGTGGAAGCACTGCCAGCTTCCGTCTCACTTCCGCCGCTATTCCCCGGTGCAGCACTGCCAGCTTCCGTTTCGCTCCCGCCGCCGTTCCCCGTTACAGAACCGCCAGCTTCCGCCTCACTCCCGCCATTCTCCCTGAGCGCTGAACTACCGGCCTTCAGATAGCCGTCACGCTCCACTCCAGGCCGGACAAATGGAAGGCTTCCGGCGTCTTGCCCTTCATCGTCATCGCCCAAAAAACCGCCCTCCGAGACAAAAGCCCCCCGCCCCCGCTCCGTCCTGATATAACCGTCCGCCAGCAGCATATCGTACACCTGGGATGCCGAGCCGCGGGACAGCAGGTACAGCCCGGCCAGCTTTCTTGTTGAAAGCAGCCTCGTCCCTCCGGGCAGTGTTCCGTCCAGAATTGCTGAGCGGAGTGCGTGGTACAGCGCCAGATATTTGTAACGGTAGATGTCCAGATACTGTTCATATGGAAGTGTAAAGTTCATCCCTATCCTTCTTCCTCAAGAGTGGACTAATAAAATTAATGTAAACCGGTCCTTTTTTATTGTCAATTCTTGCTTTATGCTTGATGAAATTAGGAAAGGGTGATACGCCATGCGCAGAAAAGAATTCCAGATCGAACAGGAGGAGGAGATCGTATCCTTTCTCCAGGGGATGAGCTTCGGCTTTCTGGGAACGGCAGATGAACAGGGGTTTCCCCGGGTAACTCCGCTGAACTTTGTATATTCGGACGGCCATTTCTATTTCCACGGCAGCCATGCCGGAGGCAAAATGGACAGTATCCGCCGCCAGCAGCAGGTCTGCTTCACGGTAGCCGATGAATATGCGCTCATTCCGTCCTATTTCAGTGATCCCGAGCTGGCCTGTCCCGCAACAGCCTATTTCAAAAGCGTAACCGCCTACGGAAAGGCCGAGCCGGTTGAGGACCTCGCCGAAAAAGCAGCCGTCCTGTCACTCTTTATGCAGAAGCTCCAGCCTGAGGGCGGCTATACCCTGATCACTGCTGAGGACCCCGTCTACCGGCCGCGGCTGAAAGGCGTAGCTGTTGTCCGGATTACTCCGGATGAATTGACCGCCAAATTCAAATTCGGCCAGAATCTCAAAGAGGATAAGCGTGCCGGCGTTGTACGCGGCCTCACAGAGCGCGGCGGAGCGCGTGATGCAGAAACGCTGGAGATGATGCAGAAATTCTGTCCTTTTCATCCATAAAGAAATTTTTCGAAAAGTATTCATAAAACGCGGCTTTCTTCAGTGACGGCGGCAAGCCGCGGTGATATAATGTTAGGCAATGTTAACGTATATATCCCAGAAGAATACCGGAAGGATGAAACGGATGAATCCACTGGCTGGACAATTGAACGACAACATCAAGGCAGGCAATGAACATGTATACGATATGCTCTCCAATCTCGGCAAAGCGATCTATTTTCCAAAAGAGGGCATTCTGAGCCAATCTGCAGAAGCGACGGCTCATGCGAAGAAATATAATGCTACCATCGGTATTGCAACTGAGCACGGCGTGCCTATGCACCTTGCCGTCATTCAGGATAAGCTGTCCGCTTACAATCCCAAAGACCTCTACGGCTATGCACCTCCAGCCGGCAAACCGGAGCTGCGGACCGTATGGCGGGAGAAGATGCTGCGCGAGAACCCGTCGCTTGAAGGCAAATCCTTCGGCAATCCTGTTGTAACCAACGCTCTGACACACGGGCTGAGCATTGTTGCCGATCTGTTCGCTGAGGAAGGCGATGCCGTCATCTATCCGGATAAGAACTGGGAGAATTACGAGCTGACCTTCGGCATCCGCCGGCTCAGCCGCATCGTGAATTATCCGCTTTTTACTGAAGATATGAAGTTTAACAGCGACGGGCTGCTGGATGCACTGCTGGCCCAGAAGGACCGCGGCAAAGCCATCGTGCTGCTGAACTTCCCTAATAATCCTACCGGCTACACACCGGGACTTGAAGAAGGCGAAGCGATCGTTGCCGCCGTCCTCCGTGCTGCTGAAGAGGGAATCAATGTCGTTGTTGTCAGCGATGATGCTTATTTCGGACTCTTTTTCGAGGATTCACTCAAGGAATCACTGTTCGGACGCCTGGCTAACCTGCATCCGCGGGTGCTTGCAGTTAAGGTGGACGGAGCCACCAAGGAAGAATTCGTCTGGGGCTTCCGCGTCGGCTTCATCACCTACGCTTCTGAAGACAAGGAGCTGCTGGCTGCACTGGAGCAGAAGACGCTCGGCATTATCCGCGCAACGATCTCCAGCGGAGCCCATCCTTCGCAGACCTTTGTGCTGGATGCCCTAAAAGCGCCGGAGTTCCCGCAGCAGAAGGAAGAAAAGTTCCAGATTATGAAAGGCCGTGCCAATAAAGTGAAGGCGCTGCTGGACAGCGGTAAGTACGGAGATGACGTATGGACGTATTATCCGTTCAACTCCGGTTACTTCATGTGCCTGAAGCTGAACACTGTGCCGGCCGAAGCACTGCGCCTGCACCTAATCCACCAGTACGGACTGGGGACGATCGCCCTCGGTGAGACCGATCTGCGCATCGCCTTCTCCTGTATTGAAGAAGACCAGCTCGAAGATCTGTTCGACATGGTATATGCCGGTATCCGTGACCTGGAGCAGGCTGATAAATAAGAGGATATAATACCAGCAGACAGTCCCGGACACCCGGGACTGTTTTTGATTCTCCGGGGTCTCTGTTAAGTATGTGTGTAAGCTTTCATCTCCCTCCCGCTTTGCGGGTTATTTTACTGTCTCGCGGCATTGGCCTATACACGTTGTTCCCTCCGTACATACAATACGGTGTACTCAAGTACAACAACACATTCGAAAGGGGAATGAACATGAGCGAAGAAGTAAGAGGCGGATACGGATACGGCGGATTCACAAGCACTGGCGCAATTCTGGTACTCTTCATCCTGCTGGTTATCATCAGCCGTTCACTCTTTGTCTAACCGAAATTCTTGATATACAGCAAAGAAGCCTTGATGCGGGCGCAAGCCCCGTCAAGGCTTCTTTCTGTTAACAAGGCTTCTGTAAACGTTCAGCTACAGATCATCATCCGGATCAGCCGATTTACGCTGCATGTACAGTTTGAACAAGAAAGCCAGCACTGCCCCTGCCAGCAAGCTGCCGATGGCCGGAAGCGGCCGCTCGCCAACCGTCAGCAGGAAAGGCCAGCCCAGCAGCAGCGCCAGCACAAGCAAGGTCCGGAAAATAAACTGTGTAGTGCTGTCCGCCCTGCTGCCTGCAGGCAACGGGTAGATGGTCAGCCAGAAGGATTCACTGTGCAGCTTGCGCAGCGCCGACAGCTGAATGCCGGTCAAAAACAGGAACAACAGGTAGATGCCGGTGCCGGCATAGCTGCTGCGGTTCCACAGGACGAGCAGCATACCAAGTAACGCTATCCGCATTACAATTCCGAAGACGTCACCGCGGGCGAAGCTTTTGGTCAGCAGGAAGCGGTACGCGCTATCGCGGCGCCAGGCAATTCCCCTGCCCCAGCGGGACAGATAACGCCGGGCATAAGCCCGCTGCTCGCGTCCCGGCACATCTACGAACCAGCCGAGTATCATCAGCGCTCTTGTGCCCTGATTCTTCTCGGTGGCGATCAGCCGCTCCCAGGGAACGGCATGACGGCCTGGAACACGCAGCGCCGCTACATAAGCGGCTGCCAGCAGGGCGGCGAACATCAGGGCCCGCAGCGGCGGCTGCCACAGCCATGCCGCAAGCATTAATCCCCCCGCCGCCCAGCGCAGCAGCTGATAGCCGGCTGCAGCCGGACGCGACAGCATGGCGATCTCCCGCCACAGCCCATAGCTGGACAGCAGCTTCACTGCAACCAGCAGCAGAGCTGTGTACAGCAGGGATTGAGGCGAAACGTCCGTGCGTATGTACAGCGGCCATAATGTAATGAGGATAAAGGCCATCCGCAGAAGCTTCCAGACATTCCCGCTCACCCAGGCCGGAGCAAAATACTCCTTCATCCGGTGGCCCTGCGGCAGCAGAAAAATCGTATCCGGACTCTGCAGATACGTCCGGAAGCTGCTGTGCACTGCTGCAGGCAGCAGGAGCACGAGCATAATCCAGCGGATCGGCAGATCTGCCGGTATATCGCGAAGCAGCGCTGTATACCAGGCGGAGAACACAATCAGCACCATAAGCAGCACCATCGCTACTCCGCTCCTGATTACATAGCCCACGTAAGGGATCATGCTGCCCATGAACCGGCTACGCCGCTGCCGGCGCAGCTCTTTCAAATCCATATCATTTCCCTCCCTGCACCAGTTCGTAGAACAGCTGCTCCAGGTTCAATCCCCGCAGGCCTGCGGCTTCGGTCATCTCTGCCAGTGTACCTTCTGCAATAACCTTGCCGCGGTGCAGCACGATGAAGCGGTCGCAGTAATTCTCAATGGTAGAGAGAATATGCGAGCTGAGCAGAATCGACGCTCCCGATTTCTTCAGCTCCATCATGAAGTCAAGCAGGGAGCGGATGCCGAGCGGATCAAGACCCAGAAACGGCTCATCAATAACATAGAGCGCCGGGCGGGCCACAAAGGCGCACATGATCATTACTTTCTGCTTCATACCCTTGGATAAATGAGAGGACAACGTATCCATCTTGTCCTCCATATTGAAAAGTGCGGCCAGCTGCATGCTGCGGGATTCATAATCGCTGCGCTCCACGCCGTAAGCCCTCGCGGTAAACTCTACATGCTCGCGGACTGTCATCTCCTCATACAGGAGCGGCGATTCCGGCACAAAGGTCAGCGCGCTGTGATACTCTTCCGGATTACTGCTCCGGGTTTTACCCTTGACCGTGATCTCGCCTTTATGCGGCGACATCAATCCCAGGATATGCTTCATCGTCGTGCTTTTTCCGGCTCCGTTGAGTCCAATCAGCCCGACCATTTCGCCGGGCTGCACCTGCAGGCCGATATCATGCAGTACCGGCTTATTCAGGCTGTAGCCGCCGCTTAATCCCGTAATTTGCAGTACGGGGGCATTATTCATTGACCGTCACCTCCCGTGGTTTTGTTCTTGAGCCACTTTGGCGCTCCTTTGTTCTTGCGGTTCTTCTCGCGTTCCGCACTGCTGCTGCGGGCTTTGCCGCCCCCCCCGGCAGGGGCTGAACCCGCGCCGCTGCGTCCGCCTGCGGCCCGGCCTGCGCCGTGCTGCGGCTCGCGCCGCACCGCCGCGCCGGAGCCCTCACCCTGCTCCGCCGCCCAGCTGACGGCCTTCCCTGTCTCTTATACCCCTCTGGCGCTGCCGACGAATAGCGCGGTGCA